>NZ_KB944479.1:0-381134 GCF_000389805.1 Cupriavidus sp. GA3-3
GATTCCCTGGCGGCTTGACCGCCTTGAAGGGTCGTTCGAGACCAGGACGTTGATAGGCTGGGTGTGGAAGCGCAGTAATGCGTTAAGCTAACCAGTACTAATTGCCCGTAAGGCTTGATCCTATAACCAGTGTGTTTTGCCTGGTGAGTCGATCGCCTTGTGCCAGATACGCACAACCCCAACTACATCCCTATTCGCAGCGTTGACCTCAACCTCAGCGCTGCAACCCCTCATGCCTGGTGACCATAGCGAGCTGGAACCACCCCTTCCCATCCCGAACAGGTCCGTGAAACAGCTCCGCGCCGATGATAGTGCGGATTCCCGTGTGAAAGTAGGTCATCGCCAGGCTCTTATTCCCAAAACCCCTCGACAGCGTGTGCTGCGAGGGGTTTTGTCTTTTCCGGCTCGGAATCTTGCGGGCTCAGTAGTCCGCCAGCTTCTCGCCGTCGACTTCCAGGAGCTGGTCCAGGCGCAGGGTCTCGCCAGTCTTGAGCGTCAGATATTCGGCGCCGCCCAGGCTGTACACGTCGGTAATGGTCTCGGTGCGCTGCTGGAGCAAGCCATCGGCGTCGCGGTAGTGGATCTGCGTGGGCCTGCGCACGGTGGCGAGGTCTTCCAGGCGGTCGTGGAACTCGCAGCTGATCGGGCTGTACTGGGCGGCTGTGCTGGTCATGGCTATGGATCCTGTGTGCTGGTTCATTCGCTGTCTTTCACCGACTGGATCAGGTTGTTGCGCAGCGACGCAACTGCCTTCTGGATCCGGGCGAATTCGTCCGGGGCCAGGCCGGTCGCTCCGGCGAGGCTGGATTCCAGGCGCCGCTCGCGCAGCTTGCGGCCGGCCTTGGTCAGGCGCACACGTACCTGGCGCTCGTCTTCGGGGTCGCGCTGCCGCTCCACATAGCCCATCGCCTCCAGCTTCTTCAGGATCGGCGTCAGGGTGTTCGATTCGAGAAACAGCTTCTCTCCCAGGCTGCCGACGGTCTGGTCGTCCTGCTCCCATAGCGCAACGATGGTGATGTATTGCGTATAGGTCAGCCCCAGTTGCTCAAGGACCGGTTTGTAGGCCTTGCCGAAGGCAAGGTTCGCGGAATAGACCGCGAAGCACAGGAAGTCCGAGAGCATCGGGGTTGCGGCGGGCTTGTCGGTGGGTTTCATTTGCTGCCTCGTTGGCCAAAGACGGATGGATCGCAAGCGTCGATTATAGATCGTATGCGATTTTATCGCAGGTGCGATAACTTTCCGCGGCGGTTCCTGGAGCCCGAGGGAAGGGCGCCCGGAACCGGCAGAGAATCGTGCGCACAATCTGGCCTCCGCGGCGCTACGCGGTCTCAGGCGCGTGCGCCGTCGAGGTAAGGGTCGACCTTGCCGCGGGCGCCGTCGTAGTACGGGCTGCGCGTGCCGTGTACCGAGCGTGCGCCGTCGGTGTACGGATCGGCTGCGCTGGTGACCGAGCGGGCGCCCTCGGTGAAAGGGTCGCGCGCCGAACCGGCGGCTTGCGCGGCGGCGGCGGTCAACAGAGCGGCGGCGACAACGGTGTAGCGGGCGATGGAGATGAGCGTGGTCATGGTATGCATCCTTGTATCAGGTGATGTTTAGTCGTATCCGATTACATCGCATACGACTAATGGGAAATAACGAAAAGGTCAGGGAGTTACGACGTAAACACGTTCAGCGCCACCTCGATATTGCCGCGGGTTGCCTTCGAGTAGGGGCAGATCGCATCGGCGGCGTGAGCGAGTTGCGTAGCGACATCCTGCGGCAGGCCCGGCGCGCGCAGATTCAGGCGTGCCTGCAGGAAGTAATCCGCGCCGGTCTGGCCCAGGTCGACTTCGATGTCCACGGCCAGGTCGGACGGCAGTTCCAGCTTCATCTCCTTGGCCACGAGGCCGACCGCGGCGATGTAGCACGCCGACCAGGCACCCGCGAACAATTGTTCCGCGGTCGGGTGGGGCTGGACGGTCGTGAACACGTGCGCCGGGGTGGTGCTGTTGCCGGGCGACAGCGCGATGTCCAGCGTGCCGTTGTGGCCGCGTGAGGTAACGCCGGCGCTGCTGTGCATGGTGTGGGTCTTGCCGGTGGCGAGGACTTTTTCGATCTTGCTCATGGAATGGATCTCTGGTGGTTGTCAGTTGTATTTGAATCGCATCCGCTTAGATCGCATGCGATGGAATGCATAGTGGAACATGGGGCTTCCCTTGTCAAGGAAAAATATCGTGTGCCCGGAAGAGGGCCGGAAATGCGTCCTTGCCTACGCTTGCGCAGTGCTGTTTGACATCTTAAGACGACTGGTCATATTATTCCGCCATGGCACGCACTGCAGACAAGACCGACATCCCCAACCGTTTGACGAAGGCGGGGCGCGAACTGTTTACGCGCCACGGCTACAACGCCACCGGCATCCAGCAGATCACCGACCACGCCGGCGTGCCGAAGGGGTCGTTCTACAACCATTTCGAGAGCAAGGAAGCGTTCGCGGCGGTCATCGTCGCGCAATACGCGGGTTTCCTGCAGCGGTCGTGGGAGGCGATGATCGATGAGGCGCCGTCTGCGCCAATGGCAGCGATCCGCTATGTCTTTGCCCGGATGATTGCGTACCACGAATCGAGGAAGCTGCAGGCTGGGTGTCTGATAGGTAACTTCGCGGCGGAGATTGCCTTGTCGAGCGAAGTCTGCCGGGCCGCCCTGCAATCCGCGCAACTGGCGTGGCGCGAACGCCTCGCCAGCATGATCTGCGAGGCCCAGGCGCACGGCGATATCCGTGCCGACATAGCGGCTGCCGAGCTATCCGGGCTGGCGTGGGATGCCTGGGAGGGCGCCTTGCTGCGCATGAAGCTCGAATGCTCTGTCGAGCCGCTGCGCCGCAGCGTCGACCTGATGTTTGACCACCTGTTCCAGCCGGCCGCTAACGGCGGTTCTCGCCGCAACAAGCCATAGACCAACTACGGAGTAAGTGATTCATGGGTGTACAGAACGAAGCCTTCCTTGCCGACGCGCTGTTCCAGCCAATCAAGCTGGGCAAGCTCGAACTGGCCAACCGCATGGCCATGGCGCCGCTCACGCGCAGCCGGGCCGACGACAACCTGGTGCCGACCGAAATGGTGGTCGAGTACTACAGCCAGCGCGCCAGCGTAGGCCTGATCATCGCTGAAGCCACCCAGGTCTCGACCACTGCCCAGGGCTACACCAATACGCCGGGCATCTACACCCCCGAGCAGATTGCTGCCTGGAAGAAGGTGACCGACGCGGTCCACGCTAAGGGCGGCAGGATCTTCCTGCAGATCTGGCACACCGGCCGCATGTCGCACACGCACTTCCAGCCGGACAACCAGGCCCCGGTCGCACCGTCGGCCATCGCTGCCAATGCCAAGACCTATATCAATGGCAAAGGCTACGTCGAATGCTCGGTCCCGCGCGCGCTCGAGACGGCCGAGATCGCTGGCATTGTCAACGACTTCCGCACCGCTGCAGCCAATGCCGTCCAGGCCGGCTTCGACGGTGTCGAAGTCCATGGCGCGCACGGCTACCTGCTTGACGCCTTCCTGCGCGATGGCACGAACAATCGCACCGACGCGTATGGCGGCAGCATCGAAAACCGCGCGCGCTTCCTGCTCGAAGTCATGGCTGCCGTGGTTAAGGAGATTGGTGCCGACCGGGTCGGCGTTCGCCTGGCGCCGGTCTCGCCCGTCAACGACGCGCTGGAGAGCAACCCACAGCCACTGTTCGAACATGTCGTGCGTGAACTGGAGAAGCTGCATCCGGTGTATATCCATGTCGTGGAAGGCCACACCGGCGGCCCGCGCGACAACGCCCCGTTCGACTATGAAGCGCTGCACCGTCTGTACACCGGCGTATGGATGGTCAACAACGGCTACTCCAAGGAAATGGCCGAAGAGGCGATTCGCCGTGGCAGTGCCGACATGGTCTCGTTCGGCCGCAAGATGATCACCAACCCCGACCTGCCGCGCCGCTTCCGCGAAAACAAGCCGCTGAACCGTCCGTTTGAAGACGCGTCGCTGTACGGCGGCAACGGTGCGCACGGCTACGTCGACTACCCCGAGCTGGGCTGACGCGGGCTCCGGCCAGCAAAAAAGCGCCCTTTGGAGCCGGGAGAAATACGTTCCAAAGGGCGCGTAAGCGCGTTTGACGATGGCTGCCTGCCTGAGGCAGGCTCGCTATGCGCGGGCTTATGCCAGGGCGCCATCAGTATAAACGTCGAACTTGCGCGCGGGATCTGCCGATACCCCGCTGCGGTCCATGCCGGCCAGCGCGCCGTCGGTGTAGATGTCGAATTTGCGGGCAGGGTCGGCCGACACACCACTGCGGTCGAGGCCGGAAACGGACTGCTCGTTGATGGGTGAAGCCTCAACGCGAGTACCGTCGATGAAGACGTCGAAGCGGCCGGCCCGCGCAGCTTCGCTATAGACGTCGCGCATGTCGACGCGGAAGGTGTAGCCGGACTTGTCGCCGGCAGGAGCGCTGTCGCGGGCGGCGGCATGGGCAATGCCGGCAGTGCAGGCGACTGCAATCGCGGCGGTGGCGAAGATCGTGTTGGCGAGCTGGCGGATCATGGCGGTACTCCGATTTGCGGTAAGGAGGGCAGAACGCGGCGGGCGTCCTCTCGCTTATACGCAGAAGCTGTGCCACCGGATGCGGACCGACAAAAATGGAGTCGCAGCCCCGTCATCAGCGAATTCCGCCCGGCTGGCGGAGCAAATGTTGGGCAGAAACAAACTTGCGGCGTATCAGCCGCCCACCCAAACCAACAGCTTCAGCCATCAGCCGCTTCTCGCGCCGGCATCCCCGCCTCCAACTGCTCCCGACAACGTCATGCTCGCCAGGCCAGTGCGGGCATTGCCCGCGCTGATGGACGGCGCCAACGCCATGCTCCCCCTGTAGAATCGGCTTCCACGCAACCCTGGAACGTCCCGCATGGACTCTCACGCCCCGGATCGCGGCGCGCTGGTGCCGCTTGCCTATCACGCAACGGTGGTCGACTACCTGCGCCGCCATGAGCCCGAGGTCTGGCGCTGGGCCGGCGCCCGCGCGACCGGCGCCGATCACCGCGAGGCACTGCGCTCGATGCTGCTGCGCGACACCTACCGCATCGAGGCGGACGCACATGCCGACGTGCACGCGGCGCTGGCCGAGGCGATGGCGCGCCTCGGCATCGACGCCCCCGCGACGCTTTACCAGTCGCCGGGCCATGACATGAACGCGTCGCTGGTCTACGTGCCGGGCGAGGTCCACATCATCCTGCAGGGGCCGCTGTTGGATCGGCTGTCGCCGCCGGAGCTGCTGGCGGTGTTCGGCCACGAACTGGCCCACTACCTGCTGTGGTCGCGCGACGACGGCCAGTTCCTGGTGGCCGACCGCATCCTGAACGACGCGCTGGCCGCGCCCGGCGCCAGCGCCAGCCATCGCGAGACCTGGCGCCGCTACGCGCTGCACACCGAGCTGTTCGCCGACCGCGGCGGCGCCGTGGCCGCCCGTGCGGTGGCGCCGGCCGTGTCGACGCTGGTCAAGGTGCAGACCGGGATCGGCAGCGTGGACGCGGCCGCCTACCTGCGCCAGGCGGCCGAGATCGAGGCCCACGAAGCGGGCGCGAGCGCCGCCCACAGCCATCCCGAGACCTTTATCCGGGCGCGCGCACTGGCGCTGTGGTGGGAGGGCGCGGCCGATCTCGATCCATGGATCGAAACCCGGCTGCACGGCCCGCTGGCGCTGGAGAAGCTGGACCTGCCGGGCCAGATCCGCCTGCAGGCGCTGACGCGCGGCTTCCTGGCCCACTTCCTCGCCGGCACGCCGCTGGCGAGCGAGGCAGTACTCGCGCAAGTGCGCATGATGTTCCCCGACTGGCGCGACGACGAACCAGCGATCGGCCCCGAGGGGTTGGGGCCGGACGTGGCCGACGACAGCGTGCGCGGCTACCTCAACGCGCTGATGATGGACCTGGCGCTCGCCGACCCCGACCAGCAGGACGCGGCGCTGCTGCGCGCCGGCCAGGTGGCGCAGGCGCTCGGCAGCCTGGAAGCGCTGCATGGCAACCTGCGCCGCGACGCCGGCTTCGGCAAGCGCGAGCTGGACCGCTACCAGCGCCAACTCCACCGCGAACTGGCCAGGGAGGGCCGGGCATGACTGACAGCACGACCCACGGCACCAATACCATTCCGGATATGACCGGCAGCGGGGAGCCGCGCATGCTGCGCGCCCTGATCGAGGCGCAGGCGGGCGCGGCGCTGCCCACCGACGACGTCCTGGTGCTGGTGCTGCCGCTGTTCGCGCAGGTTGCCACGCTGCACGCGCAGGGCAGGGTGGCCGCGCTCGATCGCGACAGCATCCTGGTGGACGAGGATGGGGCGCTGCGCCTGCGCCGGCCCGATGGCGAGGCGCCCGTCATGGACATCGGCGCGGTGCATCGCGTGCAGCCGCATCCGGCCTCGGGCCTGAACATCGTCGGCGCGCTGCAGCTCGGCCATGCCGACGACGGACAGCGCGACCAGGCCGACCTGGCGCTGCAGCTTGACGCTACGGCGCCCGTCGCGCGCCCGGTCTACCTGCCCGGCCCGGCCAGCTGGGAACGGCTCGTCGGCCACCACGACGAAATCGGCGACATCTTCCTGCTCGGCATGGTGCTGGCGAGCCTGGCCTGCGGCCTGGACTTCGCCGACGAGGACGACCTGCGCAGTTTCGTGGCGCATCGCCGCAACCTGTTCCTGCTGCATGAGCGCTTGCATCCGATCGTCGCCGCGGTGATCGTCGAGATGACCGAGATCAACCGCCACGACCGCGCCACCGATGTCGCCGCGCTGGCGACCCGGCTGCGCACGTGGCGCGACCAGCCACTCGGCCTGGACGTCGAGCGTGCGCTGGCCGGCACGACCGGTGCCACGCCGCGCCGCGCCGCCGTGCTCACGCACCTGCGCGACCGCCTGTTCGATCTGTCGCGGCGCAACCGCCTGCTGCATTTCCGTCCGACCGCGGTCAGCGTCAACGTCACCGTGGCCAGCGTGCCGCTGATGCTGCAGATCGAAAGCGTGCGGCCCGAGCATATCTGCACCTGGGGCGGACCGTTCGCAGCCGACCTGGTGGCGGGCAAGCCGGTGTCGCTGCAGCGCTGGCTGCGCTTCGACGACCAGCCCTACCTGCCGGCGTCGCTGGACCGCCTGATCGCCGAGACCCGCCGCGACCGCGCCGAGTACGGCTTCAGCAACCTGCGCCTGGTGGTGGCGTTCCTGCGCTGGCACAACCTGAAGGAGGCGCCGGACGAGCGCATCGTGACGCCGCTGCTGTGGCTGCCGGTGGAGCTGGTCAAACGCAAGGGCGTGCGCGACCAGTACGTGATCCAGTGCGCGGGCGGCGAGGCCGAGTTCAACCCGGTGCTGCGCCACTACCTGAGCCAGCTGTACGACATCCGGCTGGATGAGACGGTGGATCTCGGCAAGACCTCGCTCGAGGAGATCCATGCCGGCATCCTCGCGCAGATCCGCCGCTCGGAACCGTCAGTGGAGCTGCGCCTGGTCGACAAGGCCGCGGTGCGGCTGGTGCGGCAGAAGGCGCTGCAGCGGATGCAGCAGTTCCAGCGCCGCAAGCCGGGCCCGGCCGCCGCGCGCACCGGTGGCTGGCTGCCGCCGTACAGCTATGCGCAGGACGACTACCGGCCGCTGGGACGCGCGCTGTTCGAGCACTGGGTGCGGCCGAGCGAGCTGCCGCAGCGCTTCGAGGCGGGCGCCGCACCGGGCGCCGGTCCGCGCCAGCCGCACATGAGCGGCCCCGCCGCCGCGGAAAGCGACGAGCGCCAGGGCTACGTGCTCGAGGAGTCCGAAGGCCACCGTTATGCCTGGGACCTGGACCTGACGCAGGTAACGCTCGCCAACTTCAACTACCGCAAGATGTCGCTGGTGCGCGACTACGCGCAGTTGCTGGACGAGCCCGGCGCCAATCCGGCGTTCGACCGCGTGTTCTCGATCGATCCGCGCGATGTGGAGACGCAAGCGCCCGCGCCGCTCGCACCGGCCGAGCAGTGGAACGTGGTGGCGGCCGATGCGACGCAGAACGCCGCGGTCGGCCTCGCGCGCAGCCAGCGCAGCTTCATCATCCAGGGCCCGCCGGGCACTGGCAAGTCGCAGACCATCACCAACCTGATCGCCGACTACGCGGGCCGCGGCAAACGCGTGCTGTTCGTCTGCGAGAAGCGCGCCGCGCTCGACGTGGTGTTCCACCGGCTCAAGCAAAGCGGGCTGGACTCGCTGTGCTCCCTGATCCACGACTCGCAGACCGACAAGAAGGCCTTTATTGCCGACCTGCGTGCCTGCTACGAGCAGTGGATCGCGCAGCCGCACGATGGCGACGCGCTGGCTGCGCGCCGCACGCAGGTCGTCGAGGCGCTGGCCGCATACCAGCAGCGCATCGACGCATTCGAGTCGGCGATGGCCAGCGCGCCCGAGGCACTCGGCGACAGCGTGCGTGCGTTGCTGCGCCGCGTGGCCGCGTTGCCCGCTGTGCCCGAGGCAGGGCCTGCGCTGCGCGAGCGCCTGCCGGCGCTGGCCGCCTGGGACCGTCAGCGCGATCTCGCGCACCGCGTGCACCGCGCGATGCGCGAGCGCTTCGGTGTCGACAGCCTGGCCGCGCACCCGTTCGCGCGCCTGTCGCCGCAACTGCTGGCCGACGAGCGCGCCTATGGCCGCGCCGAGCAGCTGTGCCATGACGCCGAGGCGCTGTTCGATGCGCTCGACCCGCTGCTCGACAGTACCGCCAGCCTGACCGGCCAGGACACCGCGCTGGAGCAGGCACGCGCAATCGCCGCCGACAGCCAGTGGCTGCTCGACACGGGCCTGGCCGCGCATCTGGACCTGCTCGATGCGGCCTCGCCGGCGCAAGCCGCGCTGCGCGAGATCCGCGCGGAGCTGGAGTCGCGCGCACAGGCACTCGCCGACGCGCAAGCCGCAACGTCTAACTGGCAGGACAAGCTGAGCCCCGGCGATACCGAATCGGCGCTGGCGCTCGCGCGGCGGCTGGAGCCGTCGTTCGCGCGCTGGCTGCAGCCCGCATGGTGGCGGCTGCGCGGCGAACTGAAGCGCCGCTATGACTTCGGCAAGCACGCCGTCCATCCGGGCTACGGCAAGGTGCTGGAAGCGCTGGCCGCTGAGCACGCCGCGAGCGCCGCGCTGGCGGCGGCCGATGCCGACAGCCGCCGCCGCTACGGGGTCGGCGAGATGCGGGCTTTCCTGCGCGCGCTCGGCGAACTCGAGCGGCGCCTGCAGTCGGGCGCAGGCCCGCGCGAACTGGTCGCGCACTTGCGCCAGGCTGTCGACCCGGTCGCGGCGGCGCGCGCCGAGGCCGGTGCGCGCGAGTCGCTGGAGAAGCTCGCGCAGCGTGTACGCGACGGGCTGGCGCTGGCCGCCGATGCGCGCCTCGGCGACATCGCCGAACTGCTGCGCGACCTGCGCGAGGCGCTGGACGACCTGCCAGACCTGTTGCCGCTGTTGCGCGCGGTGCATGCGGGCGACCCCGCCTGTGCCGCCACGCTGCAGTGGCTCGATCACGCACCGGTGCAGCTCGAGGCGCTGGTCGCCGATGAGGCACTGCGCCGTCTCACGCGCGAGAACCCGGTGCTGGCGCGCTTTGGCGGCGCGGCGCTGGCGCAGGCTGCGCGCGCCGTGGCGCAAGGGCAGCGTGAACTGCTCGCGCTGAACGCGCAAGTGGTTCGCGCCACGCGGCACCGGCAGTTTGCCGAGCACGTGCGCGTGTCCTCGCTGTCGGCCACGATGCTGGATGCCGACGGCAAGGCGTTCAAGAAACAATACGCCACGGGTCGCCGCGAACTGGAGCACGAGTTCGGCAAGAGCATGCGCCACCGTTCGATCCGCGATCTCTGCGACGACGAGACCGGCCTCGTCATCAACGACCTGAAGCCGATCTGGCTGATGAGTCCGTTGTCGGTGTCCGACACGCTGCCGCTGTCGCCTGATCTGTTCGACGTGGTGATCTTCGACGAGGCCAGCCAGATTCCCACCGAGGAAGCCGTGCCGGCGCTGAGCCGTGCACGCCAGGTGGTGGTGGTCGGCGACGAGATGCAGCTGCCGCCGACAAGTTTCTTCACGGCCGGCGGTGCCGAGGGCGACGACGAGATCGTCGTGGAAGAGGAGGGCGAGCGCATCGCGATCAATCTCGATTCGGACAGCCTGCTGAACCAGGCCGCGCGCAACCTGCCCGCCACGCTGCTGGCGTGGCACTACCGCAGCCGTCACGAGTCGCTGATCAGCTTTTCCAACGCGGCGTTCTACGACGGGCGCCTGGTCACCATTCCCGACCGTTTGCTGGAGCAGGCCGAGGACGAGGCGCCTGCGCTGCGCTCGGACCAGGAAGATGCCGACATCGCGGGCGCCGACGCGCTGCTGGCGCGGCCGGTCAGCTTCCACCGGCTGGCCGACGGCGTCTACACGGACCGCCGCAATGCGCAGGAGGCGAACTACATCGCCCGGACCGTGCGCGAGCTGCTGCGGCGCGAGACCGGGCTGAGCCTGGGCATCGTGGCGTTTTCAGAGGCGCAGCAGGGCGCCATCGAGTCCGCGCTCGAGGCGCTGGCCGCCGAGGACGCGGACTTCGCGATGCGCCTCGAGCGCGAGTACGTGCGCGAGGACGACGACCAGTTCAACGGACTGTTCGTCAAGAACCTGGAGAACGTGCAAGGCGACGAGCGCGACGTGATCATCCTGAGCATCTGCTACGCGCCGGGGCCGGACGGCAAGATGCTGATGAACTTCGGCCCGATCAACCAGCGCGGCGGCGAGAAGCGGCTGAACGTGATCTTCAGCCGCGCGCGCCATCGGATGGCGGTGGTGTCGACGATCCAGGCCGAGGCGATCACCAACGTGCACAACGATGGCGCGGCCGCGCTGCGTGCGTTCCTGCAGTTCGCGCAGGCCAGCGCGCGCGGGCAGTTCGAACGCGCCCAGTCGGTGCTCGGCGCGCTGAACCCCGGCGCGCGCGACGCCTTCACGCGCGAGGCCACGCCGGACAGCGTCCGCGACGCACTGGCCGAGGCGCTGCGTGCGCGCGGCCACCAGGTGCACGCCAACGTCGGCCGCTCGCAGTTCCGCTGCGACCTGGCCATCGCCGATCCGTCGGGACAAGGCTACGCGCTGGCGATCCTGCTCGATGCGCCGTCCGAGCCGGTGACGGACACCGCCGAGCGCTATGTGTTCCGCCCCGGCGTCCTGCGCGGCTTCGGCTGGCGGGTGCTGGACATCCCCGGCAAGGACTGGCTCGACGATCGGGACGCGGTGCTGGCCCGCATCGAGGCCATGCTGGCCGATGGCGAGGATCGCGCGCTGGACGTGGAGGTCGAGATGCCGGTGCCGTTGGCGAAGCCGGCCGCGGCGCAGGATCCGGCGTCAACGGGCGAGGCCCGGACGGACGCGGCGACGGCATCGGCTGCGCAAGCGGAACTGGTTCGGAGCCTGCGCTTCGAACAGGGCACATCGCGCAAGTTCTGGCGTGTCAGCGTACGCGGGGCGGAGCTCTCCGTCACCTACGGCCGCATCGGCAGCACAGGGCAGACCAGCGTGAAGACCTTCGACAGCGCCGAGCGGGCACGGCGCGAGGCGGACAAGCTGGTGTCGGAGAAACTGCGCAAGGGCTACATAGAGGCGTAGCGCCTGGACAGGGCACAGGAGGCGGCACTACTAGCCGCCTTCGTCCTTGGGCCAGAAAGTAATGAGGATATTGGACGGTGCAACGCCGTTTTCGTCGCGCGGCAGCGGGTCGGATCGCTGCACCGCGCGCAGCACGGCGTTGTCCCAGGCCGCATTGCCGCTTGACTTGGCGAGCCGCGTCGACAGCACCGAGCCATCCGGCGCCATGCCCACGGCCACCACCGCCGCCGGATTGCCGCTGACGTCTTCATTGAAAATGATGTTCGGCTTGACCCGCTGCCGGACCCGCTCGGCATAACCGGACGAAGGCTTGGTGCCGGAGCCGGAGCCGACCCGTGTTCCCGAATTGCCCGCCTGCGACCGCAATCGCGCCAGTTCGCCCTGGCGCTGGGCATTGTCGGCCTGGCGCTGCGCTTCCGTCGCCTTGCGCTGCGCCTCCTTGCGGGCCGCTTCGGCACGGGCCTGGTTCTCGCGCTGCCGTGCTTGTGCCTGGTCGCGCGCGGCCTGCTCGGCCTTGCGCTGCTTTTCCTGCAGCGAGATGTCGGCGTCTTCCTCTTCGACCGGCTTCGGGCTTGGCGCCGGCGTGATTGCAGGCGCTGGCGTTGCGGCTTCCGGGATCGCCTCCCACAGTTCGGCCGCGATACCCTCCGGCGCCGCGCTGCGCCAGCGCACGCCATAGTAGAGCAGGGCACCCAGCAGCAGGTGCATGAACAAGGCCAGCAGGAAGCACCTCAGGGTGCCCCGTTCAGGCACTGGCTGATAGGGATAGGCGACGGTCTGCATGGATCGCGCGCCTTGCCGCTGCTCGTTTTGCGCTTGCTCTCCTAGGTACCGCCAGTTCCGCCGGCGGACGCATCCACGTGCCGCTCCAGTTTCAGATACGAGTCAGCCGCGACCAGGCCGAACACGATGTGGGCAATGGCGGTCACCCAGCCTCGCGCTTCGGCAAACCATGGGAAGACGGCAGTCATGCCGTGAAAATTGACCAGGTACAGGACCAGGCCGAACAGCGCCCCCACCACCGAGGCCATGCCGACGCTCGAATCGAAACGGAACGGCGCCATGATCGCTGCCAGGATCACCGCGAACACGACAGAGAGCACGAAGTGGACCACCACGGCCGCTACCAGCACGCTCATCTGGAAGGTGGCAGCTTGCGCCAGCACATCAGGGCCCAGCATGATGGCCGCGATCATGGTCAGCGGCTTCCAGACGCTGGCCCCCATCAGCATGGCCGCCAGCAAGTCGAGCACCAGGAATACCACCCCGGCGACGAGGCCCGCCAGCGCCGCCGCACGCCAGTCCGGCCACCGGTGCGTGTAGCGATGCGATTGCATATGAAGTTCCATGACATCCTCCTTTGATGCGGCAGAAACCAGAGCCGCTTTCCAAGGCGCAACTTCATTCTATGGGGTGCAACCGCATCAACCAAGCGCAGTCAACGCTGCAAAGCATCGAGCTGGCGTGGCAGGGCGCCAGTGTCTCGTCAAAGGCTCATGACAGGACACTAGCCCTTCGTAAAGATCTCCAGAAAGTGCTTGCTCGGATCCTCGAAGTAGATCCGACGGCCGCCATCGTCGGTGTTGACCTCGCCTGGGCGGCGGCGGTACGGGTCCGCCCAGTAGGTCAGGTTGCGCGCGCGGACGCGGGCAAAGCCCTGATCGAATTCGGCGTCGCTGACCAGGAAGGCATAGTGCTGCAGGGCAACATCGCCCTCCGCGTCCATGAAGTCCAGGGTCACGTCATTGTCCAGCCGCACGCCGAGAAACGGCCCGAACGGCTCGGCCGGGGGACGTCCGAGGATCTCGCAGAGGAAGTCGGCGGAGACCTTCTTGTCGTGAGAAAAGACGATGGTGTGGTTGAGCTGGATGGCCATGCCGCAATCTCCGGGAAGGATATGTGCAAGGAACGGCGAGCAAGCCGGCCGGGGACGGCCAGCCGGCCGTCACGCAGAAGCTGGCGTGCGCCACGCTTGCAGCGTAGCCAGCGCGGGCAATGACGGCAACCTTGCCTTGCAGGCCAGGCTTGGCTGGCGCATCCCTTCAGGCGTGGCGTTAGCGCCTGAAAGTCCGGCCGGGTCAGATGCATCCTGCATGGCTTCACTTCCAACCATCCGCCCCGTAGCCACCATTCGGCCATCACCAAACGCGATGGCACGCTCGCCATTTATTGCTTTACGACACCCTTCACCTCTTTCATCCTCATCGAATCACGGCTTGCTGCTTATGCTTCACAACTGGTGGCATGCCGCTTCAAAGGAGACATGAATTGAAAGGTATCAAAGGGAAGGCATTGCGTCTTCTCCGTACTGGAGGCTTGGTTCCGGCGCTAATGATAAGCGGCTCAGGCTGGGCGAGTGGGTATCCGGTGAAGCCGGTGACACTGATCGTTCCACAAGCGCCTGGTGGTGCCAACGATGCCGTGGCGAGAATCGTGGCGCAAAGACTCGGTGCGGTGCTGGGCCACCCCATTGTCGTCGACAACCGGCCGGGCGCCGGTGGCAATATCGGCATCCAGGTAGCCGCGAAGGCACCGCGCGACGGCTACACGCTACTGCTGACAGTCGGCAGTTCGTTCACCATCAACCCGTCGCTATACCGGAAGATTCCGTTTGATCCGGTCAAGGACTTCGAGCCGATTACGCTGGTGGCAACGGCGCCGTACGTGCTGGTCACGAACCCCGCAATCCAGGCCAGGTCTGTCCACGATCTGATTGGCCTGGCCAGGTCGAAGCCAGGAAAACTGGACTATGCCTCCGCGGGCAATGGCACGCTGAATCATCTGCTCGGGGAAATGCTGAAGGCAAAGGCTGGCATCGATATTACTCACGTTCCGTACAAGAGCGCAGCGGCAGCGGCTACTGACGTGGTTGCCGGCCAGGTTCCCATAACGTTCGGCAGCTTGCCAGGCGTGATGCCGTTCGTGAAAACGGGGCAACTCCGCGTACTTGGCGTGGCCACAGAGAAACGGTCAAGACTGATTCCCGAGGTGCCGGCGATAGGGGAGGCCATTCCCGGGTACAGCGCGGTCTCCTGGTATGGGTTGCTTGCGCCAGCCGGTACGCCAAAGGAAATTCTTGCCCAGCTTCATGCGGAGGCCACCAAAGTCCTGAATAGCAAGGACGTGCAGGACAAGCTGGCCGCGCAAGGAGCAGAGGCCGCATCCAATACGCCAGAGCAGTTCCGCGTTCTGATCAAGGACGATCTGGTGAAATGGGCGAAGGTCGTCAAGGACTCGGGAGCACAGGTCGATTGAGTGACGGGGGGCGAGACAGTCGGCGTGTCCATCGGGCCGGACGGCATGTCGGCCCGCCTTGCTATCCCCGCTGCCGTTTGCTGCGACATTCTTTCTGGAGCCGGGCCTGCTTTACCTCCGTGGTCGTCTCCGTTTGCGCCCGTTGATCGGGCGCTTTTTCCCGCCACAGATTGGCGCTATGCAATGCAGGTGTTCCAATGGCGAAACCCTTCAGCGGCTGCCCTATTCAATTTCCACCACATCGACAACCTGGTGCTGATTTTTGTAGCGAACTTCCTGGCGCATGACGAATCGCCGGGCGGGACAATACCAGTCGGTCATGTCGAGCACCGTCGGCTCCAGTTCGATATCCGTATCGACCAGCCGAAAGCGGCCAGGATCCACGAACTTGGTATATCGGATCGGCCAGCAGAGGAGGGTGCCGGTGGCAAGCTTCAGGCGCTGCAGCGGACCCACCGTCCGCTCAGACAAGGTCAGGCGAACATTGGAACCAACGAAATCAGAGACCGTGGTGCCGGTGCGGCGATCCACAATACGAAAGTCGTAGCGGGACGCAAACGTTTCCGCCGGGAGTACCTGGCCCTCTGTCAGCGCCGGCGGATACAGCAGCAGTCCGTTCGAGTTGGTACTCATTTCCCCGACCAGCTCGGTGTACTGGCCGTGGGCCTGAACGCGTGCATTGAGGCTGCGCACGACTGGCTGTCCCGAGCGTTCGTCAATCACGAGCCGGTGACGCTGCACGGTCTCGACGGGCGGCCCCATCAAGCGCCGGAGGGCGGACCTGGAATAGATGTCCAGATCGAACGAGCAAAGGTCGCGCTCGAAGTCGTTGACGTTGCGGAAGAAGGCAATGGTTGTCATCGGCGTCAATCCGTCCGCTTCGAAGCGGATCCGTCCGCCGTCATGGACATAGGGCGCATCGCATATCTGTCCGGCGTGCACGCGGTGCGACGCGGTCCCGAGCAGACCGCCTGCGGCGAGCCAGGCCGCGGCAAGCGAACGCCAGACTGGGGCCGCTCGTATCTTCATCACGGTTCGTTTCAGCATTCGAGTGGGAGTTCAAGTGTGTAGGCGCGGTGGAGTCATTCCGCGCCGGCAAGGCTCTATCATGCTGGATAATGAGCAAAACTGTATCCTTCATCTTCATGAAAAGAGGTGTGACAAATGATCCAGATCCTGGGAATTTCCGGCAGCCTGCGGGCACAGTCGTACAACACCGCACTGCTGCGGGCGGCGCAGGCTGAGGCGGGCACGCAGGTCCGGCTTGATATCGCCACCCTGCATGGCATTCCGCTTTACGATGCGGATCTGGAGGCGCGTGAGGGCTTGCCTGCCGCCGTGGTGGCGTTGCGCGAACAGGTCATGGCGAGCGATGGCCTGATTCTGGCCACGCCTGAATACAACAATGGCATCCCCGGGGTCTTCAAGAACGCTATCGACTGGCTCTCGCGGCCGGCCGGGGATATTCCCGTGGTCTTCGGCAATCGCCCGGTTGCGGTGCTCGGCGCCTCGGCCGGGGGCTTCGGCACGGTGCTGGCACAGAACGACTGGCTGCCGGTGCTCAAGACGCTGGGCACGCGGCACTATACCGGCAACCGGCTGCTGGTTGCGCGCGCCGGCCAGGTATTCGACGCGCAGGGCGAACTCACCGATGCCGGCATGCGTGCGCGGCTCAGGGAGTTCGTTGCCGGCTTCGCCGCGTTCGTGGAGGGCCCGCGCGCGGGCTGAGCATAATCGGGCCGGTGCATCCTTGCCGCGCGCCATGATTCGCGCTTCGCGTGCGGCCCCAAACTCAAAGTGGCGCCAGCACCCGCAGGACGATCTTGCTCCCTTCCGGGCGATTTCTTGCGCCCCATTCCTTGTATGCGTTCAGCAAGACCTGCCAGCCATCACCTTGCACCAGCAGTCCGGGCCCCGCGCCGAACACGCGCTCGCGCGAATCCGCCTGGCGGATGCCGTCGATGCGGTCCTCGCCGAGCTGCGTCAGCATGTAGCTCGCCACACCTGCCCGCAACCCCGATGATGCTGATGTGCTCGAGAAATCCCGTGAACAAAAGCATGCGCTGTGCGCCTTTCTGGTTCCAGAAGTCATAGAGGACCACTGCAGTCGCCAGCGTGAAGGCCGCCAGCAGGAGGGCGGCAATCCCGGTCTGGTAGCCGGCTACGATGGCCAGGCCACATGTCAGCTGCACGAGGATGGTCAGCGACAGCACCAGGCGCGGGAACGGCAAGTTGCGCGAGCGCACTTCGTCCAGGCCGTGGCTGAAGAAGATCAGCTTGTTTGCGCCGCTCAGCACGAACATGAAGGCAATGAACAAGCGGCGCGAAACGAGATAGTAGTCGGCCATGCCGGCTCCCGTCTGAACGGTGTTGGGTGAGAAGGAAGAGGGATGGCGCCCCGCGCAGCGCGAGGCGCATGATGGAACGGGCCGGCATGCCGGCCCGCCTGCACGTCAGGTGCGATCGTAGGAGAACTGGATGCCCGCGGTGCCGCCGGTCTGGATAAAGAGATCCATGAACGCCGGCACGGTCTCGCTGCGCGACCAGTCGCGCTGTAGTTCACAGAACAGCTGCGGCACGCTGATCATCTTGCCGCCGGCCTGTTCGATGCGACGCAGCGCAGCCTCGTGCGCGGCCACGGAAGTTCCGCCCACTGCATCGGCCACAACATAGACTTCATAGCCTTCCTTGAGCGCGTCCAGCGCCGGGAAGGTAAGGCAGGCTTCCGTCCACAGCGCGGTCATGATCAGCTTCTTGCGGCCCGTTGCCTTCACCGCTTCGCGGAACTCAACGTCTTCCCAGGAGTTGATGGTGGTGCGGTCGTAGGTGGGGAAGTCGCCCAGCACCTTCTGCAACTGCGGGATCGGCGGCTTGTTCAGGCCGGTCTTCACATTGACGGTGGAATGCACGATCGGCAGTTTGTACGCCACGGCGGCACGCGAGGCGCGGGCACCAGCACGGCAAGCCTGCAGGCCGCGATGGCGGCGATGAAGAGCGACGGCGCCGCGGTGGGCTACAGCGTCGCATACCCAGTCGGCGTGGCAGGGCCGATCCTGTTTCTGTATGCGCTCACCGCGCTGCTCAAGCCGAATATCGTGCGGCCGCCGCCAAAGCTGATCGAGACCGCCGAGATTGCGCTGACGAACCCGGCGTTTATCGGCGCGCGGCTGTCGGAGGTGGTAGCGCGCCTACCGGACGGGGTGGCGATTGCCGCCGTGCGTCGCGCCCACCACAACCACCCCTCCGCCGACGACCTGGTCCTGCAGGCCAACGACGTGCTGCTCGCGACCGCCACTGACCCGGCCATGCTGCGTGAAGCCACTTCGCTGTGCGGGGAACTGCAGCCGGGCCGCATGACAAGCCATCGCGAAGACCTGGACTATATGCGCGTGTTCGCCTCTAGCCGGCTCGTGGTCGGGCACACGCTGCGCGATATCCGCTTTCCCGAAGGCATGGTCTGCTCGATCGCCCATGTGCGGCGCGGTGATGCGGACCTGATGCCCCGCGATGACCTCACCCTCGAGTTCGGTGACCGCGTCGGCCTGCTGGTCAATCGCGCCCACATGAAGCCGATTCGCGCGCTGTTCGGCGACTCCATCAAGGGCACCGCCGAGCTGAGCTTTATCTCGATCGGCATCGGCGCGGCCCTCGGGCTGCTGGTGGGGCTGATCCCGGTGCCGATTCCGGGCGTCGGCACGCTGGCGCTGGGGCTGGCGGCGCTGCTGCTGGTCGCCCTCATGCTCGGCCGGGTGCGCCGTCTCGGACCGTTCGTCTGGACCATGCCGCTGTCGGCCAACCTGGTCCTGCGCAACTTCGGGCTGACCATCTTCCTGGCACAGGTGGGCATTGCATCCGGGCCGAAGTTCTTCGCCACCATCGGCGTAACCGGGGTGTCCTTCCTGATCTATGGCGTGGTGATCCTGCTCGCCCTGCTGCTGATTACTGCGATTTTCTGCCTCTGGGTCTTCAGGCTGCCGTTCGACCTGGCGGTGGGCGTGATCTGCGGCGCCACCGGCAATCCCGCCATCCTTGCCTTTGCCAACCGCGTCGCGCCCACCGACCGGCCCGACCTCGGCTACTCGATGATCTTCCCGTCAATGACCATCGTGAAAATCCTGTTCGTACAGGTCGCCGCCACACTGGCTGGCGGATAGTGCAGGGCAACCTGGGCGAAGCGCGCCATGCGATTCGCCGCGGAGACACATCATGGAAATCGCCGTCTTCAGCGCAAAGTCCTACGATCGTCAACATCTCGATGCCGCGAATGCGGCCGAAGGCCATCAGCTCAAGTACTTCGAAGTTCCCTTGGACAATGAGACGGTGGGCCTCGCCGCGGGCCACGGCGCAGTGTGCATCTTCGTCAATGACCGGGCCGATGCGACCGTGCTGGAAGCGCTCGGACGCGGCGGCACCAAGCTGGTCGCGCTGCGCTGCACGGGGTTCAACAACGTCGACCTGAAAGCCGCGCAGGCGCTCGGGATCAAGGTGGTGCGCGTTGTCGACTACTCGCCCAACGCGGTCGCCGAGCACGCGGCGGCCCTGCTGATGGCGGTCAACCGCAAGATCCACCGGGCCTACAATCGCACGCGGGACTTCAATTTCTCGCTCGAAGGCCTGATGGGCTTCGACCTGTGCGGCAAGACCGTGGCCGTGATCGGCACCGGCAAGATCGGGCGCGTGTTTGCGAAAATCATGGTCGGGTTCGGTTGCAACGTGATCGGCTACGACAAGTACCCGTCCCCGGAATTCGAGGCCCTTGGTGGACGCTACGCGGACGAGGGAGAAATCGGCGCAAGCGCGGACTGCATCTCGCTGCATTGCCCGCTCACGCCCGAGACCCATCACATCATCAATGCCGAAACGCTGTCGCGCGCCAAGCCGGGGGCCTTGCTCATCAACACTAGCCGCGGCGGGCTGATCGACACGGAAGCAGTCATCGAAGCGCTCCGGAGCGGGCAACTCGGCGGGCTGGCGATCGACGTGTACGAGCAGGAGGCGGGCCTGTTCTTCCGCGACCTGTCCGGCATCATCGTCGACGACTCCGTGCTGCAGCAGCTAATCACGTTTCCTAACGTGATCGTGACCGGGCACCAAGCCTTCCTCACGCGCGAGGCCGTGACGACCATTTGCGAAACAACCTTGCGCAGCGTGACGGAGTTCGAAAGCGGCAAGCCGCTCACGAACGAAGTCGGTGCCGGTTGAACACGGCTGTTGGCCTCAAATCGTGCCGCGCTAATGGCTTAAACCGCTCCCCGAAAAGCCCACGGTCGGGAGCAGGGCGCATGAAGAAGACTTCGGGAAATTCAAGCCGCTCGAAGGGAATAGGGCAGCAAGGTCAAGGAAGCCAAAGCCGCGATGACCCTGGCGTGGTGGAAATTCTTGCATCGACTTCAACGTTGCGAGCCGTCCTCCGTGGTTCCGCAATGCGCCTGGCTGCCCGCTCCGGCGAATGAACTTGCGAGCGAGCTACTACAAGGCAATTTGCATCAGCGTCCCGACATCGGCTGGGGGACGGTTGAGTTCCTGCGAGCGCATTACGGCAGGCGGCAGGTCAGAAAGGTTGATTGGCGCGAAGCCGAGGCGCGCGAAATAGCCGGATGCGGTCTTGGTCTGCAACACTATTGATGCGACCCCTTGCAGCCGGACGTCTGCCACGATTGCGGAAAGCAGAAGCTCGCCGAGACCTGCAGACCTTGCGCGCTGCGCAACAGCCAGTCCTCGAAGAAGTCCTGTTTCCCCATAGCGCTCCACGCCGGCACATCCGAGGAGCCCGGCATTGTCGCGGACCATGATGAAATGGGTGATATGTTCGCGTACCCCCTCGACGCAAAGTGAGGAAGCACGCAGGAGGGCCTCAACCTCAGGCCAATCCTTCTCAGTCGCATAGCGGGGACGCATGACATATTCCTTCATGCAAAGTTCGTCCCGTCATCCTACTTTTGCCGGGATGCTTCCGCCCGTAGGGATTCTTCTTAAGTAGATTTGCTATCTCCCGGAAGCAGTCTGGCCGGCATGCCGGGAAGACAACATTCTTGCTCTTCAGCGGAGTTCTTTTGCGATGGCATGCGAGCGCGAAGTCCCTTGCCTGCGTCAGCCGGTGGCCCGACATGCGAGATGCCGCCCAACGTATCGCTGTTGGGACAGCATGAACTGGCTAGTTCCAGATGAGCGTGGCTTCTTGCAGCAAGTGACCAGGCAGGATGTAGTCGCCGTGCTTGATAGCGAGTGCCTCGAGTTCGCACAGACAGTCCTCGGATAATGCCGTCATGTCGAACCGGCAGTAGAGGTGTCGCTGTCGGAATGTGAGTTTTTCTCCGCGGAGCCCTCTGGCTAGCGCATCTGCAGACTCCACACAGACATGTTCGATGGTTCGGAACTGTACGACGATGCCGCGCTGTTGCCCAAGTCGTCCGAGTTCGAGCGCGTCTTCCCACGCGGTTTCATAGTCTAGATCGACAGTACTATCTACGCGCGAACTGATGTGCTCAAGCGCGCTTGCTCGATCACGTGCGACGTATACGCTCATAGGGGAGTCTCCCCGATGGGGTCTTTGTGGAGAAAAATATATTCCGAAATCGGGGGCTGGGCAACCCCAATCGTACATGCCTTCGCAGCCCAGTTATATCCCGCGCAATCGACCGGAGTCGGTTGGGCCGCAGCAGCCGGGCGGCTCGGCGCAGTGTCAGGGCCCGCACTGGGTGGCTACCTCCTGAGCCAGCAGTTTCCTAACACGTTCAACTTCATGGTGTTTGCCATCCCCGGCGTGGTGGCCGCGATCGCGGTCTTCCTAATCTCGGATCACGGCAAGAGGGAGTCAGGCGTCGTGCGGGTTCTGGCCGGCTCTGCCGATTGATGACGCTGGCGATATTCCTACAGTATTTGCGGAGACATTAATGACCAATAGCAATTCATGCGCATGGGAAGGGCGGATCTTCTCGAACGGTTGGGTGCCTGGCACTGGCAGCGTTGCGGACGTCGTCGAGCCGTCGACGGGGAAGATCCTGGCGACGATCGGAATCGGCCTTGCGGATGATATCGACCGGGCAGCTAATGCCGCGCAGCGTGCGCAGCCAGGATGGGCGTCCACAAGCTTCGATAAACGCGCTGAAATCCTCCGCGAAGCCGCGCGCCTATTGAAGGCGCGGGCCGACGAGATCAACGGATGGAACGTCCGCGAGTGTGGCTCGACGGCGGCGAAGGCAGAATGGGAGCTGCACGCTACCTACGAGCAGCTGCTCATGGCGACGGCAATGCCGATGCAACCCGAAGGCGCGCTGTACGCATCGGCGATGCCTGGCCGCATGAATATCCCACAGGCCCAGGATGTCGCGCGTGCCATCCGGCAGCACGCCCAAGGCCAGGTTGACGGCCTTGTTACGTACCACGCCGTCCTCACGCATCTTGACACGGTGGCGTGGGATATCGACCCGCAGTGGACCGTCCTCGGTCAGGACAGTCTACTCCGCCCAGGGCGCGCTCAATCAGGGCCTTTTTGAATGCCATCGAGGCGTCTTGAACCGCCTCGGCAGGCATCGGACCCATTTACGAAATGGGCAATCAGGTCCTCGGGAATGGGGCGGCGGTTCACGGTTGGCAGCCTGACTGGTCGTGGTTTTTAGTGGCATACATGCTCCTTGGTGACATGTTATGCCTAAACACAAAATTTCTGACGGATCCATCGGTTGCCCTAGTGATGTGACGCACTTTCGCTTTCAGGAAGACCCAGCCCTTGGTACTGTCGGTAGGACCACCAGGCGAGAAGCACGGATACCAACAAGCACACCAAAAGCGGAGCCAGACACAACGATCAGGCCAGTCTGGCAACCAATCGTGCAGACGCCGCTCGCAAAGCTACAGACGGCAGCGACGATAAAGGAAATCTGTCCGCGTATGTAAGACCACGGCCTTGAGCATGGCGATGAGGATTGCAACGAAGCGCGAGCTGGCGATTGCGAGGGTGTTGCGTCCGCTTGGGACGGCTCCCCTCACGCTTAAGCAAGCTGAGACTGCTGGCAAATTGCTTGGAATCCATTGGGCCACGGTTTATCACTTGCGCCGGCGCTTTCTCGCGGATCCTGTGGCGAGCGCATTGATACCTTATGACCGAGGCCCAAAAGTGGGAAAGCCGCGTCTACCAGCGACCATCGAGGAAATCGTGAATGAGGTCCTGACCGATTGGCTGCCGCGACAGCCTCATCTCGCTCATCCGCTCTTCGAGCTCGACGTCGAAATTCGGAAGCGATGCGCAGGGGCAAGTGTTAGTCCGCCAAGCAGATCTACCATTTCGCGACGATGGGCCGCCCATCGGAAAGAGGACGCCCTTCGGCTCGCAACGCAGCCGGGCTCTGAGATTCCACCAGGTCATCTTGTGGCGCGCTGTCCGATGGATATTGTGCAGATTGATCACACGCTGGCCGATCTGATCCTGGTTGATGATGCGAGCCGACGCCCAATTGGCCGGCCATGGCTAAGCATAGCCCTCGACGTTTCGACAAGATGCGTCGTCGGCGTATATGTCGGGATGGATCGCCCTAACGCCATGGTGACGTTCGGCGCACTTTTGTCCCATCCCGCTCACCGACTTGGGTCTCGAACTACTGTAGCAATTGGTTTCCGTCATTTCGGACCGCGCCACTGTCGCTCTGGATTCTGGCGGCGAGGCCATGGCCCCGGAAGAACCGGTCTTGGGGTGCACGGTCTGATTCCTGTCCCATCAAGCTCAGTTGCACATGCGAGGGATGCCGCACGGAACGGCGCATCCCACCTCTGCCACGCTCACAAGGAAGTGAGATGGGTCCAATTGTTCAACGGTGCGCCATTGTGTAGCGCCCCTGTCGGTTATGGACCTGAATTCGGTGAAGAGGCGGGAGAAGGCCACTGTGAATGACGATCTGAAGTTCGGCTTGACGGTGCTTGCTGTGCTAGGGGTCGTAATCTTTGCGACCACCCAAGCCATAAGTATGGACATGAGCATTGCCGATCTGGTTGTGCAACTGGTGCAACATGCCATTGATCTGCTACGCCATCTGTTCATACAGGTGCGCGCGGAGAATCCACCTCACAACTTGGCTTAGCGGTCATGGGCCTCTTCTCCAGGATATTTGCGCCAAGTCCCAGCAGGTGCATGGCCTTTCAGTAGTTGTCGCGCTCAGGATCATTAGGCTGACGCCCGACCACTTCCAGCGGTTGCCACTGCCCGCCTACAATAGCCACTCGGGGAACTTCGCCGCGGGCGATTGGACGCCAAGAACGGGAATACATCGGCTGTCGCTCGACACGGCTTGGCTTGAGAGGGCTGACGAGTCGCTTGATTTTCCGGACGGCGACGACCCGGACTCAAACGCGTCGTAACCGCCGTAGCACCCTTTCGACTGCCGACAGGTGCTCCGGCGATGCGTGGGCAATGGCCTGGAATGCGGCCGCCATGTCCATATGCACGCGCAGATCGATATGCCCGGCCATCGCGCAGCAGGCGCTTGACCATGCGGATCGCATCGGCAGGATGTCGGCGATGGCGTGGGCGAGTGCATTTGCATCCCGCATCAGGTTGTCGCCCTCGGCAACTGCGGAAACCAGGCCGATCCGTAGCGCCTCGCTGGCGTCGATTGGCGCGGCGGTGAAGGTCATCTCCATCGCCTTGGACAGGCCGAGCAATTTCGGCAGGCCCCATGAGCCGCCATCGCCGGAGACGATCCCGAATTGGGCGAACGTTACGCAGAAGGTGGCATGCGGGCTGGCGAAACGGATGTCGCAGTAGGTGGGGATGTCGGCTTGCTGCAAGGCCAGCGGCACCGCTGTACGGTATCGCGATATCGCAACTGCACGTCTTCGGGCGTGCCTGCGGAAAAGCCTTCGCGCCGGGCCATCTGGCCCAGGTCGCCGCCGGCGCAGTAATGAACATTCCTACCGCGATAGGGAATGAGGTAAAGCGTCAAGGTCTCGACATTGGCGGAAATAGCGATCCGCAACACTTGCTGCGGCGCAGCGCATGACAGGAAACGTTGTAGAGCAATCATTAGTGATGGCGCCATCGCAGAATACGATGGCGGACCTCCGCACTTCGATATATATAGGGAAGGACGGTCGGTCGAGCGTAAGTTTCCAAGATTCCCACCTTGAGTTGCTCGAAGTGAGCATGCATCTTCCCCATGAAGGTTCTCGTGGGGACGACGAGCTACCGGGGGGAGCTGCCAGCAACTATGCGTATTGCTACAAAACCGCTCAACGCATATGCAATCAGTGGTGCTAGCGGACACTTTGCGCCGTGCTTCAGAAGCCCTCGCATTTCGTGGCGATGGCACGCCCGGGACCGGCCAGCCGCGCAGAACGCCCTCCAGAGGTTGACGGAGAGCTATTAGGGACATACAAATTTGCAAGTATTGCCAGCCGTACCCGCAGTGCAGCAGGTATGACCAAGCGTGTTTGGGCCGTGCAAATTCTTGTACCCGGACGCGCATCTACGAGGAGCCCAAGATGAGCAAGACCTACAAGCGTCTGGACAAGAGCCAGGCGGCGGTATTGATGGTGGATCATCAGGCCGGCCTGCTGTCGCTGGTGCGCGACATTGAGCCGGACAAGTTCAAGAACAACGTCCTCGCGCTGGCGGATCTGGCGAAATACTTCAAGCTGCCGACGATCCTGACCACCAGCTTCGAAGACGGCCCTAACGGCCCGCTGGTGCCGGAACTGAAGACGATGTTCCCCGACGCGCCGTTCATTCCACGCCCTGGCCAGATCAATGCCTGGGACAATGAGGACTTCGTGAAGGCTGTCAAGGCAACGGGCAAGAAGCAGTTGTTGATCGCCGGAGTGGTGACCGAAGTCTGCGTGGCGTTTCCCGCGCTATCTGCGATCGAAGAAGGATACGATGTGTTCGTCGTGACCGATGCGTCAGGGACATTCAATGAAGTGACGCGCGAATCGGCATGGCACCGCATGGCCGAAGCCGGTGCACAACTGATGACCTGGTTCGGCGTCGCTTGCGAACTGCATCGCGACTGGCGCAACGACATCGAAGGGCTGGGAACCTTGTTCTCGAATCATATTCCGGATTATCGGAACTTGATTACGGCATATACGACCGCGAAGGGCGGAAGATAACGCAATCCGCCCACGATCAGCCATCAAAGAAGAACGCGATCAGGCCACGCGAGCCTTTGACAGGCGACGAGATTCGAGCGACCGTTGGCGTTGGTAGATAACCCGGTCAGCTTCATCGCTGACCACAACCACACTGTTGTTCGAGTGCAGGTCGATTTCACTAAACTTGTTCATGCCGGCCTCCTGTGCGTCACGTCGGTATTCGCAATTCGACTCTACGCCAGCCGTTCGACCCGAACGGAGGGAGGCTGGCTATATGATTATCAGAACCTCTTCTCGCCCCGCTGGAAACGAGAATGGCTGAGTCCGTCGGCCGACGGTCTGCGAGGTTCACGACCGCCGCCTCGAGACCATCCCTTCGTCCACAGCGGCAATCTCAATGCTGTGATCAGTCGGATCGGGCGAGGAGCGGTCCGGCGTCGCGAACGCTACCAACACCTTGCCGACACGCCACGGTCGCGGAGTTAGTGGCCGCCAGTCATAGAATTAGCGGTCCTCAACAGCAATGTTGGCGAGGGAAGGAACAGCCAGCGGCTTCATGGCAACGACAGGACCGAAAGCCGACACAATAGCTTTCTGCGCCATTGAACGGCGGTCGTCTGCACCCGCTCACGCCACCTCAGGGAGCGACGGTGCGTCAGCCCGCCTGCGTCGTTGCGAGCTCCGGCACCACGCCACTCGTCTGCAGCAACGTCTTGCGGAAGATCTCCACCAGCGGCCGCAGGTTGACCTTGTGCCAGGCCGCCCACAAGGGCGTGCGATAGCTGAACCACGACAGCTCGTGCAGCACCACGCCCGGTGGCGCCTGGTGGCGCAGGCTTTGCTGGATCGTGGTCACGCCGAGTCCCGCGGCCACGAGTCCCAGGGCGGCTAGCGGTTCGGTCGCCTCCATGGTGATCGTCGGCGTGAAGCCGGCTCTGGCGCAAGCCGCGATGAACGTGTCGTGCCGCAGCGCGGTTTCTTGGTGCATCACGCCGATCCATTTTTGCGCAGCCAGGTCATCCGGGCTGAGCTGCTCCGCTTTGGCAAGCGGGTGACCTTCGGGCAGCGCCAGCAGCATCGGATCATTGAGCACCTGGGCAGCCTCGAGGTCTGGATCGTCAGGTGGCGGCGGCTCGCAGACGAGTGCGATATCGAGGCTGCGCTGGCGCAGCCCCTCCAGTTGAACGTCCGACTGCTGGTTGTACAGCGCGATATGCACCGCAGGCCGGCTGTCGCGCAGTTCGCGCAAGGCATTCGGCAGCACGCCCGAGTGCATCGCGTATTCCAGGTAGCCGATGCACAGCCCGCCTTCGTCGCCGCGGCCAAGCCGTCGCGCCAGCGATTCGAGCCGGTTGGCATGCGTGAGGAATGCGCGGGTTTCGGCCAGGAACGTGCGGCCGTCGCGTGTGAGCCGGATGCGTTGCTGGGAGCGCTCGAACAACACCAGCCCGAGCTTTTCCTCGAGCTGGGCAATCTGCCGGCTAAGTGGCGATTGGGAGATATGGAGCCGTTCGGCGGCGCGTCCGACGTGCTCGTCTTCGGCCACGGCCACGAAATAGTGAAGTTGGCGGATATCTAGCATGTCCAGTCCTGAATTCAGACCTCTAAGGAATCAAGTCTTTCAAATTCTGTCTTGGACAGACTTAATTGGCAACCCTAGACTGCCTTCACCCCAACTTAATTTGTGGAGCAGTCATGAGCATCAAGGACAAACTGGCCGGTAACGTACTCGGCTTTGGTACCGCCCCGCTGGGCAATATGTTCCGCGACATCCCGGAAGCGGAGGCGCAGGCCACCGTGGACGCGGCCTGGGCGCAAGGCGTGCGCTACTACGACACCGCGCCGTTCTACGGCGCGGGCCTGGCCGAAATCCGGCTGGGCGAAGCGCTGTCCCGGCACCCGCGTGACGAATACGTGCTCAGCACCAAGGTCGGCCGCCTGATCCTGGACGAAGTCGAAGACGCCAGCGCGCGGGCGCTGGGCGAGAAAAGTGGCCTGTTCGCCGCCGGCCGCCCGAACAAGCTGGTCAACGACTACTCGGCGGACGCCACGCTGCGCTCGATCGAGGACAGCCTCAAGCGGATGAAGGCCGACCGCCTCGACATCGTGTGGGTCCACGACATCGCCCAGGACTTCTACGGCGACGAGTGGCTGGCCTATTTCGAGACCGCCCGCAAAGGCGCTTTCAAGGTGCTGACCCGGCTGCGCGAAGAGGGCGTGATCAAGGCCTGGGGCCTGGGCGTGAACCGCGTCGAGCCGATCGAACTGACGCTGGACCTGACTGAAGCGCAGCCGGACGGCTTCCTGCTGGCGGGCCGCTATTCGCTGCTCGACCATGAGCGCGCGCTGCAGCGCCTGATGCCCAAGGCCGCGGAGCGCAAGACCGAGATCGTGGTCGGCGGCCCGTACAGCTCGGGCATCCTGGCCGGCGGCTCGCACTTCGAGTACCAGAAGGCGCCGCCCGAGATCATCAGCAAGGTCGAGCGCATCAAGGCGATCGCGCAACGCCACGGCGTCAGCATCAAGGCCGCCGCGCTGCAGTTCGTGCTGGCCAACCCGGCGGTCGCCGCCGTGATCCCGGGTGCAAGCCGGCCCGAGCGCATCGCCGAGGACACCGCCGCGCTGAAGGCGGTCATTCCAGCCGATTTCTGGCGCGAGCTGCGCGAGCAGCACCTGGTCGCGGCAAATGCGCCGCTGCCTGGCGACAGCAACTGATCCGGGACCACATTCGATTCAAGGAGTCCACCATGGCACAAGCTTCTGCAACGATCACGCTGCCGGTTGCACCGGACCGCGTCTGGCAACTGATTGGAGGCTTCGATTCGCTGCCCGACTGGCTGCCGTATATCCCCAAGAGCGAACTGAGCGAGGGCGGCCGCGTGCGCAGCCTCGTCAATCCGGACGGCGACGCCATCGTCGAACGTCTCGAGGCCTTCGACAACAGCGCGCGCAGCTACACGTACTCGATCCTGCAGGCGCCGTTCCCGGTCACCGGCTACCGCTCCACGCTGCGCGTGGTCGGCATCGACGGGGACCAGGCATCGCGCGTCGAATGGTCCGGCCAGTTCACGCCGGCCGGCGTGAGCGATGACGACGCATCGCGGCTGTTCGAGGGCATTTATCGGGATGGCCTCAAGGCCCTGGAGGCAACGCTGGCCGGGGCGGCATCATGAGAGGGCCGATGGCCTTGTCGCTGGCTTTCGCGCTTATGTTCGGCGCGTTTGCACCGGCGCAGGCGGCTGTTGGCGTGCCTGGCGAAGGGCGCCTCCTGTTCCAGTACGGCGAGTAAATCCGTGGGGTGGCGCGCCGTCGCGCCACCTGCAGTGCCATTACGACGGTATCTTCATCAGGCCGTTATCGATGGAAATCCGATTCGCATCGATGGCGCGAGGCTGCAGAGGAGGGAGCGACTCTGCCGTGGTCGGTGCGGCTTGCCCGGGCCTGCCGGCGCGGGGAACGGGATGAATCACCTGGCTGTCCGGCAGCGGCTTCCCTTCACGGAGATGCGCCAGCATGGCCTCCAGCGCGCGCACTTGATAAATGGAAACCGGTGCCATGCGCACATCGAAGCCAGGTGAAGAGATACGGCTCTCTCCGTGCATGCCGCCGACGACCTCGATATAACGCAGCCGGCTCGCGCTCGGCTCATTCCGCGATTGGGTCGCGGCGTAAGGGCGACTGGTGAAATTCGGGCCCTCGATTTCGTCGCTTCTGCCATGAACGATGATGGCAGGCTTGCCGCGCAGTCGCGCCGAAGCCGCAATCGCATCGATGCCCCGGCGCACCCGCATGGCGGCGGGGTCTTCGCCGGTGAACAGGCGGCGCAGGCAAAGGGCGGCATCCATATCGTAGTCGTTGCGTCCCGTCGAGCGGGAGATCGATCGACCGTCTTCGCGAGGCCCGCGCGGATCGTCGTCATTGATCAGCGCAACTTGCGATCCATCGGGCGTTCCGCCCCAAAGCCGGGCGAAACGCTGCGCCAGCAATTGCGGGTCCGCCGCCCTGGGTGCGCCGTCACGGTCGACCGACGCGAAGCTGAGCTTGCACAGGTGCTCGTGGACCCGGAACTGGCCGAACTGGCTGGCCTGGCCCAGCACGCCCTGGTTGCCGATAGCAGAGGCTGCCGTGGCGATGTCGGCATCCGGCAGGAAGCCGAAATCATGCAGCTTGCGTAGCGCCTCTTGCGCCTGGGCTTTCACGGTCTGGCTGCGTAGCAATCCTTTCTCGGCGAGGGACTGGCAGCGATTGCTGGCAAAGGCGAGTCCGGAGGCGAGGGGATCGTCGGCGACTGCCAGTGCCGCACAGGCCTTGTACAGGTTTGCATACGACAGGAAATCATAGCTGCTGCGAGCGGATCCGGCCCAGCGCCTGCCCCGGTCGTCGATCACGATGTCCGGGTCGGCACGGATATAGATCTGCGGCGCAAGCGAAACGACCCCGTCGAGCAAATGGTGGTGGTCCTGCTCGGCCGCCCGCAGCACTGCCCCGCCGCCGTTCGAATATCCCGATGCAATCACCGTGATGCGCTCACGCGATAGTCGCTGCTGGCCTGGCCACGTGCGCGATTCGAGCTCGGCAAGCGCGAACGCGGCGGCATTCAGGACGGCGCGCCCCCAATCCGCCTCCTGGTTCCACCCGGCACTCGCCCATTTGAAGGCCAGCCGGTTTGGCTTGGCATGGGCGAATTGCCGGGCTTCCGGCGCCCCTGTCAGCACGTCAAGACGCAGGTCGGGGGCTGCCGTGGCGGTGGTCCCATCCTGCGTCGTCGAAGTTCCGCTATCGAGATCCTGGATGCCTGCGCCCGTGCCCTTGTCAGTCCACGCGACGGCACAGCCGCGCCTCAGTCCCCAGTACCCCGCCCGTTGCATGTCGGCCCAGACATTCTGGCTGCCCGGCGTGGCGGTGACCACCAGGCAAGCTGCGTCGGGCCTGAACGTGACCGGAACCTGAAGCAGGATGCTTGTGCTTCGCCCGGATGGACCGGCAGTGAACGCCAGCACTTCATCGCCGGCGAGCTTGCCGTCATCCTCATACAGTTTCCCCGTCGACGGATCGACGTTGGGTCCATACAGCGTGCCGAAGCCATTGGCGGGATTGCCAGGCCTGAGCAATACGGCGCGTCTCAATTCGGCCGCCGAGGGACGCAGCGGATCCTCGTAGGCCGGCCTGGCGGATCCGGAGAGCATGGCGGCGACGCCGTAGCCGCCGGTGATCAGGTCATCGCGTATCCCATCGTAATGGGTACGCCGGACAATATGCGTGTCCGGTGGCGGCATGGTCTGCGCCATCGATCCCGTTGCCGACAGAGAGGCCAGGCATGCGAGCAGGCCGAATTTGGCGCGCGTGGCGCCACGAAGTATCAATGCGTTCAAGATTCCGTCTCCTGAGCCATGCGGATGGATTGCCGCTGCATCCCAATGAGTAATCGTTGTAGCGGTATGGGACCGGCATAGATTAGGAGGCTGCTCCAGCCGCGAAAAATTCTTTTTTTTGCGACAAGAATAATTTTTTGTTATAGGCGTGGCATGAAGCGCGTTTGCACCGCGCGTTTGCACCGCGCGTTTGCGACGGTACGGCTACCCTCCGCGTGCAGCAGGCCCCGTGGATTCCCGGCGCACAAGCTTGATGGGCAGGATATCGTGGACAGGCGGCGTCAGCGCTCCCGCGCGAATGCGCTCTATCATGCGGCGTGCCGCCGTCCGGGCCATGGCCTCGACGGGTTGCTGGATCGACGTCAGCCCCACCAATGGCGATCCGGCGAGCGGCATGTCGTCGAAGCCAATGATGGACAACTGCCCCGGGACTTCGATGCCTTGCCGCTTTGCGGCCTCCAGCACACCCAGGGCAATCGTGTCATTGCCGGCAACAATGGCCGTGACCCGGTCCGGCCCATCGAGCATTCCCATCGCGCTGGAGTAGCCCGACTCGCTGGTGTAATCCCCCCACACGAGCGCGACACGGTTCGCATCCACGCCCGCATCCGCCAGCCACCTGAGTGCGCCTTGTGCCCGATCGCGGCTGGTCGAGGTGTTCTGCGGCCCCATGAACAGGCCGATGCGCCGATGGCCAAGCTGGAACAGATGCTCGACGGCGACCGCGCCGGCGTGGATGTTGTCGATCTCGACAATGTCGGTCCTGACCCTGTCCACGGACCGCACGACGAGAACCAGCGGCACGCCTCGGGCCTGCATTTCCGCAACGACGGGCGAATCCAGCGTCGCGGTGGCGAAGATCAGCCCATCCAGGTATCCGTCGATCAAGGGCCGGAACGCCAGGAGATTGCGGGCATCGTTCATCGAATCGATCATCAACGTGATCTGATAGCCGTACTCCTGCAAGGCATCGTGCAGATGCGTCAGGAACAGCGTCATGAAGCGGTTATGCAGCGCCCCGACGACGACGCCAATCAGCTTCGTCGATGTCTTCTTGGCGCGCCGCCCCTCCGTTGGCACGCGGTAGCCCATGTCTGCTGCCACCGCCATCACCGCGTCACGCGTTTGCATGCTGATGGCAGGGTGCCCGGCCAATGCCCGGGACACTGTCGAAACGGATACGCCAAGCCGTTGCGCGACCGCGTCCAGCGTGACCTTGTTCGTCGGCTTGTCGCCTCGCTTGATGTTTTCTGGCTGCATGATTTGCATTCGTTTGCGTGAATGCTAATGCCTGTTGGGCCGGATGCTGGTGCCAGATAGGGAAATTCTTGAGGTTTTGCACCAGCCTTGCATGCAAATCTGCGCGTACATTGCATTTCACTGCGCTTGCCGCATCACAGGGCAAGTTTCCTTTCCCACCTCAGGAACAGCAAATGGCAATCCAGCACCTCAAGCATGGCCGCAGCGCCAACGCGTCGTCGCGGGACGCAGCGAAAGTACGCGACACCGTGACCGCGATTCTCGCGGATGTCGCCGAACGTGGCGACGCAGCGGTCGCGGAACTGTCCGCGAAGTTCGATGACTGGCAGCCGGCAAGCTTCCGTCTGTCCGAAGACGAGATCGCAGCCTGCGTGCGTTCCCTGTCGCCGGGGCAGCTCGATGACATCAGGTTCGCCCAGGCACAGGTGCGCAACTTTGCCCAGGCGCAGCGCGAATCGCTGCGCGATATCGAAGTGGAAACGCTCCCCGGTGTAGTCCTCGGCCACAAGAACATGCCGGTCGACAGCGTGGCCTGCTATGTGCCGGGCGGCAAGTTTCCCCTGGTGGCTTCTGCCCATATGGGTGTCGTGACGGCCAAGGTGGCAGGCGTGTCCCGCATCATCACCGCTTCTCCGCCGGTTCAAGGCAGGCCGAATCCCGCAGTCGTCGCGGCCATGCATCTCGGCGGCGCGGACGAGATCTACACCTTCGGCGGGGTGCAGGCCATCGCTGCCATGGCATTGGGCACGCAAACCATCGATCCGGTATCGATGGTGGTAGGCCCCGGCAACGCGTTTGTCGCGGAAGCGAAGCGCCAGCTCTTCGGGCGGATCGGCATCGATCTGATTGCCGGGCCCTCCGAAACGCTCGTCATTGCCGACGACAGCGTGGATGCCGAACTGTGCGCGACGGACCTGTTGGGCCAGGCCGAGCATGGCTTCAATACGCCGGCCGTGCTGCTGACGAACTCGCTCAAGCTGGCGCAAGAGACCATGGCCGAGGTCGAGAGAATCCTGAACATTCTGCCGACGGCCAACACCGCCGGCGTGTCCTGGCGCGACTATGGCGAGGTCATCGTCGTCGATACGCTGGAAGAGATGGTCAGCGAGGCGGACCGCATTGCATCCGAGCACGTGCAGGTGATGACGCGCGACCCGGACTACTTCCTGAAGCACATGAAGCACTACGGCGCGCTGTTCCTCGGTCCGCGCACGAACGTCGCTTACGGAGACAAGGTCATCGGCACGAACCACACGCTCCCCACCGGAAAGGCGGCCCGCTACACGGGCGGCTTGTGGGTCGGCAAATTCATCAAGACCTGCACCTACCAGAAGGTGCTGACCGATGAAGCCAGCGCCATGATCGGGTCGTATTGCTCGCGGCTGTGCGCCATCGAGGGCATGACCGCGCACGGCGAGCAGGCCAACATCCGCGTACGGCGCTATGGGCACAAGGACGTTCCGTACGGATCGGCGGTTCCCGCCTGAGTCAGGCTTCTCAGTGAGAGGCAAGCGGGCACTCGTCACCGGCGCAGGACGCCTGCTCTCTCACTGGATTGGTGCGAGACGCGTGGGCGCCGACACAGCGCTCACGAAGCGACCAGGGCGCGCCTGTCTGCCCGGCTGAGCCACACCACCAGGAATCCCGCCGCAGCCAGCAGGCCGCCAGCGACTGGCACCGCACTGTAGCCGAGGTCCAGGCTGATGACACCGCCACCGAGCGCTGCGCCCAGGGCATTGCCGAGATTGAACGCGCCGACGTTGATCGACGAGGCGAGTCCCGGTGCTTCCGCCGCGGCTTCCATCACCCGCATCTGCACCGGCGGGACGACCGCGAAGGTCGCGGCTCCCCAGGCCAGTAGTCCAAGGGCCGCGGTGACGTGGTGGGAGAGGGCCAAGGGGAGCACCAGCATGATGATGGCGAGCGCCGAAAGGACGATCTTCGTCGCGCCATCGAGCGACCAGTCCGCGAGCCGTCCCCCCACGTGATTGCCGACCGTGAAACCAATGCCGATCAGCACGAGCGAGACGGTGACGAAGGTGTCGGATGCGCCGGTGAGATCGGCAAGCACTGGCGCGATATAGGTGTAGAGCGTGAACATGGCGCCCGCGCCCAGCACCGTTGTCGCCATCGCCAGCAACACCGGCGGGCGGGTGAGCACGGCCAGTTCCCGGCGCACATTGGGCGGGGTGCCGCGCTCGCCCTGCGGCAACGCCAGCCAAAGCGCGGCAATGGCGACCAGCCCCAGCACCGCGGTGCCGGCGAACGCCAGGCGCCAGCCGACCTGCTGCCCGATCCAGGTTGCCGCCGGCACGCCGCCGATGTTGGCGATGGTCAGTCCCATGAACATCGTTGCCACGGCGCTGGCCTGCTTCTCCTTCGGCACCACGCTCGCGGCCACCACGGCGCCAAGGCCGAAGAAGGCGCCATGGTTGAGGCTGGTGACCAGGCGCGACGCCAGCAGCGTGGCGTATCCCGGCGCCAGCGCCGACAGCAGGTTGCCGACGGTGAAGATGGCCATCAGCGCCATCAGTGCGGCGCGCTTGCCAAAGCGGCTGAACAGCAGGGTCATCACCGGCGCGCCGACCATCACCCCAACCGCGTACGCGGTAATCAGCATCCCCGCGGTGGGGATGCTGACGTCGACGCCTTCGGCGATCACAGGGAGCAACCCCATCGGGGCGAATTCGGTGGTGCCGATGCCGAAGGCGCCGATGGCGAGCGCTAGCAGTGCGGTATTGGATTTCATCGTGGCAGATCCTGGCAGGTGCCTTACGCCGCGGCCTTGCCGTCGTAGGCGGGATAGTCGGTGTAGCCTTCGGCGCCGCCGCCATAGTGGAGCGCGCGATCGGACATGGCCAGGGGCCAGTCATTCTCGAGGCGTGCCCTCGGTCACGATCAGGCCGGCGTCAGCGCGTTGGCTGTAGTAGAGCGCGTTGAGGTCGTTGGGAACCCCGTCCGGATTGCGGGAACGGGTCAGCGGCGCCATGGCGATCCGGTTAGCGAGCTGGCGCTCGCCCATGGTAAAGGGCTTGAACAGTAGACTCATTTTGGGACCTTGATCAGGGAGGGTGCGGCCACCGGGGGTACGTGGCCGCGGGCTCGGGAAGTTCGTCGATGGACCGCAGTTTGCGCGGTTTATATTTGTTGATTAAGCCGTGTATGGGTCAAATACTTTTGATTTCATATCAAATGTCAGGACCCGTCGTGCCGGGAGGGCAGGGCAGCAGCGGAGGCCGCCGCGCAGACCAGGCACGGGTGACCGCGATGACCCGGCGCTTATGCCGAAAAGTGCTCACCGGACCCATTGGCGCCGCGAGCGCCTTCTGAATAGGGATCGCGCGGGCTGTTGCCGCGTGCGCCATCCAGGTACGGGTCTGCCTGGCGCGCAGGACTGGCCGAGACACAGGTGCCGTCGAGTCCGGCAACCACTTGCAGGTCGGGATGCGAATCGGCTGCGTTGGCGCCGTCGTAGAACGGGTTGCGACGGTCATTGCCGCGCGCACCGTCCAGGTAGGGGTCGACCTTGCGGGTGGCAATGTAGCCATCCCGATTGGTGATCCTGGCGCCATCGGTATAGCCGTCCCGGTTGCTGATGCGGGCGCCGTCGGTGTAGGCGTCACGAGGCGTGTTCACGCGGAATGCTCTGCCGGCGGTTTCCGGCTGAGCGGCGGCGTGGGCCATGCCGGCGGTCAGGGCGGCGGCCAATGTGATGGCCGTGAGGATGGTCTTTGCTTGCATGATGCTCTCCTGTCTAGTCCGATCGGCCAGGCAACCCTTGGGTTTGGTCGCAGGGCCAGTCTGTCATCGAGATTGCAGCTTTTAAGTGATGCTATCTACTGGTAGATAGATGAGCGAATCAAAAAAAAGACTGCCGGGTTTCACTGTTAAGAATCCGGGCATTGCCCGGGGGTGACTGGAGTCTAGGTAGGGGCGATATGTCTGTCCAAGACGGAATACGTCGGACTTGAGACCTTGCAGGTCTTGTGGGCCGGTTTGCTCCCCTCTTCCGCCCGCGGGAGGGGCCCGGGGGTGGAGGCTGGCGCCTCAACGAAGTCCGGCCGCCACCCCGCAGCTCAGCGATGCCCCTTACTTTTCGACAAGACGGCCCAGCGTCTCCGGCACGATCGTAGCGCCCACCAGATAGACCAGCGTGACGGCCGCGAGGAAAACACCAAGGATCACCGGAAGGTCGGCGGGCGTGCCGGCGGCGAGCGAGGCCAGCGTCGGCATCATCCCGCCGATGGCGAAGCCGATGTTCCACGACAAGCCCGTGCCGGAGGCGCGGATGCTGGTGGGAAACCGCTCGTTCAGGAAGATGAGGATCGGCGCGAAGCCGGCGCACCCGAGCATGCTGAGCGCCACCGCGTAGACGCCGCGCAAGGTGGCGGTTGGCGCGGCCGGCATCCACTGGTAGAGCAGGGGCATCAGCACCAGGCTGAGGGCGCCGATCAGCAGGAAGGCGCGCTTGCGCCCGACCAGCGTGCTGAAATGCCCCGCTGCCACCGATGCGACGATCACACCGAGGCTGCTCAGCATCAGGATGGCCGAGGACTCGCCGGGGGATGCCTTGACCACGACCTTCAGAAAAGTGGGAAGGTAGCCGGAAGTCAGGTAGTAGGCGCTGCCCGCGCCCACGGTCAGCAGGATGTTGACCAGCAGGATGCCACGATACTCGCGCGAGAACAGCGTGCGCAGCGGATGCGCTTGCGGCTTGGCGTGGCCGCTGGCGGCCTTTGCCGCCTGCAGCTGCTTCCACAGCGGCGACTCCTCCAGCGAGTTGAAGATGACCAGCCCCAGCACCGAGCTGACGATGCCGGCAAAGAACATGCAGCGCCATCCCCAGACCTCGAAGGCGTCGCCGGGAAACAGCGCCGTCATTGCCATGTAAGTGATCGACGCCAGCAGCGCGCCGATGCCCGCGCCGCCGCCGCCCACCAGGCCGGAAACCGCGCCGCGCCACGACGGCGGCACCGATTCCGTGCCTATGGTATGCGTCGAAGCGACCACGCCGCCGACGAACACGCCCTGCACCAGCCGCAGCAGGATGAACAGCGCCGGCGCGAAGAGGCCGACCTGGGCGACCGTCGGCAGCAGCCCGAACGCCGCAGTCGACAGGCCGACGCCGGTGACGGCCACCACCATGGCACCCTTGCGCCCGTGCCGGTCCGCGTACGCGCCGAAGATGGCCGAGCCGAGCGGGCGCATCAGCAGCGTCACCGCGAATGACGCGTACACGGCCGCCAGCGACAGCATCGCGTGCTCGGACGGAAAGAACAGCTTGCCGATCACCGGCGCCACGAACAGCAGGATAAACAGGTCGAACAGGTCGAGCGCCCATCCCATGCACGAAGCCGTCACCGCGCCCAGCACCTGCCGGTTGTTCGCGGCCACGGGCGCCGCGCTCTGCGCGCCGCTGGTCGGCACCTTGTCATTTGCCAGCACTTCCATCGTTGTCTCCATATATTTTTGAATGAACGGCTCCCCGCGATGCCCGCCAGGGGCATCGTCGATAGGTCCGTATGCGTCCGTATCTCCGGCGCGGCAGGCGGGTCAGCCCCGCCCGCGCTCAGCTGCCGCGGAAATCGGGATTGCGCTTCGCGTGGAACGCTTCCACGCCTTCGCGGAAGTCGTCCGAGCTGCGCAGGCGGCTGTAGCAGTGCCCTTCGAGTTCGATGGCGGTCGACAGCGGTGCGTCCTCGGTGTCGTTGAGCAGCTTCTTGGCGGTGCGCTGGGCCAGCGGGGAGAAGGCACGCAGTTCGTCGACCAGCGCATCGGTGGCGGCTTCCAGCTCGGCGTCAGCGACGCAATCCACGGCGATGCCCCACTCGTACGCCTGGCGCCCCGGGATGCGGCGCGAGCGCATGACGATGTCCTTGGTGCGGCCCACGCCCACCATCTTCTGCAAGCGCGCCGAGCCGCCGGATCCCGGAATCTGGCCGAGCTTCTGCTCGGGCAGCGCGTATTCCGTGGTGGCGGTGGCGATGCGGAAGTCGCATGCCAGCGACAGTTCGAAGCCCACGCCGAAGCAGTAGCCCTGGTTGGCCGCGATCACCGGCTTGCTGCAGCGCGCCGGCGCCGCCACGTTCCACGCGAGCTTCGACACATGCTCCGGCGACGCTTCCAGGAAGCCGCGGATGTCGCCGCCGCTGGAGAAATGCTTGCCCAGCGCGCGCAGCACGATGACGCGCACGCGGTCATCGGCGTCCAGCGCCTCGAACACGGCACGCAACTGGTCGCGGGCCGCCATCGAGATCACGTTGTAAGGCGGGCGGTGCAGGATGATGTCCGCGCGCTCGCGGGCCGGGTCGATCTCCACGGAAAAACCGTCGAGGTCCTGCAGGCGCTGCTGGTCGGGATGGGTCAGTGCGAAGGCCTGGGTCATGTCGTTACTCCTTGATGGGGTCGCTGTGGGGAAGAGAGGAAAGTGCGCTGTATTCGCCCGCCGACAGCTTGCGGCGCAGGATCTTGCCGACCGGCGATTTCGGGATGTCGGCGACAAACACGTAGTCGCGCGGGCGTTTGAAGTTGACGAGGTCGGAGCCGCGGCAGTAGTCGTCGAGCGCGCCCGCGTCGACACAGCCGCGCGGCTTGACGAAGGCCACCACCTTCTGGCCCCAGCGGGCGTCGGGCACGCCGGCCACCGCCACCTCGTCCACGGCGGGGTGCAGGGACAGCACCGATTCGATATCGGCGGGCGAGATGTTTTCGCCGCCGCTGATGATCATGTCGTCGACCCGCCCGGTGACGAACAGGTCGCCGTCAGCGTCGAGGTAGCCGATGTCGCCGGTGAAGTACCAGCCGTCGCGCAGGGACTTGGCATTGGCGTCGTCGCGGTTCCAGTAGCCCTCGAAGGCCTCGTCGCCGCGCAGGTCGGCGATGATCTGGCCTTCCTCGCCGGGCGCGGCCAGTTCGTCCGGCGAGGCCGCGTCAAGCCGCGCCACGCGCAGCCGCGTGTTGAGGCCGGCGCGGCCCGCACTGCCGGGTTTGCGTGCCGCGTGCTGGTCGACGCTGAAGGTGTAGACCTCGGACGAGCCGTAGTGGTTGACGAACAACTCCGGTCGGAACGCGTGCTCGAGCCGGGTCAGCAGGCCATCGTTCATGGCGGCGCCGGCGAAGCCGAGCTTGGTGACGGTGCACACATCGTTGCTGTCGAAACCGGGCTCGGCCAGCAGGTCATGGTAGAGCGTGGGCACGAGATAGAGGCAGCTGACGCGATGGCCGGCGATGGCCTGCAGCGCCTGCGACGCGCTCCAGCGCCGCACGCAGACGAACAGGCCGTCCACCAGCGCCATGGCCAGCAGGGACCGCACGCCCATGGTGTGGTACAGCGGCATTACGCCCAGCGTCCGTTCGCCGCGCCGGTACAGGTTCTGCGCAACATGCGCCAGCGCGGCTGCGCGTTCCTGCCGGTGGCGGCGTGGAACACCTTTTGGCTTGCCGGTGGTGCCGGAGGTGTACAGCATGAGCGAGATGTCGCCGGCTTCAGCCTGCGTGCTGTCCCGGCGGGGCGTGGCACGGAGCAGGGTGTCGAACGACAGCGAGCCGCCCGGCGCGCCGTCCAGCGCGATGCAGGGGATTTCCTGCGCGGCGGGGCTGTCCAGCACCGCGTCGGCGCTGACCGGCTCGAACACCAGCGCCTTCACGCCGGCGTCGCGCACGCAGTAGTCCAGTTCGTCCGGCTTGGCGCGCCAGTTCAGCGGGACGATGACCAGGCCGGCGAACTGGCAGGCCCAGTGCAGGGTCGCCATCTCCCAGCGGTTCTGCAGGATGGCGAGCACGCGGTCGCCCGGCTGCAGGCCCAGGTCGAGCAAGCCGGCGGCCACGCCGCGAATGCGCGCAAGCCATTGCTCGTAGGTCAGCAGCAGGTCGCCGTCGACGATGGCGGGGGCGTGGGGGCTGCGCTCCACGCTTTGCAGGAAGGTGCGGCCGAGATCAAGCATCGCAGTGCTCCTCGGCAAGGGGTGCCGCAATCCGGCGCAAGCGCGCGCGGCTGGCGGCCACGTCGAGGACGGCGGCGACGATCGGCGTGTAGCCCGTGCAGCGGCACAGGTGGCCGGACAGCATGTCGCGCACCTGCGCCTCGGTCGGCTCGGGCACCCGCTCCAGGTAGTCCGCGCACGACATCAGGATGCCGGCCGTGCAGAAGCCGCACTGCAGCGCATGGTGGCGGCGGAAGGCTTCCTGCAGGTCGCCCAGGCCTTCGCGCGGGGCCAGTCCTTCGACGGTATCGATGGCGCGGCCATCGGCCTGCACTGCCAGCATCAGGCAGGAACGCGCGGCGACGCCGTCCACCCGCACCGTGCATGCGCCGCAGACACCGTGCTCGCAGCCGACGTGGGTGCCGGTGGCGCCGAGCTCATGGCGCAGGAAGTCGGACAGCAGCTCGCGCGGCGCGCATAGGCCGCTGCGTTCGGTGCCGTTCAGGGTCAGGGTGATGCGCTGGCGCTCATCGCGCCGCATCACCGGGGGCGCACCCAAAGGTGCGCCGTGGGGGGTCTTGCTCATCTTGCCTCCTCGATTACGCGCATGCCCAGTTGCCGCACCAGGTGGCGGCGGTACTGCGCGCTGACATGGGCGTCGTCCTGCGCGCCCAGCTTCCAGCTGAAATCGTTGATTGCCTCGGCCAGCGCCTTGCCCTGCAGGCGTGGCCAGGTCTCGAGCACCGGCCGGTCAGCCACGCCGCCCACGGCCAGCGCAATGGCGTCGTCCGTGACGATGGCGGCGCACGCCGCCAGCGCGAAGTCGCCATGCCGGGCCGAGAACTCCGCAAAGCCGTAGCGCGCGCCGGGGCGCCGAAGCGGGAAGCGCACCGCTTCCACCAGCTCGTCGGGCTCGCGCGCCGTCATCAGCATGCCGCGGAAGAACTCGGCGGCCGGCAGCACGCGGCGCCGGCGCAGCGAGCGCAGCACCACCTCGCCGCCGAGCGCGGTGAGCACCAGCGGCAGCTCGGCGCTCGGATCGGCGTGGGCGATGGAGCCGCACACGGTGCCGCGGTTGCGGATCTGGAAATGCGAGATATGAGGGAAGGCGAGCGCGAGCAGCGGCACCTCGCTGGCCAATGACGGGCGCCATTCCACGCTGCCTTGCGTGGCGGCAGCGCCCACCACCAGATGGCCGTCTTCCACGCGCACGGTATCCAGGTCAGGGGTGCGCGAGATGTCGACCAGCAGTTGCGGCTGCGCGAGGCGCATGTTCAGCACGGCCATCAGCGACTGGCCGCCGGCCAGCACGCGGGCACCCTCGCCGGCATGGGCCAGCGCTTCCAGCGCATGCTGCGCGGATTCGGCGCGCAGGTAGTCGAATGCGGCGGGTTTCATCGACGGACTCCCAGGAGCGCCAGCAGGCGCGCGATCCAGCCCGGCTTGCGCGCGGGCTTGCCCCCGGCCTGGCGGCCGAGCGATTCGAACAGCTGGCGCAGCACCACCTTGGCCGCGCCTTCGAGCATGCGGCCGCCGACCGCGGCGACCTTGCCGGACACCTCGGCCTCGTAGTCATAGGTGAGACGGGTGCCGGCACCGTGCGGGGCCAGTTCGACCAGGCCCGCGCCGCGCGCGCTGCCGAGCGACGACAGGCCCGCGCCCGCGAGCCGCAACCGATGCGGCGGCTCCAGGTCGGACAGCGCGATCTCGGCTTCGTAGCGGGCCTTGATCATGCCCACGCCCACGGTCACGTCGGCGCGATAGCGGTTGTCGCCGATGGGCACGAGCGCGTGGCAGCCCGGCACGACCTTGGCCAGCGCCTGCGGGTCGAGCAGGACGGCGAAGACGGCCTCGGGCGTGGCGTCCAGGTCGACGGTGCCGCGCGCGCTCAGGGCCTTGCCGCCCTTGCCGCCGCTCTTGTTGTTTGCCGAGGCCTCTCTTGCTGCCTCGGCCAGTTCCGGACGCGATGGCGGCGGGTCGTCGAAGCCGATCATCGCCATCACCCTGGCGGGCGTGAGCGGCAGGCGGATGTCGCGCACGCCGAGCGCATCGGCCACCGCGTTGGCGACGCATGGCGGCGTGCTCATGTTGTTGCCCTCGCCGAGGCCCTTGGCACCGAGCGGCGTGAACGGGCTCGGCGTCTCCAGGTGGACGATGAGCGGGTCGGGCACCTCGCACGTGGTCGGCATCAGGTAGTCCGCCAGCGTGCCGGACTGGAAGCTGCCGTCCGGGCCGTAGCGGAACTCCTCCATCAGCGCCGCGCCCAGCCCCTGCGCGAAGGCGCCGCGGATCTGGCCGTCGGCCAGCGCCGGGTTGAGCAGCTTGCCGGCGTCGTGCGCGGTTACGTACCGGTCGATGCGCACGCGTCCGGTGGCACGGTCGATCTCGACGCCGCACAGGTCGAAGGCAAAGCCGTAGCAGGCGGAGGTGTTGACGCGGTCCTGCTCGTCCGGAGCGTCGAGGTTGGGGGGCGACCAGAACACGGTTTCGCGCAGGCCGGGCTCCTCACCGGCCGGCAGCAGCTGCGGCGACCAATGCGGCGCGTTACTGGCCGCGCGCGCAAAGGGCAGGGCGGTATCGGGCGCGCCCCGGCGCACGATGCGGCCATCCGCGAAGACCAGTTCGGCCGGGTCGCAGCCCAGGTGCGAGGCCACGATGCGCGCCAGCTTGTCGCGCACGCGCGTGGCGGCCAGGTGCACGGTGCCGGCCACGGCGCCGGCGAAGCGGCTGGAATAGTTGCCGGCGGCCACGGACCACGCATCCTTGTGCGTGTCGAACTCGACGTTGACCACGACGTCGCCCGGATCGATGCCGAGCACGTCGGCCACGACCTGCGCCGACACGGTCATGTGGCCCTGTCCCGCCGGCGTGGACGCGATGGTCACCACCACGCCGCCGAGCAGGTCCACGCTGACCGTGGCGCTGGCGATGGCGCCGTTCTTCGGGCCCGCCTTGCGGCGTGCCTCGGCCGGCGTCGCGGTGGTGATATAGCCCATGTTCGACACCGAGGGCTCGACGATGGCCGCGAAGCCGATGCCGTACAGCCTGCCCTCGGCGCGCGCGGCGTCGCGGCGGCGAGTGAGTTCACCGTAGTCGCCCGCTTCCAGCGCGCGCGACAGCGCCAGCTGGTAGTTGCCGGAGTCGAGCAGCGCGCCCGCCGCCGCGCGATAGGGAAAGGCATCGGCGGGCACGAAGTTGCGGCGGTAGACGTCGAGCGGATCCAGGCCCAGCTCCACCGCGATCCGCTGCACCAGCCGCTCCAGCGCGAAGTACACCTGCGGCCCGCCGAAACCGCGCACGAGGCCGGTCGGTGTCTTGTTGGTCAGCACCACGCGGTTGCGCACCAACAGGTTCGGGATCGAGTAGGCACCGGTCAGCAGGCCATGCATGCGGTAGAAGGTGGCGGGCTCCGGCGCACGCAGGTAGCCGCCGCAATCCTCGAGCTGGTCGTACGAGAGCGCGACGATGCGGCCGTCCGCCTCGACCGCGGCTTCCAGGGTGGAAAGCCGCGCGGTGGCAGACGTGGCGGCGCTCAGGTGCTCGAGCCGGTCTTCCACCCATTTCACCGGCGCGCCCGCCTTGCGCGAGGCAAGGCACATCAGCACCACGTAGGGGAACACCGCCTGCTTGACGCCGAAGCTGCCGCCCGAGTCGCGCGGCGCGACATGGCGCAGGCGGTTGGCCGGGACCTGCAGCGCCATCGCCATCACGGCATGCAGCGAGAACGGCCCCATGAAGTTGGAAGTGACCTGGTAGCCCTCGTTGCCCGGCAAGTGCTCGGCAACCACCACGCCACACTCGATCGGCGTGCATGTGTTGCGCGGGTAATGGGCGGTCAGCGCCACGCGGTGCGGCGCGGCGGCAAAGGCGGCCTCGGGGTCGCCGTAGCGGAAATGGCGGTCGCTGGCCACGTTGCTGCCGAGACCGGGATGCAGCACGCTCGCGTCGTCGGCGATGGCGGCCTCGATCGACACCACCGGCGGCAACACGCGGTACTCCACCCGCATGAGATCGAGCGCATCCTCCGCCAGTGCGCGGCTCTCGGCCACCACCACGGCCACCGGCTCGCCCACGTAGCGCACGCGCTCCATGGCCAGTGCCCACTGTTCCATCGGCGCCTTCACGCCCACCACGAAGGGCTTCGACCAGGAAGGCAGGTCGGCCCCCGTCAGCACGGCACGCACGCCCGGCGCCTGCAACGCGGCGGCGCAGTCGATGGCGCCGAGTTCGGCATGCGCGTGCGGCGAGCGCAGGATGGCGGCGTGCAGGGTGCCGGGCCTGACGCCGAGGTCGTCGGCGTAGCGGCCGCGGCCGGTCAGGATGGCGGCGTCCTCGACGCGCGGCATCGGGCGGCCGACATGTGGCGCCGGCCGGGTCTGCTGTGTCTCCACCGTGCTGGTCGTTTCGCCAGCATCGAATCTTTTCATTCGCGACTCCGTTCCGTGCGACGGAACCGCGCCGGAAGGCGATGGGGCCGTGCAACGTCAAACGGAGATTAGTGACATCTCGATATAAGATCTAATATTGATTTCTGATTAAGTTCATCATTGTTGATGATGGATAAGGGTCTTCCCGGAGGCAAGCGGATGCGCAGTAAGCTGGTTAAATGCCCAAGTTTTCGCCATCGCGAGCCGCCCTTGCTTCATCACTAAAATTGATGCCGGAACGACAATGCCATTGATACCAACCCATGGACCTTAAGCAAATCCAGTACTTCATCGCGCTGTTCGAGGACGGCTCCGTCACGCGCGCGGCCAAGCGCCTGAATATCGTGCAGCCGGCGCTCAGCATGCAGATCGCGCGGCTGGAAGAGGAGTTCGGACAGAAGCTGTTCGACCGCATCCCGCACGGCATGGTGCCGACTGCTGCGGGTCGCATGATGTACCGCCTGTTCCTGCCCATCGTGCGCGACATCGCCGGCGCGCGGCAGCAGATGATGCAGCGCGAGGAGCAGATGGCCGGCCGCATCACGCTTGGCATGGTGGCCTCCGAGACGGAGAGCGTGCTGGTGGGATCCCTGGCCCGCTTCAATGCGCGCTATCCGAACGTAGAGGTATCCGTGGCGGACGGCTTCAGTGCCGCGCTGATCGATCTCGTTTCCGCCGGCCAGCTTGACGCGGCCGTGGTGCATCGCCAGCGCGGCCGGCCGGCGCTGCATGTGCAACCGCTGCACGACGAGGAAATGGTGCTGGTGACCAGCGTCGAACACGGCCCCGAACTGCCGGAATCGGTAGAGATGGCGAAGCTGCCAGGACTGGAACTGGTGCTGCCGACCAAGCGGCATGGCCTGCGCGTGGTGCTGGACACGGCGACGCAGGCGCAGGACGTCACCCTTGCGCCGAAGTTCGAGATCGACATCCTCGGCACCATCGTCCAGTTCGTGCAAGCGACGCGCTTTGCCACTGTGCTGCCGCGCATCGTGGTGCTGCGCGCCGTGGAAGAGGGACGGCTGCGGATGCATACCATCATTGCGCCGCGCATCGTGCGGCATCTGGTTTGCGTGAGCCATCCGCAACGGCCGCTGAGCACGGCGGCCGAGGCGTTGATCGCGATCGTTGCGGAGGAAATTAGGCGGGTTTCCGGGGTGGCTTAACGAGGTGGCTTAACGGTGGGGGTGATCGCCTGGGCACTGACGCAGGGGCCGGTGCGGTTGTCGCAACCGTTATCGGTCAATCCAGTCTTTTCATTACCGGGATCGGCCTGGCTCTCTTACTGTTCAGGCTGCGGTCCAGCGACACGCCGCGAGTGCCGCGCGTGCAAGAGGCCAACCCGCTCGGCCTCCAACGGCTTGTGAAAGGAAGAATCGAATGCTCAAACGCCTCTGGAAATCTCTTGGTGTCGCACTGGCCCTTTGTTGCGGCTTTGGCCCGGTCCATGCGCAGTCCGCCGCGCCCATCACGATGGGCCAGATCAACCGGACCTTCTACGTGGCGACCGGCGCCGTGATACAGGCCGTGCTCGAGGACCTTGGCCATGGCGTCAAGGTGACGGAAGGCAATCATCCGGCCATATACGATCGCCTTGGCAAGGGGGAGGTCGATATGCTTGTCGCCTCCTGGCTGCCGCATGCGCATGGCAAGCTGCAGGCACCACTTGCCAGCCAGCTGGTTGAGGCGGCCACGCTTTACGAGGGGGCCCGCCTGTATTGGGCAGTACCGGCCCATGTGCCGGCATCGGTGGTGCGTTCGGTGGATGACCTGAAGAAGCCCGATGTCATCGCCCGCATGGACAAGGAAATCGTCGGCGTGGGCCCGGGATCGGGCCTGATGGTCGGATCCGCAGAAATCATGCAGCGCTACGGCCTCGAATCCGCCGGCTACCAGTTGAAGCTGGGCAAGCCCGACGAATGGGCGAAGCGGCTGGCAAACGCTTCCGCGTCCGGCAAATGGATGGTGATGCCGTTGTGGCAGCCGCAGTACCTCAACGCGCTGTACCCGGTGCGCGTGCTCGACGAGCCCGCGGGATTCTTTGGCACGGACCGCGCGGTGGTGGTGGTGCGTAAGGCCGTCTGGGAATCGTGGCCCGCGCGCACGCGTACCGTGGTGTCGCGGATCCAGCTGGGGATTCCAGTCGTGACGGACCTTGAACGGCAGATCGTCGTCGACCGGAAGCCGCCGGCGGCTGTCGCGCGCGACTGGATGAAGGCAAATCCGGAAATCGTGCGCGCATGGTTTGCCTCGTGAACGTGCGGCTTGTGCCCGGCTTTCTTTCGTTTCGCAGGGGATGGACGGCGCGCTAGCGCAATGCGCCCTGGCTATTTCCCTGTTCACTACCCTTACTAAATGCGCCAGGATCCCTGAATGCATGTCGCTGCCAGGCGCAGCGACATGTAGTTCGGTGGCATCCTGATTTGGCAGATCCCTCGCGCATTCCTGCCCCAGGCCGTCGGGGCCGCCATACCACTCAACCCACTCAGGGGCCGTTCCATCGGCCTCTCTTTGCGCTCCAGCCGTGACTGGATCGAGCAGACCTCCCTCCGGCTCGACGCAACCTTCCGCTTGCCACCGCTGCGCCGACCAAGCCAGCCTGGCCCGACAACAGCCCGATTTGCCTCTCTGAACCATTAGCGGCCTGGCCGGGTTAACGCTGATGGAAGGCCCATATTTGTGTACATAGAATCCATAAAAACACACGAAGTATAAAAACGAACACGCAGTTCAATTTCAACGGAGCACACAGCCATGGGTGAAATCCGGGCGGAAACGCGCAATGCGATCCGCATCCTGACTATCTGCAATGAACGCATCCGCAACGCGTTCGACGAGGCCATGTCAGTAGCGTTGCTCGCCGCATTCGACGAGGCAGAGGCGGATCCGCGCATTCGCGTCGTGGTCGTCACTGGCGCCGGCGACCTTGCATTTTCGAGCGGGCACGACCTGAAGGAACTTGCTTCAGGTGCGCATGCCCGCAGCACTGTCGGCGAGGCGCCGTTCGTGCGGCCGTTGACCATGAAGAAGCCGGTGCTCGCGGCGATCAATGGCCACTGCTGGGCGGCGGGTTTCATGCTCGCGCTGTCTTGCGACCTGCGCATCGCCAGCAATAACGCGGTGTTCGGCTCGCCGGGCGCACGCCTCGGCATCCTGCCCGAGGGCGGCCAGCTGTACCGGTTGCCGCAGTTGATTGCGCCGACGCGAGCGCTCGAAATGATGCTGACCGCGACCCCGATGAGCGCCTATGACGCCGCGAGCTGCGACCTGGTGTCACGGCTGGTGCCAAATGGCGGGGCGCTTGCCGAAGCCATCGCGCTCGCCGAAGTGATCGCATCGCGCTCGCCGGCGGTCGTGCAGGCGGTGAAGTCGGGGTTCAACCTCGGCCTGCGCGAGGGCAGCGTGCGCGCCGAGCGCTACGAGGCCGAGACCGCCCACATCCTGCATCAAGGCGACGACGCCCGCGAAGGGATTGCCGCGTTCCTCGAGAAGCGGGCGCCGCGCTTCGCGGACCAGCCTGCCTTGGCCAACCCGTTGTCCGCCGAACATCCTGGAGCCTGATCCGAACATGACTACCACGCATCCTCTGCAGCGCCTCTTCCGGCCACGTCACGTCGCGTTGCTGGGCGTATCCCGGGACACCGACAAGGCCGGCTACAAGTTCCTGCGCTCGTTGCTTGACGCCGGCTTCGCCGGGCGGATCTCGCTGCTCGGCAGGCAGGCCGGCGAGCTTGACGGCCTGACGATCCACACCGAGCCGGACGATCTACCGGGCGATATCGATGTCGCCTTCAATCTGCTGGGCCCCGCGCAGACGCCGGCGGTGCTTGAGGCGGTTGCCGCGCGCGGCGCTGCATTCGCGGTGGTGTTCACCGCGGGCTTCGCCGAGATGGGCGAGGAAGGCGAGCGGCTGCAAGATGAGATGGTGCGTGCCTGCAACGCGCATGGCATGCGCATCGTCGGGCCGAACTGCATGGGATTGGCCAACCTGCATGTCGGGCTGAACCTGACCGAGATCACGCCGCTGCCGGCCGGCCCGGTTGCGCTGGTGTCGCAAAGCGGCAATGTCGCGGTCACGCTGTGGGACCAGGCACGCAAGCACGATCTCGGGTTCTCCTGCTTCGTTGGCTTCGGCAACCAGGCCGACATCCCGATGCACGAGTACATCGACTACCTTGGCCAGGACGACGACACGCGCGTGGTCGCGGTCTACCTGGAAGGCCTGCGGCCCGGCAGCGGTGATGCGTTCTTCGAAGCCTGCGCGCGGGTTTCCCGCAAGAAGCCGATCGTCGTGCTCAAGGGCGGGCGCACCTCGGCGGGACGGCGCGCGGCGCAATCGCACACCGCGTCGCTGTCGTCATCCGAACGGGTTTACCAGGCGCTCTTCGACGAGGCGGGCATGGTCGAGGTGAGCCAGCTGGAGCATCTGCTGCCAGCGGCCGAGGCGCTGATGCGCTGCCCGCCGATGATGGGGGACGATGTCGCAATTGTCGGCTCGGGCGGTGGCCACTCGACCGTCTGCACCGACGAGGTGGAGTCCGTGGGCCTGCGCGTGCCCGAATTCCCGGCAGCGGTGGTCGAGACACTGTCCGGCCTGTTGCCGTCGTGGGCGCCAAAGCGGAATCCGGTCGACATGACCGGCGCCTACATCAACGATCCGAGCCTGTTCTCGTCGCTGACCGAACTGGTGATGCGCGCCTGCCCGTCGTTCGATGCCGCCGTCAATTACGGGCTTTACGGGCTGTGGAAGGGCGGCGTGCTCGGCAAGGAAAGCCCGCACGACTACGCCAGCGCCGCGCCGTTGCTCGGCGCCTTGCAGACGAAGCTCGGCAAGCCGCTGGTCTTCTACACGCCTTACGCTGACCGCGCGCATCCGTCGTTCACTGCGATGCGCCAATCCGGGGTGCCGTGCCTGGAATCGATCGAATCGGTCGGCGTCGCGCTCGCGGCGTTGCGGCGGCGCGGCCGCTATCTGGCACGCGCCGGTGAAGCGCTGCCGCAGCGCCAGGTGGCACCGCTGCCGGCAGCGGCCGCCACGTCCGCGGTGCCGTCGCAGGACTACTCGTCCGAAGTCGCCGCGTACCGCCTGCTGGCGCGCCACGACGTGAAGCTGCCCGAGGTGCTCACGGCGGAGTCGCCCGAGGCGGCCGTAGCGCAGGCGGAACGGATCGGATATCCGGTCGTCGTCAAGGCGATCCTGCCTGGCGTCGCGCACAAGAGCGACATTGGTGGCGTACGCACCGGCCTGGGCGATGCCGGCGCGGTGCGCGACGCGGCGCGCGCGATTTCCCACAGCGTGTCGCAGGCGCTCGGTGCCGCCGCGCTCGACGGCTTTACCGTCACGCGCGACCTGGGCCGCCGCCGCGAGCTGATCGTTGGCGTGCGGCGCGACGTGTCACTGGCGTCGCTTGGCCTGATTGGTCTTGGCGGCGTGCTGACCGAAGCGTTCAACGACGTTGCCGTGGTGCTGCTGCCAGCCACGCCAGAACGCGTGTCGCGCGCACTGGCACGCCTCACCAGTGCGCGTGCCTGGGGCGAGTTCCGTGGCGAGCCCGCCGTGCCCGCCGATGCGCTTGCCGACCTGCTCAATCAGCTTGACGCCGCCCTGGGATCCGATCCCGTCATCGACAGCGTCGAATGCAACCCCGTGATGGTAGTCGGCCGGGAACTGGTTCCCGTTGACGCCGCCATCACCATCACCGAAAAGGAGCCGACGTGACTATCCCGATGCCGCTTACCGAAATGCGGGACAACGTGCTGACCATCACGTTCAACCGTCCGGAAAAACTCAACGCGCTCACGCCGGAAATCTACGCGTTTGTGGGTGACCGCGTCAGCGAAGCGAGCGCGGATCCCGCCTGCCGCGCGGTGGTGTTGCGCGGCAATGGCCGCGCCTTCTCGGCGGGCTTCGACCTGTCGCTCCAGATGGGAGAGCGCTCGCACGAAGACCGGCTGCACTCGCTGCACGAAATCGCGAACCGCGCGCGTTGGGCGGTGTGGCGCTGCAAGAAGCCGGTGATCGCGGCGATCCACGGCTACTGCATGGGGGGCGCGTTCGAACTGGTGCTGCCGTGCGACTTCACGATCGCCACCGAAAGCTGCACGCTGGGCGAGCCCGAGATCCTTTTCGGCGAAGGGCCGGCATTCATGATGGTGCCCTGGCTGGTCAACCACAAGATCGCCAAGGACATCCTGCTGACCGGCCGGCAGTTCACCGCGCCAGAAGCGCTGCGCATGGGCATCGTCAGCACGGTAGTGCCGGACGACGGGCTGGACGCCGCGGTGGCATCGCTGACGCAGAAGCTGTTGCGGCTGCCGCCTGCCGCGGTGACGATCAACAAGGTCGGCATCAACCGCGCCTACGAGACGCAAGGCATGGCTGCGCATATCGACAGCTGGGTGGAGACGGCGGCGTACCTGTCGTTCATGGACGACGAGGCGCGCGGCGAGTTCGCGCGCCGCGTGAAAGAGCAGGGGCCCAGCGCCGGCATCCAGTGGCGCACGCAGTATTACGCCGACGGCAAGACAGCCGCCGGGAGCTGACGCCATGCTGAACCTGATCAGCAAGCAGATCGGACTGGGGCTCGCGGTCGTCATCACGGCGGTCACGCTGACATTCTTCATGGTGCGCATGAGCGGCGATCCGACCGCGCAGATCCTGCCGCAGGACGCGACCGCCGAACAGCGCCTCGCCATGCAGAAGCAGCTCGGGCTGGACCAGCCGCTGCCACGCCAGTACATGAACTACATGCAAGGCGCGGCCAGGGGCGAGTTCGGCAACTCCTACTTCGATGGTGACACCGTGACGGCGATCATCATGCGCCGCCTGCCCAACACGGCGCTGCTTGCGTCGAGCGCGCTGGCCATCGCACTGGTCTTCGCCATTCCACTTGGTGTGCTGGCCGCCACGCGGCGCGGCGGCCTGCTCGATCGCTCGGTCCAGGTGATCAGCGTGCTGGGCGCGTCGGTGCCGTCGTTCTGGATGGGCCTGCTGATGATCCAGGTCTTCGCGGTCGGGCTGGGCTGGCTGCCGACTTACGGCATCGGCGGATGGCGGCACCTTGTGTTGCCGTCGCTCACGCTCGCGCTGTATGTGTTTCCCAGTGTCACGCGGCTCACCCGTTCGTCGATGCTCGAAGTCTTGCCATCGAGCTACGTCAATGCGGCCAGGGCGAAGGGAATGCCTGAGCGCCGCGTGATCTTCCGCACGGTGATGCGCAACGGCATCGTGCCCGTGCTGGCGCTGATCGCGCTCGAGATCGGCTCGCTGTTCGGCGGGGCCGTGCTGACCGAGACGGTGTTCTCCTGGCCGGGCATCGGCCGGCTCGCGATCGAATCGATACAGCGCCGGGACTTCCCTATCACCCAGGGCGTCGTGGCCTACGTGGCGGTGATCTTCGCGGTGCTTACCGTGCTCGTCGAGATCGTCATCCGCATCGTCAATCCGAGATTGAGGCAAGCATGATATCCACCACCACATCCGCTTTGCCTGCGCCGGCATGGCGACGGCTGAGCCGGCGCCTCGCGCACCAGCCGGTCGCCATGCTGCTGTGCGCAGCCTTCATTGCCCTCACGCTGGTCGCGGCAATTGCGGGAGATGCGCTGACGCCGTTCGACCCCACCTTCCAGGATCTCGGCAGCCGGCTGCTGCCGCCTGGCACGATCGGCGCCGAAGGGCGCTATTGGTTCGGCACCGACGCGCTCGGCCGCGACGTGCTGTCGTTGCTGGTGATGGGTGCGTGGCCCGCGCTGTTCGTGTCGGTTTGCGCGGTCTCGCTGGCGGCCGTGGCCGGGATTGGCGCGGGCATCCTGGCCGGCTACCGCGGCGGGCGCTTCGCGGTGCTGCTGCTGTACCTGTCGAACATCCAGCTGTCGTTTCCGTTCTTCCTGCTGGCCATCACGATCGTCGGCATCCTGAGCCCGAGCGTGCCGCTGGTGATCGCGGTGATCGGGCTCGGCACCTGGGTGCGCTTCGCCCGCGTCACCTACTCGGACACCAACCAGATCCGGCAGCTCGAATACGTCGAAGCGGTGCTGGTCATGCGCGGCAGCATCTGGCGCGTGCTGTTCCGGCACATCCTGCCCAACGTGCTGCCCAACGTGCTGGTGCTCGCGACCTTCGCCTTCGGCACCGCCATCGTCATGGAGAGCGGGCTGAGCTTCGTCGGCCTTGGCGTACCGACCGATTCGCCGACCTGGGGGCGCATGCTGAGCGAAGGCCGTGACTATATGGAGACCGCCTGGTGGCTCACCGTGTTCCCGGGCTCCTGCATTTTCCTGCTCGTACTGTCGATCAACGTGCTTGGCGAGCAGGTGCGCGACATATCCGATCCGAAAGTCAACCGGCGCTGAAGACGCCGGGTCCGCTCCGCCAACCAAGCTGTTCACCTCCAAGGAGAAGGTCATGAAAACGGGAGACTTTGTCGAAACGACAGCCATGCGCAGGGCAGCGCTGCGCGCCTGCCGTACGCTTGGGCTGGCGCTGGCCATATCGGCCGGCCTGGCCACCACGCCACCTGCGTACGCGGCAGGCACGGACGTGCGCATCGCGCTGTCGGGCGGTATCGACCAACTCGATCCGGCACGCACCGCCAATGGTCCCGACCTGGCGATCATCAGCCAGATCTACGACACGCTGCTGGTGCTGGATCCCAAGACCGGCAAGCTGCTGCCCAACCTGGCAACGTCCTACGCGCTCAAGGAGCCGACGTTGTGGGAATTCAAGCTGCGCAGCGACGTCAGGTTCCAGGATGGCAAGCCGCTGACCGCGGATGACGTCAAGTATTCGATCGACCGCATCCTCAATCCGGCGACGAACTCACTGCACGCGCCGCAGCTCGCGTCGGTTGCCGAGGTGATCATCGTCGATCCGGCCACGGTGCAGATCCGGACCAAGACGCCGGATCCGCTGTTGCCGCGTCGCATGCAGCCGATCGGCGGCAGTGGCCGCGTGTTCATCGTACCGAAGCACTATTTCGAATCACACAGCCAGCAGGAAGTCAATGACAAGCCAATGGGCTCCGGCCCGTACAAGCTGGCCGAATGGCGCAGGGGCACCTCGCTGACGCTCGAGCGCAACCCCGGCTACTGGGGCCAGAAGCCGGATGCGACCAGCGGACGCTACACGTTCATTCCCGAAAACGGAACGCGTGTGAACGCGCTGCTGCAGGGCGAGGTGGATATCATCCAGCGCGTGCCGATTGCCGATGTCGATCGCATCGAGAAGGCGCAGAACACCAAGGTCATCACCAGTATGGACGGCCTGGTGCACACCCTGCTGCTCGACTCGCGCAAGCCACCGTTCAACGACATCAAGGTGCGCAAGGCCTTTGCCGAATCGCTGGACATCAACAACATCGTCACGCACCTGCTGGGCAAATACGGCCGCGTCCTGGCGGTGCCGATGGCGCCGACTGTCGTGCAGTATGACAAGTCGATCAAGCCATACCAGACTGACCGCAAGGCGGCGAAGGCGGTGCTCGGGGGCAAACCCATTGAGCTGAAGACCTATACGTCAGACGGGCGCTATGTGAATGACCGCGATATCTATCAGGCGATCAACGCGCAGCTCAACTCGACCGGGTTCAAGATCCAGCCCCAGGTAATGGAGTGGGGGCGTCTGATCAGCCTGATGCAGACGAAGAGCGGCGGCCCCTTCTACATCATCGGCTGGGACTTCGGCGAAGGCGATGCGAGCAAGATCAACTCGTTCCTCAATTCGGTCTCGCCACTCAGCGTGACCAACGATCCCGAGTTTGACCGGCTGGCCGCGCAGGCGGGGAGCCAGATGGACGATGCGAAGCGTACCGAGGACTGGAAGGCCGCGCAGAAGCTCGTGAACGACCGCTACTACGTCGCTGCGGTGTGGCAGGCCGCATCGATCTACGGCTTCTCGAAGCGGCTGCAGTGGGATGCCCGCTTCGGTGACAATTTCGACCTGGCCACGGTCAAGGTTTCGGCGAAATGACCGTGTCCACGCTACGTGAACCGTCCGATGCGCCGGTGCTCGAGGTTGCCGACCTGGACGTGTCGTTCCGCACCCGCACGGACGACGTGCGGGTGGTGCGCGACCTGTCCTTCACGGTCGCGCGCGGCGAGGTGTTCGCGGTCATCGGTGAATCGGGCTCCGGCAAGTCGACGATGGCGCAGGCGGTGATGGGCCTCTTGCCTGGCACCACGCACACCAGCGGGCGCATCTCGCTTTGCGGGCAGCCCATCCATAATCTTGCGCCGGCCGCGCGCCGGCGCCTGTGCGGCGAACGGATGGCACTGATCAGCCAGGATGCCCTCGCTGCGCTCAATCCGTGCACGACAGTCGGCTTCCAGATCGCCGAGACGCTGATGGTGCATCGCGGCCTTGGGTACGGCGCGGCGATGCGGCGTGCGGTCGAGTTGCTGAAGCTGACCGGCATCCCTTCGCCCGACGAGCGCGTGCATCACTATCCGCATGAGTTCTCGGGCGGCATGCGCCAGCGCGCGCTGATCGCGATGGCGCTGGCGCTCGAGCCCGACATCCTGATCGCCGACGAGCCGACCACCGCGCTGGACGCGACCATCAAGGCGCAGATCCTGCAGTTGCTGATGCGCCTGAAGCGCGAACTCGGCATGGCCGTCCTCATCGTGACGCACGACATGGGCGTGGTCGCGCGCATGGCGGACCGGATGCTGGTGATGTACGCGGGACGGGCGGTCGAGACCGGTCCCGTGGTCGAAGTGTTCGACGCGCCTGCTCATCCCTACACGCGTGCGCTGCTCAAGGCGATTCCGCGGCTCGACCAGCCTGGCTTGGCGCTGCGCGCGATTTCCGGCGCGCCGCCGGCGCCGCAGGCAATGCCGCCGGGCTGCCCCTTCCATCCCCGCTGCCCGATGGCCGTGGCCGCCTGCGCCAGCGAGCTGCCACAGCCGATCCGGTTTGCCGGCGGGCGAACGTCGCAGTGCCGAATCCCACCGGGCGAGGTTCCATATGCAGAACGTGCATGATTTCCCGAAGGTGAAGCCTTCCAACGACGACACGCCGGTGCTGTGCACAAGCGGCCTCGGACGGCGCTTCCGCATCCCGCAGCCGTGGCCGGCAAAGCCGCTCACGCTCGATGCGGTCGACGACGTGACGCTGTCGCTCGCGCCAGGGAGGACGCTTGGCATCGTTGGCGAATCGGGCTGCGGCAAGTCGACGCTGTCGCGCATGCTGGTCGGTATCCTGCCGCCGTCCGAGGGCAGCCTGTACGTGGACGGCATCGACATCACCACTCTGCGAGGCGAGCGCTGGCGCGAGGTCATGCGCGATGTGCAGATGGTGTTCCAGTCGCCCTATACGGCGCTCAACCCGCGGCTGACCATTGGCGAGATCGTGCGCGAGCCGCTCGACATCCACGAGGCGCACCTGCCGAAAAGCGAGCGCACCGCACGCGCGGCCGCGATGCTCGAACGCGTCGGGCTGAACGCCGGCCATGCGTCGCGCTACCCATACTCGCTGTCGGGCGGGCAGCTGCAGCGGGTGGGCATCGCGCGCGCCCTGGTGCGGCCCGCGCGCGTGGTGGTCTGCGACGAGCCGGTGTCGGCGCTTGATGTATCCGTCCAGGCGCAGGTCGTCAACCTGTTGCGTGAACTGCAGGACGAACTCAAGGTGTCGTATGTGTTCGTGTCCCACGACCTGGCGGTGGTCGCAAACGTTTCGCACGACATCGTGGTGATGTACATGGGCCGCATCGTCGAGTCAGGCGTCGCCGCCGACGTCCTGCAGTCGCCGCGTCACCCCTATACGCAGGCGCTGGTCGACAGCGCGAACGTTCCCGATCCTCACGCCGAGCGCGCCCGCAAGCCGCGCGTGCTGACCGGCGATCTGCCGAGCCCGACCGATCCGCCGTCCGGTTGCCGCTTCCGCACGCGCTGCTGGATGGCGAGCGACGAGTGCGCGCGTTCGGTGCCCGCATTGATCCAGCGCTCGGGAGCGCCGCAGCGGGTCGCGTGTCATTTCGCCTGAGCCCTTTTTTGCCTGAACCATTTCGCACGGCCCCTAGCGGGCGCCATCGGGGATCATGAGATGAAGCATTGCCATACCTACGCCGCTGGAGCGTGGTTTGAATCGGGGGGATCGGAGGAAATCGATCTCGTCGACAGCTATACGGAAGCGGTGTATGCGAGGTTGCGCGCCAGCTCGCGTGCTGACGTCGATGTTGCGGTAGCGAGCGCGCGCAGCGCGGGGCGTTCCTGGGCGCAGACGCCGGTCGAAGTACGAGCGAACGCGCTTGTGCGCATCGCCGAAGCGCTGGCCGAACGCGCCGATGAACTCGCGCAAGCCATCACGCGCGAAGTTGGCATGCCCGGCAAGCTGAGCCGGCGCATCCAGGTCGACGTACCCATCCGGGCGTGGCGGCGCCAGGCGGAACTGGCTGAGACGCTGGCACGGCCAGAGCGAATCGGTCATTCGATCGTAGAACGGCTGCCGGCTGGCGTGGTGGCGTGCATCACACCGTGGAACTATCCGCTGCATCAGCTCACGGCCAAGGTGGCTTGCGCGCTCGCCGCGGGCTGCACCGTGGTCGTCAAGCCTTCGGAAGTGGCGCCCGCGAGCGGGCTCATTTTGGCCGATGCGGTAGCGTCGGCGGGGCTGCCGGCAGGGGTTTTCAATCTTGTCAACGGTCGCGGTGAAAATGTGGGCGCGGCGCTCGCCGGGCACCCGGATATCGACATGGTCTCGTTCACCGGCTCTACCTCGGTGGGGCGCAGGATTGCCGCCGATGCGGGGGCACAGCTCAAGCGCGTCGCTTTGGAATTGGGTGGAAAGTCTGCCGCACTGATCCTGCCGGATGCGGACCTGGCAACGGCAGTCAAGGCCACGTTAGCTAATTGCCTGCTCAATTCCGGTCAGACCTGCTCGGCGCTGAGCCGGCTCCTCGTGCCACGTGAACGCTACGCGGAAGTCGTTGCCATGCTGCGCGAACAGGTCAGGACCTACGTCATGGGCGACCCTTCGGATCCTGCGACGCGGCTTGGCCCGCTGGCTTCGATGTCCCAGTTGGCGCGGGTGCGGTCCCTCGTCGACGCTGCACTGGCGGATGGCGCGACGGTCGTCGCAGGTGGGCCCGACGCGCTGCCGGTGCCGTCGCACGGCTATTTCTTCGCGCCGACAGTGCTGGGCAATGTGGATCCGTCGATGCCGGTCGCACAGCAAGAAGTGTTTGGGCCGGTGCTGGTGCTGCTGGCCTACGACAACGTTGACGAGGCCGTGGAGATCGCCAACGGCACGCGTTACGGGCTCGCCGCCAGCGTATGGGGGCCAATGCCCGACGCCGCATGGTCGGTAGCACGCCGGTTGCGCGCGGGACAGATCGACGTGAACGGCGCGCCGTTCAATCCCGACGCACCGTTCGGCGGCTTCGGCGACTCGGGCATCGGGCGGGAAAACGGCCTGCACGGCCTGCATGAGTTTGTCGATACCGTTTCATATCAATTACCTGCCGACCACATCGGGAACCTGGTCGGCGCAAGCTGAGGAAGCCACGACATGGACTACACAGAGTTGAACTACGTCGTACAGGACGCCGTTGCCACGATCGAGCTCAATCGGCCGGACCAGCTCAATGCGCTGACGTTCAGGCTGGAGGCGGAGTTGTACCAGGCGATTGCCGACGCCGATGCCGACCCGGAGGTGCGGACCATCCTTGTCACTGGCGCGGGCCGGGCATTTTGTGCCGGCATGGACATTTCCCAGCTGGAAGGCTTGCCGCCCGAGGATATCCGCTCGCGGCGCCACATGCGGACGTTCGACATGAACCGGCGGGCGGACTACCAGACGCGCTATTCCTACTTTCCCGCCTGCAGCAAGCCCATCATCAGCGCCGTCAACGGTGCGGCCGCTGGCCTGGGGCTTGTGCTCGCGCTTTACAGCGACTTTCGGCTCGCATCGCGTTCGGCGGTATTCACGACGGCATTCGCAAAGCGGGGGCTGGTCGCCGAGCATGGCGTGGCGTGGATCCTGCCGAGGATCGTCGGCGCCGCGCATGCGACCGATCTGCTGATGACGTCGCGCAGGGTGGAAGCGGACGAGGCGTTGCGTATGGGGCTGGTGCACCAGTTGTCGGATGCCACTGATTTCCGCGCCAGCGCACATGCCTTCGCGATGCGGCTCGGTCGCGACGTGTCGCCGCGCTCGCTACGCGTGATGAAGCGGCAGCTCTGGGAGGCCCCTTTCCAGGCCCTGGCCGAAGCGGTGCGCCTGGCCAACGACGAGATGGTGAAAAGCCTCGGAAGCGATGACTTCCGTGAAGGTGTCGCGCATTTTGTTGAACGTCGTGCACCGGCGTTTACCGGCCAATAGGCCAAGCGGGCGGGGCATAGGACCGCCTTTGTTAGAATCGCTGACTTGACATGTGAGAGAGGGGAAGTCGATGACGGCAGACTCGCTTGCCGGGGCGGGCGACGTACCATCGTCACTGAGATTCGAAGAGATGCTGGGGCGCAAGTCCCTGGATCGGTCGTTGTCGAAGCGCGAGCGTACCCGCTATGTATTCATGACGATCGCGGCGCGTTGCCTCCAGGATAATCCCGCGGAGAATCCCACGGTAGAAGTCGTCCTCTCGCAATCCGGGCTGGCGCGCAGCACCTTCTACAACCACTTCAAGGACATCGACGACTGCATCTTCGAAGTGCTCGACCTGTTCTTCGAGTACATCGAGGGCAGCCGCGTCAGCAGCTCGCGCGAACTGTCGACCTTCGATGCCATTGTCGAAGCCAATATGTGGTACGCGCGCGCCTACGCGGCGAACGCGAACCTGTTCGCGGCCATTCATCGCAACAGCGCCTTGCGCAAGGTGCGCGAACAACGTAACGCGCAGTGGGCGATGAAGATCGTGCATGTATCGGGGCGTCGGCGTGGCCGCGAATTCATTGGCGCCGAGCGCATCGAATATGCCGGCACGATCCGCATGCTGATCACGATGACGATCGAAGTCCTGCGCGAGCGTTTCGTGGCCAATGACGTGCTCCTCGCCGAAGCGTTTCCGACGGCCGACGAGGTCGCAATGAAAGTGAGTGAAATCTGGTACGAGGTGATGCAGCGCTATGAGCAGAAGGCGTGAGCGGAACCGGCTCCGGCTGCGGCTCCGGTAACGAGCCGCTGGTCCGCCAGCGCCCGTGAACTGCACGCCAACAGCCGGACACCGGCTGTTGGCGTGCAGTTCAAATCGGCCGGACTTCATGCGCGTTTGATGGCAGCGCCCAGCGTCAGACCGCGGCCGTCACGATGATTTCCACCAGCAATTCGGGACGTGCGAGCTTGGCCTCGCAGGTTGCGCGCGTCGGCACGGCGTCCTCGGGAATCCAGGCTTCCCAGGCGGCGTTCATGCCGGCAAAGTCCTTGTCGATATCCTTGAGCCAGATCTGCGCGGACAGCAGCCTGGTCTTGTCGCTGCCGACGGTGGCGAGGTAGCCCTCGATCTTTTCCAGGACATCGCGCGTCTGGGCGCCGATATCCCCGGAGATGTCGCTGGCCGTGACACCGGCCACGTAGACCACGCCGCTGTGCACGACGAGACGGGAAAGACGTTTGGTGGACTGGAAGCGCTGGATATTGCTCATCCGTATGACCTCGAAGAAGAATGAAGGGTGGAGCGGCCGGCTGGAACCTGCTCCCGTAGTGCGCCGGCCAGGGCACTGCGGGGCTTGCCGAAGCGGCCGATGGCAAAGGCATCGATCGGCAGGGTGGAGCGTTGCTCGGTGATGAGTTCGGCGACGATCTGGCCGACGATGGGGCCGAGTTCGAAGCCGTGCGCGGAGAAGCCAAAGGCATGCACCACGCCTGGAGCGGACTGGCTGGGGCCGATGACCGGAATCTGGTCGGGCATGAAGGCCTCGACGCCGGCCCATGCGCGGTTGATGCCAAGCGGGCCAAGGTGCGGGAACAGCGCCGTCACCGTCCGCGCGCTGGTGCCGAGCCTGAGCATGTCGACTTCGCCATGACGTGCCTGCGCATCGGCAGGGCAGCGCAAGCCGCCGCCGATCAGCACGGTGCCGTTGTCGAACTGCTTGAACGAGAGCGCACGCCCGGTGGCGCCGAGCACAGGCTTCACGAACGGGGCCACGCGGTGCGTGATCATCAGCATCAGTCCGCCGGCCTCGAGCGGCACGGGTTCGCCGAGCTGTGCCGCGAATTCCCCGGCCCAGGCGCCCGCCGTGTTGACAAGGCGTTCGGCGCGGAACACGCCCCGCGGCGTATGCACATGCCAGCGGCCGCCGGCCTGTTCCAGGCGTCCCGCCGGCGTGGCTTCGTGCACCACCACGCCTGCCGCTTGCGCGGCCCGGCGGAACGCCATGACGGCACGATAGGGCAACGCGTGCCCGTCGCGGCACGCCCAGATGGCGCCGGTGACATGCGGCGCGATGGACGGGACCAGCTCCCGCACCGCGTGTCCGTCGACAAGCCTTTCGTGCGTAAAGCCGAGGGCTTCGAGCCGGGTCACGCGCTGGCGCAGCGTGTCGAGCTCGGCATCGGTTTCCGCCACCTTCAGCTGGCCGCTGGGGACGAAGCCGGCGTCGTCGCCGGTGAGTTCGCCAAGGCGATGCCAGAGCTCGCGCGAGGCCAGCGCCAGCGGAATCTCGGCGAGGTGGCGGCCCAGGGTGCGCACGCCGCCGGCATTGACGCCGGACGCGTGCCGGCCGCAATACTCGGCTTCGAGCAGCGTGACGCGCAGCCCCTTGCGCACGAGATGGAGCGCGCTCGAGGTGCCATGCAAGCCGCCGCCGATGACGATCACGTCGGCATCGGCACCGCGATCAGGCTTCACTGGCCAGTTCTCCGAGCGTGACCGGCTTGATCGGCGGCCGGATGCGGTAGTAGCCGACCTCCTGCGGCGGCACGCCACGCGCGTCGGCGATGACCTCGGTCACCGTCAGCCCGCATTGGCGCCCCTGGCAAGGCCCCATGCCGCAGCGCCCGAAAGACTTGGCCTGGTTGGGGCCGCTGCAGCCCAGCGCGACGAAGCCGCGGATATCGCCGGCGGTCACTTCCTCGCAGCGGCATACGACCACATCGTCGGCCGGCACTCGGTTGGCCGGCTTGGGGCGGTACAGCGCGTCGAGGAATGGCCGGATGCCCAGGTGCGAGCGCAGCGCGGCGCGCAGCGGCACGGCCAGGCGGTCCCGTTGTGGGGCGCCGAGCTTGCCCACGTTGTGGGAGGCCGCCAGGCCGGCCAGCTCGCCCTGCAGCGCGGCGGCCACGGCGCCGCCAATGCCGCGGCCATCGCCCGCCACGAAGATGCCGGGCACGTCGAGCGTGCCCCATTCGTCCACCACCGGCTGCCAGCACAGCTGCGTGTCGTCCCAGCGGTGCGCCGCGCGCAGCGCCCAGCTGAACTGGGTGTTGGGCACCACGCCCTGGTGCAGCAGCACCGCATTGGTGGCAAGGCGGTGGGCCTGCCCGCGGCTGGTGAAGTGGAGGGCCCGCACCGCGTCGTCGCCCTCGATCGACAAGGCCGACGCCCCTTTGTAGAACGGCACGCCGCCGCGCTTCAGGGCGCGCATCAGCGCCAGGCCCTTTTTCAGGTAGCGCCAGCCGGCCAGCGCGCCGCCCAGGTGGGCCAGCGCGCGCTTGTAGTCGGCGCCATCGGTGGTGTCGACGATGGCGCGGATCGGCACCCCGGCCCGCACATATTGCCAGCCCAGCAGGTACAGCAGCGGGCCGCAGCCGGCCAGCACCACCGGTTCGGCAGGCACCACGTCGGCGCTCTTGAGCAGGATCTGCGCGGCGCCGGCAGTCAGCACACCGGGCAGTGTCCAGCCCGGGATCGGGAAGGGGCGTTCCATGGCGCCAGTGCACAGGATCACCTGCCGGGCCTGCAGGCTGGCCACGCTGCCGTTGCGCAGGTAATGCACCGTGTGCTCGCGCGTGACCTGCCACACCGCTGCGCCGGTGATGTGCTGCGCGCTGCTGGCGGCAAATCGGTCTGCCAGCGCGCGGCCGGCCGCGTAGTCGGGGCCCAGGATACGCAGTCGCTCCGGCGGGGCGCTCTGGATGCTGCGATAGATCTGGCCGCCACAGGCTTCCTGCTCATCGAGCAGGGCCACGCGCGCGCCGGTAGCGGCGGCGGCCACCGCGGCAGCCATGCCGGCCGGGCCGGCGCCGACGATGGCGATGTCCACCTCGAGGTCAGCCATGTTCCACCTCCGGGGCACGGGCAGCGGGCACGGCGGGCGGCAACGGCAGGGTGCGCGCGCCATCCTGGGTGCGCACGCGCATGCCTTCGCTGACGGTCACCAGGCAGCTTTGCCGGCTCGGTTGCCCGTCGATTTCCATCAGGCATTCGAAGCAGACGCCCATCATGCAGTACGGTGCGCGCGGCTCGCCGCTGACCGGCGAATTGCGGAAGCGGGTCACGCCGCTGGCCAGCAGCGCCGCGGCAACGCTGCACCGGGCCGGCACCCGCAGCGGCGCGCCGTTGAATTCGATGGCGACCGTATCGGCGCCGGCGCTGCTGCCGGCATTGCCGCCGGGGGCGGCCATCCGTTTGAACAAGCGATCAGTGGGCATGGTGGAAGGTCTGGTTGGAGTTCAGGAAGCGGTCGCCGGCGAACACGTCGATACCGTGCGGGCGCTCGCCGCCCGCCACCCAGGGTGCGACCCGCAGCGCATGCGAGGCGGCCAGCGTGACGCCGCTATGGCACGTGGTGACAAAGGCGCCCGGACAGGCCTGGCTCTCCTGGTAGATCGGGAAGCCGTCCGGGCTCATCACGCGCAGCGCACCCCAGGCCCGCACCAGCTTGAGGCCGGCCAGCGCGGGGAAACTGCGCACGCCGCGCCGGGCAATCTGGGCGAGCACGTCGGCGGTGGTGCCGTCGTCGAAGCCGACGTCTTCCATCGAGTCGCCCAGCTGGATCGTGCCTTCGTCGGTCTGGCGCACGTAGGTGGTCGGGAAATCGAGGAAGGGCGTGGCGCGTTCGCCGATCAGGACCTGGCCGCGGTTCGGCGCCACCGGCGCATGCAGGCCAACCTGCGCCGCAAGCTCGCGGTTGCCGAGGCCGGCGGCCAGCACGACGCGTGGTGCGGCAAAGCGCGCCTTGCCACCTTCGCCCGCATGGACGGTGAAGCCGCCCGCCTCGGGCGTGATCGATTGCGCGCCATGCCGGCCGACGATGCGGACGCCGCGCGCCTGGCAGGCGGCATGCAGCGCGCGCAGCAGCTTGAGCGGATTGGTGTGCCCGTCCATCGGCGTATAGCTGGCACCGGCCACGGCCGGCCCGACGCCGGGTAGCCGCTGCGCCACCTCGCGGTGGTCGAGCATCTCGAACGGATAGTCGCCGTCCAGAGCGTCCTGGATGCCCTGAAGGCGTTGCCGGCGCTCTTCGATCTCCTGCTCGGAAAAACACAGGTGGAAGCCGCCGGGCTGCCTGAGGCAGACGTCGATGCCGGTTTCGTCGCGCAGCGCATCGCGCAGCTGCGGCCACAGGCGCGCCGAGCCCAGCGTCCAGCGCGCGTAGGGCGCCATGCCGAAGCCCTTGCCCTGGACCCATACCAGGCCGAAATTGCCGCGCGAGGCGCGCAGGGCATCGTCGCCCTCGTCGAGCACGGTGACACGCGCGCCTTGCCTGGCCGCGCCGTAGGCGATGGCAGTGCCAACCAGGCCGCCGCCAATCACGATGAGATCGGATGTAGTCATGTCAGTCGGGGGTTCAGTTCTTGCCGATCAGCACGCGGTCGAGGCCGACGATACGGTCCAGCAGCACCATCAGCACGAGCGTGCCGACGATCAGCACCGTGGATACCGAAGCGACCAGCGGATCGATAGTCTGCGCGATCTGGTTGTACATCGCCACTGGCAGCGTGGTGGTGCCGGGCGTGGCCACGAATACGGTCATGGTCAGCTCGTCGAAGCTCTGGATAAAGGCGAGCATCCAGCCGCCAACCACGCCGGGCAGGATCAGCGGCAGCACCACGCGGCGAAATGCCGTGAAGCGGCTGGCGCCGAGCGAGAGCGCCGCGCGCTCGGCATCGCGGTCCAGGCCCGTGGCCGCAGCCAGCACCAGCCGCAGCGCATAGGGCATGACCACCACCACGTGCGTGAGCGCCAGCCAGAAGAACGAGCCGGTCGCGCCCAGCGTGGTAAAGAAGCGCAGGAAGGCCACGCCCAGCACCACATGCGGGATCATCAGCGGCGACAGGAAGAAGGCCATCAGCGCGCCACGGCCGGGAAAGCGATGGCGGACCAGCGCCAGCGCGGCGGGCACCGCCAGCGCCACCGCGATGGTGGCGCTGGACAGGCCGAGCGTCAGCGACAGCCAGAAGGCGTCGACGATCTCGTGCGCATCGGCAATGGCGCGGAACCAGCGCAGCGAGAAGCCGTCGGTGGGCATGGAGATATAGCCCTTGCCGGTGAAGGACACGGCCACCACCATCAGCAGCGGCGCCACCATGAAGACGATGAACAGGGCGTGGAACAGCAGGGAAAGCGGACCATTCTTGCGCATGGCGTCGGCTCCTTATGCGTCGAAGACTTGGCGGAAGCGGCGCTCCACCAGCCGGTTGCAGCCGACGATGACGATCACGTTGGCCACCAGCAGCAGCACCGCGATCGATGCGCCCAGCGGCCAGTTCAGCGTGTTCAGGAATTCGTCGTAGGCGGCGGTGGCCACCACCTTGAGCCGGCGGCCGCCGAGGATGGCCGGGGTGGCAAAGGCCGATGCCGACAGCGCGAAGACGATGATGCTGCCCGACAGGATGCCGGGCAGGATCTGCGGCAGGACCACGCGGCGGAACACCGTGAACGGCGAGGCACCGAATGCCTGGCCGGCCTGTTCCACCTGCGGGTCGAGTTTCTGCAGCGACGCCCACACCGAAATCACCATGAACGGCATCATCACGTGGGTCAGCGCGACAATGACGCCGGTCTGCGTGAAGACGAGCTTCAGCGGCGCGTCGACAATGCCCAGCCATTGCAGTGCCTCATTGATCAGCCCGTTGTTGCCCATCAGGATGGCCCAGCCCAGCGTGCGCACCACCACCGAGATCAGCAGCGGACCCAGGATGACGATCAGGAACAGCCCGCGCCACGGGCTGCGCATGCGCGACAGGATGATGGTCTCGGGCACGCCGAACACGATGGACAGCACCGTCACCGCCAGCGCCATGCCCGCCGTGCGCAGGAAGATCTCGTGGTAATAGCTGTCGCCGAGGATTTCCAGGTAGTTGGCAGCCGTCATCTCCGGCAGCACGCCGCGCGTGCCGTCGAACGCGTGGAACGACAGCAGCGCCGTGAGTGCCAGCGGGACCAGCAGCATCGCGCAGAACAGCAGCAGGGCGGGGCCGCACAGCAGCCACGGTGCGGCGCCGGCGAACGGCTGGCCGGCCGGGCGTGGCGCCGACACGGGCGCGCCGGCCAGGTTGGGGCTTGCGGTATCAGCCATGCTTCGACTCCGATGCCAGCACGCGTAGGTCCTGGTCTTGCCAGAGCACGCTGACCGCGGCGCCTTCCGCGGGTGGCGCCTCGCCAAGGTTGGGCTGGCTGACGCGCAGCCGGCCCAGCGCGCTGTCGACCTCGAGCATCCAGTGGTTGCCGAGGAACAGGCGTGCCTGCACCGTGCCGGGAATGCCGCCGTCGCCGGCCCGGCCGAGCCGGATCTTCTCGGGGCGGACGTAGACGTGCACGTCGCGCCCGACCTGGCGGCCTTCATGCGGCACGTGCGCAAGCGTTTCGCCCAGGCGCACTTCGCAGCAACGCGGATTGGTCTGTTCGACCACGCCCGGGATACTGTTGGTCTTGCCCAGGAATCCCGACGCGAACGCCGACTGCGGGCGCTCATAGGCCTCGAACGGCGTGGCAAGCTGGACGATGCGCCCGCCATGCATCACCGCGATGCGGTCGCTCATCGTCATCGCCTCGACCTGGTCGTGCGTGACCAGGATGGTGGTGATGCCGAGGTGGCGCTGGATCGCGCGCAGCTCGATGTGCATGTCCTCGCGCAGCTTGGCGTCGAGGTTCGACATCGGCTCGTCGAGCAGCAGCACCTCGGGACGGATCGCCAGCGCCCGGGCAATGGCCACGCGCTGGCGCTGGCCGCCCGATAGCTCTTTCGGAAAGCGCTTGCCGAGGCCGCCCAGGCGCACCAGCTGGAGCGCCTCGTCGATCCTGCAGGCGCGCTCCGCCGCCGCCACGCCGCGCATTTCCAGCCCGAAGCCGATATTGCCGGCCACGGTCATGTGCGGAAACAGCGCGTAGCTCTGGAACACCACGCCCATGCCGCGCTTTTCCGGGCGCAGCGCGGTGATATCGCGCCCGTCGAGCACGATGCGCCCGCGCGTTGGGTCGACAAAGCCGGCAATCATCTGCAGCGTGGTGGTCTTGCCGCAGCCGGACGGGCCCAGCAGCGACAGGAATTCGCCGCGCCGGACTTCGAGGCTCAGGTCTTCGACGGCATGAAAGCTGCCAAAGGATTTCGCGAGGCCGCTCAGTGTAAGGAAGCTCATGGTTATGCAGGGGCGGTCATGTTGACGGTGTCGAGGGGCGGGAGGATGGCCGGACTAGCGTTCCACCGTCCGGTTCCAGCGGTTGGTCCACTCGGCGCGCTTTTCGTTGACCAGGGTCCAGTTGGTGGGCAGCAGCTTGTCGACCTGCGCCTGGCCATACGGCACCTTGGCGGCCACCTTCGGCTCGAGTTTGGCCTTGCCATTGACCGGCCCCCAGCCCTGGCTGTCCGCCAGGATGGCCTGGACTTCCGGCGTGAGCAGGTATTGCACGAAGGCCTGGGAGGCTTCGGGCACATCGCTCTGCACCACCGGGCACGCGGCGGTCAGCAGCGCCGGGGCGCCTTCCTTCGGATAGACGAATTCCACCGGAAAGCCGGTGTCCTTCAGGCTTTGCGCGCGCCCGCTGCCCCACACGGCCAGCGTGACATCGCCGTTCTGGAACAGCTCGGTCATCTTGCCCGGCGACGGCTCCCACGCCAGCACATTGGGGCCGACCTCCCTGGCCAGCGCGCTGAAACCGGGGTCGATGTTCTGGTCGCTGCCCTTGCGCAGCTTGGCGAACACCATCAGCGTCTGCAGCCCATAGGTGTTGCTGATCGGCGGGATGGCGACCTTCTGGCGGAATTTCTTGTCGGTCAGAGCTTCCCAGGAATCGGGCTTCGGCAGGCCCGTCTTCCTGAACGCTTCGGTGTTGTAGACCAGGCCGGTTGCCACCACGCCGATGCCGGTGGCCTTGTTGCCGCCGATTTTCGCGATCGGGTAGAGGTCCTTGTAGATCGGCGCGTCCTTGATGGTGTCGCAGAAGCCGAACTGCACGGCCTGGTACATCGGGCCGTCATCCAGCAGCACCACGTCGAGTTCCTGCTTGGCTTTCTGTGCCTGCAGCTTGGCCAGTGTGTCGGTGGAGTTGCCGGCCACGTAGACCACCTTGACCTTATGCCTGGCCTCGAAGGCGGGAATGATCTTTTCCTTGAACGCCTTTTCGGTGGAGCCGCCGTACGAACCGACGTAGAGGGTCGGCTGCTGGGCCATCGCCGCTGACGCACTGCATAACGCGACCACTGCCGCGGCCAGAACTTGCTGCTTCATGCTTTCCTCCGTGGTATGCACCAATAAAATGCAAGTCGATCACCACATCCATGCATTAGGGTTATCCCTGCACCATAACGACTATGCTCAGGAACTATGCGGCGTTGGGATAGATTAGGAGGATGGAGCGGCCGTGAAAAATTCTTTTTTTTGGCACATCCATAATGGCATGTTATAGACTTGCCGCATGAAAATCCGCCAGCTCGAAGCCTTCCGGGCCGTGATGCTCTGCCAGACCGTCACGCGCGCCGCCGAGATGCTGCACATCTCGCAGCCAGCCACCACGCGCCTGATCGCGGATCTGGAAGAGGCGGTAGGGTTTGCCCTGTTCGAGCGGTTGCGCGGCCGGCTCCATCCCACCGCCGAGGCGCAGGCGCTGTTCGAGGAGGTGCAGCGCTCGCTGGTGGGGATCGACCGGATTGCGCAGACGGCCCTGGAGATCCGCGACATGCAGCGCGGGTCGCTGCAGATTGCCGCCGCACCGGCGCTGGCGCTGTCCTTTCTGCCGCGGGCGATCGCCGCGTTCATGCAGGATCACCCCCAGACCCACATCACCATGCTGCCGCATTCGTCACGCACGGTGGTCAATATGGTGTCGGAGCAGCGCTGCGACGTGGGCTTTGCGATCCTGTCGATGAACCACCCCAGCACGCACGGCGAGCGCCTGCTTTCGACCCGGATGGTCTGCGCCATCCCGGCGGGACACCGGCTTGCCGGCAAGGAGGTGATCCGGCCCGAGGATCTCGCGGGGGAGCGCTTTGTCTCCCATCCGCGCGTGCTGGACTCCCGGCTGCAGATCGATGCGCTGTTCGCTTCCTACGGCATCGAGTGCAAGGTGCAGGTGGAGACGCAGGTGTCCTGGAGCATTTGCGCGTTCGTGGAGGAGGGGCTGGGCGTGGCCCTGATCGACCCGATCACCGCGCTCGAATACAAGGGCACTGGCGTCTGCTTCCGGATGTTCGAACCGTTGCTGACCACTGACTTTTCCGTGCTGTTTTCGGCCCAGCGTTCGCCGTCGATATTGCTCAAGGCGTTCGTCACCCACACGCGCGCCTTCGCGTTGGCCAGGCTGGATCCCCGCTTTGTGGTGGCTTAGCGGTGGGCTAATGGTGGATTGGCGCGGCAGCGCGACGTCCCGGCCGGGACGTCGCGCTGCTGATGCCGGGCTGGCCTGGGTCAGGCCTGAGCGGCGGTGATGACGATTTCAATGCGCCAGGCGGGATTTGCCAGCTGTGCCTGGACCGTGGCCCGGCTGGGACATTGGCCCTTGGCGACCCACTCGTCCCAAACGCTGTTCATGCCTGCAATGTCCGCGATGTCGGTAAGGAAAATCTGGCAGGACAGGATTCGCTCCTTGCTCGAACCGGCTTCGGCAAGCAGATTGTCGATCGTAGCCAGGACCTCTGCGGTTTGCGCTTCAATCCCTTGATCCAGGGTCTTCCGGGGTACCTGGCCGGCGAGGTACACCGTGCCGTTATGAATGGAGACGTCGGACAGGCGAACGCCGGTGTTGATGCGCGAGATGGTGTTGCTCATTTTCTGTGTTGGGGTTTGGGAGGGTTTAAACAAAAATTTTGCCGTTGCGCTGTTTGACAATGTCCATGACAGATTCACGGCTGCGCTTGATGCCAGCGAGGGTCCGGCTGGCCGCAAGGTCGCCGTCGCCGGAAACCAGGACGTCAATCATGCCTTCGTGCCCGTGTCGCCACGAAGCCGAGCGGTCGCTTGCACTGATACTCAGATAAAGCACCCGCAGACTTTGGTCATGAAGTTGTTCCAGGATCAAGGCGAGGCGACTATTGCCGCAGGCCCTGGCAATGCCTACGTGGAACGCGGCATTGGCCAGCAGGAACGCCCGCTTGGCGTCCGTGTCGTCAAGGTCGTATTCCTTCGTGCAGGCCGCGTTAAGCTGCTCCAGCGTGGCTTTCGATATCTGGCCGGCAGCCAGGCGCGCCGTTTCAGGTTCGATGAGCTCACGCGCATCGAAGATCTCAATCACGTCACGCAACAGCAGGGGTGACACGACGTGCCCCTTGCGTGGAGAACTTACCAGCCAGCCGGCCTCCGTCAGGCGTGTGAGGGCGCTGCGGATCGGGGCTTTCGTCACGCCGTACGCTTCCGCCAGGGCCTTTTCCGTGACCTCGACTCCCGGCAGCAAGTCGCAAGTGATGACGCGTCGCTTGATGTCGTCAAAAATCTGGCGCTGCAGCGGACGGTTATCTCCGGTCTCAGCCAGCAAAGCAGGGTCGATGGCATTCATTGCTGCTCCTTACGCAAAGCGCGAGATGGAAAACTCGCGCCACGTTTCACTGATGACGCTGTTTGCCGCCGCGAGTGCAACCGCGCGCCCCGTGAACGACGCGGCAGTCAATCCGATGTGGCCATGGCCAAAGGCACAGATAATACGTTCGTTGCCTGGCAGCGGGCCAAGGACGGGGAGCGAATCAGGGGTGCAAGGCCGGTGGCCCATCCATTCCTTCCGATCCTCGGTCCTGGCATCCGGGTAAACCTCCCGCAGCGTCGCCAGGAGCTGATCAAAGCGGCTCCGGGTCGGCGCGGCATGCAATCCGCCAATCTCGGCCGTTCCGGCAACACGCAAGCCGTCATTGATCGGTGTCACGAGCGTCTTCCGCTCTGCCCACATGACGTTGCGCGAGACACCTACGCCGGTGTCACTCACTTGCAGGTGATATCCGCGGTGACTTTCCAGGGGAACCCGCCAGCCGAGCGGCTGGACCAGAGACTTGGAATGGATGCCGGCCGCAATCACAACCTGTCCGGCGAGACGTTCGCCGCCGCTGGTGCGTACGCGAACGCCATGGCTGCCTGGCCGGAGGTCAATCACATCTTGCTGGACAAGCCGGGCGCCCCCCTTGTTGACGCATGCCCTGACGATGCGCTCCACGAACTGCTGTGGATTGGAGCAGTGGCCGTGGCCTGGGAAGTAGATAGCATGCCTGAAGATGTCCGACAGGGCTGGCTCATACTCCCTCAGTTCCCGAGCGCTCAGGACGCGCTGTTCGATCCCGAGCTCGGTCCGGGTGCGCAGCGCACGCTGCTCATCCTGAAAGCCCTCGTCGGTGCTGTAAAGATAGAGCTGACCCACGTGGTGGACCAGGTCTTCCGCGCCGGCGAACGCGATGATCGGCGCATAGTCGTCGAGGGAGTTTCGCATCATCTTGCGCACGCCTTCGGCTGCAACGCGTGACCTGGCGGGGGTTGCCTCGTGCAGGAACTTCAACAGCCAGGGCAGCGCAGCCGGCAGGTGCTTCCACAATACCGTCACCGGACTCGCGGGATTCACCAGCCACTCCGGAATGTGCCGGTAGATGCCCGGCATGGCGAGCGGGAAGCTGATGCCCGGGCTCAGTCCGCCGGCATTGCCGAACGAGCAGCCATATCCAGGCGCCTGCCGGTCAATGATGGTCACGCGCCGACCTTGCTGAACCAGGTTGTAGGCAGCGGTTGCGCCGATGATGCCCGCGCCGATGACGACCACGTCGTCTTGTACAGGATCGCTCGTCATGCTGCGCTCGCGAGTTTGGCCGACTTGCGGCGAAGGAGGTAGGAGATCGCCATCACCATCAGGATGGCGGCAAAGAGCAGGACGGATACCGCCGCCAGGGTCGGGCTGACCTTCAGGAGGGCGTCGTCCCACATCTGCTTCGGCAGCGTCGTAAACATCCCGCCACTGACAAACAGCGCCAGGGTCAGGTCGTCAAACGAGGTGACGAATGCAAAGATGAATGCGGACAGGATTCCCGGCGCAATAATGGGAAGGGTAATCAGCCGGAGCCTTGTTAGCGTATTGGCACCGGAGATACTGGCCGCCGCATCCAGCCGGCGGTCATAGGAACGCAGTGCCGCCGATACCGTGATGACCACATACGGAACCGCCAGTGCCGTGTGCCCGATAACCAGGGCAAGCGACGAGCCCAGCCAGCCGATACGGGAAAGCACGTAGAAAAGGCCCAGGGCAACGATGATGCGAGGCAGGATCATCGGCGCCAGGATTGCACCGAGAACCAGCGAGCGCAGCGGAAGCTTCTGTTGGGCAAAGGCGAACGCCGCCGGAATGCCGATGACGCTTGCCAGAATCGCCGTGCCCACGGCGACTCCCAGGGAGCGCTGGATTGCCGAGGTCCAGAGCGGCGACGCGAAGATCTCCTCGTACCAGTGAAGCGTGAATCCTTGGGGCGGCCAGTCGATGAAGGCGCTCGTGGTGAAGGACTCTGGAATCAACAGCAGCACCGGAAGGCTCAGGGCAACGATGATGCCGACCGCGATTGGCCTGGAGATGCCCTGCGCCCCATCGGCCTTCGGGCGACGCGAGACGGCGGGTCCGATGAACCGGTCTACGGCCTTGCCCGCAACCCAGCATGCGCTGAAGGCGGCATTGCGAATGAACCCCGTGCCAGAGCGGTTGCCGGCCTTGGTATTCGATGTGTCGCCCGTCATTGTCGACAGGCCTACCAGTTTGTCATAGAGCCAGTAGATGATGAGCGTTGCCAGCAATGTAACGACGGCTAGTGCAGCTGCCAGGCCCCAATCGAGCATTTCCTGCACTTGCTGGATGATGAGCTGGGCCATCATGGTTTGTTTGGGGGAGCCAAGCAGCGCCGGTGTAATAAAGAAACCCAGTGCGGAAATGAAGGTCGAGAGCCATGCGGCAGTCACCCCGGGGGCGCTCAACGGCAAGTAGACCGTGAAGAATGTCACCCCTGGCTGCGCGCCGAGCGTGTGCGCGGCTGAAAGGAGCCGTCTGTCGATGGATTCGAACACCGGCAGCATGGTCAGGATGGCGAGAGGCAGCAATACGTGAACCAGGCCAACGACGACGCTGAAGTTTGTATACAGAAGCTCCATCGGTTCGCTGATCACCCCCATGTTTACGAGGGAGCTGTTCACCACGCCGGTCCGGCCAAGAATCACGATCCAGGCAATGGTGCGAACCAGAAAGCTCGTCCAGAACGGGAGCAGTACGCCAAGCCAAAGCCATTGACGCCAGCCGGGTGTCGCCCGCGTGATGGCCGCGGCCACGGGGAAGCCGGCGATAACGGCAATGGTTGCCGCGGCGGCCGACAGATAGAGACTCTGGATGAGCACCTGGGTGTAGACAGGCGTGCGCACCAGCCGCGTGAACGAGGTGGACGAGAAGCCGTCATTGCCAAGCAATGACGCGCTCAGCAAAAGCACAACGGGAACGAAGACCGTAGCCAGCAGGAAGATCAGTGTGGGGGCGACCAGGGCCGGGCCGGTCCAGCGCCCACGGAAGGTGGCCGCGCTAGACATGCTTCTCTCCGAAGATGATGGCGGTTGGCGCGTCGAATGCAATCTGGCTCCTGCCCCCCGTTATCGGCTTTGTGGCTTGGGTCAGGCCAACCGAAACCATCGTCGAACCGTCGTCCAGCTTCATGCGCGTGCGGGAAAGCGAACCCATCACCGTGCATTCCTCAATGGCACACGAGATCTGGTTGACATTGGCATCGGCCTTGTCAGCGCCGACCCGGATGGATTCGGGTCGGACCAGTAGAACTGCCGAGGCGCCAACCTTTGCAGAGTCCGCGACGCGCCCGCGAAGCGTCATACCGCAGGGGAGGCTCAGCGTCCCCGTGCCAGAGGCCGCGTCGATGCCAGAGAGCTTGCCGCGGACGCAATTCGAATCCCCCAGGAATTGGCCGGCAAACAATGTGCGCGGGGAGAAATAAAGGTCTTCCGGCGAGCCGATTTGCTCGATCGCCGCATTGTTCATCAGGCAGATGCGATCCGACATCGTCATCGCCTCTTCCTGGTCATGGGTGACGTAAAGAACGGTGATACCCAGCGCCTTCTGCAGTTGACGAATCTCGGTCTGCATATGGGAGCGCAGGGCTTTGTCGAGCGCGGCCAGCGGTTCATCCATCAGCACGATCGACGGCTTGTGGACAATCGCCCGCGCCAGCGCAACTCGTTGCTGCTGGCCACCGGAGAGCTGGGTCGGAAAGCGGCCATGGATGCCGGGAAGCTTGATCAGGTCGAGGATGGCGTCGACTTCCTGCCGGATCTGCTCCGCACTCATGCCGCGCATGCGCAGGGGAAAGCCGATGTTCTCCGCCACGGTCATATGCGGGAACAGCGCGTAACTCTGGAACATCATGCCGATGTCACGGCGATGAGGCGGCGAGAAGGTAGCGTCCTTCTTCTCGATCCAGATTTCGCCGCTCGTTGGCTGGGTCAGCCCCGCAATCATCATCAGCAGCGTCGTTTTTCCCGAACCCGACGGGCCAAGCAGCGTGACGAATTCGCCTTGCTGCACAACCAGGTCAGTGGCGGTCAGGGCGAACGTCTCGCCATAGCGCTTGGACAGGCCGGCGATCCGGAGCTTTTCACTGCTCTGGCCGCCTTGGATGACCGGCTCGCTCATCCGTGCCACGCGCGCTATGCCGCCGACTGCGGAACGATGCTCAAGCATATTTCTATTCATGACTTCCATTTCCTTCCACCGTCTTCTGCTCAGGCCAGCAACCAGGTATTGAACGATTCCGTCAGCTTGTCCTTGCTCTTGCCCCAGTATTTCGCGTCGATCTGGATGGCCCTGGAAATGTTGTCGGGATGGGTGGGCAGCGCTTTCGCCCGGACCGGATCGATAAACTTGTACGCGTCCGGATTGGAGGGACCGTAAGTCAGAATCTTCGTGTACGTTGCCTGGCGCTTTGCATCGCACGTGAACTTGATGAACTCGCGGCAGATGTCGGCCTTTGGCGTGCCTTTCAGAATGCAGAATCCTTCCGTGCTCCAGAGACCCTGATTCCAGATGATCTTCACCGGCGCCCCTTCATCGATGGCCGCCTGTGCCCGGGCATTCCAGGTGGGGCAAATGTCCACCTCACCGCTCTTCAGGATCTGGGAAGTCTGGGCGCCACTGGTCCACCAGACGTTGACGTTCTTCTTGATCCGGTCAAGGCTGGCGAATGCAGCCTTCGCATCAATCGGATACAGGGAAGCGGCCGCCCCGCCACCGCCGAGGAAAGCTTCTTCGAGCGTGTCTTGCGGCGCGCGACGCAACGCGCGGCGGCCAGGGAAATTCTTGATGTCCCAGAAGTCAGCCCAGGAATTCGGCAGCGGCCGGTCCTTGAACTTATCGGTGCGGACCGCAAGCACCGTCTGCAGAACCAGCGTGGCGATCATGTACGGGCTGTTGTACCTGGCCGGAATCTCCGGGGCATTGACGCGAACCTCTTCCAGGAACACGCCCGTGGAAGGATCCGTCAGGACTTCCTGAGACTGGCGATTCAGCAACGCCATGTCCCAGGCAAAGTTCTTTGCCTCAACCATTCCCTTGATCATCGCGGTGGGATCCGATTGCGCAACCACCGGAACCACTTCGATGCCAGTCGCTGCCTTGAACGGGCGATAGAACGCCTCCGCAAAGGCTTCCGAGTAGGGGCCGCCCGGATCACGGACTACGATCCGCTTGTCGGCAGCAAGCGCACCTTTGTTGATGAAAGGGAATGCCAGGCTGGCGGTGCCAGCCATGGCAAGTTGCCGCAGTACACGACGGCGCGGCGTACTGACTTCAGGGTTTTGGGTAGGGGTGACCATGAACGACTCCGTAGGCTCTGCTGTTATTCATGACAACGGTTACTGACATGTCACAGGCATCGTAGACATGTCAGAAATCGAAGTCAAAGATCTTCTTATGAGCGTTTACCCGTGAGCAGTGCTATTCCTGTGATTCGCGCTTTGCACAAATGCCTGCGCACGCACTTGTCGGTGCACGAGGTCATGGATTGACGATGGGAACAGCTGTAGCGCTCTGCAAACAGGGCCAGGGCGACTATGGCGATGAGGAGGAAAGGGAGGGGCGAAAAAGCGTGCCGCCGAAGCGTTCGGATCGACGGTATTCAGGACAGCCTGCGATGCAGGCTGTCCTGTCCATGAGAGGGAAGAAAGTCAGAAGAAAAAGGAGTCCGTCGCCGACGCGGTGGGCAGGATTTCCGCGGTGCCTTTTGCGGAACGCTGATAAGCCATCAGCGCGTCGTGTGCCAGTCGCGCCATCTCGCGCGTCGCCGGAGACAGCAATTGACCTCTGCGCTTGACCAGCGCGAGCGTATCGTAAAGGGGTTCTTTGAAAGAGACGTGGAACAGCGATGGCGGAAAGCGATCGCTTGCGATGGCGGCACGGCAGGCAATCGTGTCTCCGATCCCCTCGCTGACAAGCGCCAGGGCGGACGTCAGGTATTCCACCTCGATCATCGGCGAGATGCGAATGCCAGCGACCCTTGCACGGTCGATGATCTGGCGCCTGGCGGGGTCGGTGTCGGCATAGTGCGCGTCATAGAAGACGAGCCGGGCTTCGCTCAGATCCTGGATCGAAACGGGTTTTGCGCAGTGTTCCGTATCTGCACTCACGAAGCAGACTTCGTCGCGAACGAGGGGCACGACATCCAGATCGGTATCGTCGACCGGGAGCGTGACAAGACCTGCCTCCAGGTAACCTGAGGCCACATCAGTGGCCGTCTCCGCGCTGTTCTGGCCGATCAGCCGGATGCGTACATTTGGATAAAGGGCGTGGAACTGCTTTGCCAGGTTGGTACTGAGATAGAAGTCCGCATTGCGCAACAACCCGAAGGTCGCGGTTCCCCCGCCGAGCGACATCATAGCTTTGACGGCTCGTTCACCTTGCTCGGCTGACACCGTGGATTGCTCCGCAAATGGCAGAAGCTGCTCCCCCGCCACGGTAAGCACGAGTTGCTTGTTTGCGCGATAGAAGAGTTTCGTACTGAGCTCAGCCTCCAGACGCCCCACCAGGTCGGAAACGCCAGGCTGGCTGATGCCCATTTCAGCGGCCGCGGCACTGAACGTGCCAAGGCGAGCGGCCCGGATAAATGCCTCAAGCTGCACAAGTGTCACAAGTAAACCTTATGGAAGGTACAAGGATTTGCACATTGTCTCACGCGCGGCGCGGCGCCGTTGCGTGAGAGCCAGCTTGAGAAGCCGGGACCGCCGAAAGGAAGCAAGCATTGCCCTGCCAATGGCGGGCAATGCTCGGAGCTTGTCAGTGAAGGGTCGAACTTCTGCCGATTGAGATCGCGCTTCTCACGCGCCGGTTTTCACCGCCCAGTCAGGCCTGGTGCCTTTGGCACGGGCAACACGCACGTCCCCCGATCGCGCATGCCCTTCGAAATTCTCGGCACGTGATGCGCGCGCGCACAGCTCCCCCATTGCGGCGCTTGCTTCCAGCGAAGCGATTTCCTGGTACGTCACTGTCTTCAGGAACTTCCCCACCCAAAGCCCGCCGGTGTAACGGCTGGCGAGGCGGGTCGGCAGAACGTGATTGGTACCGATGACCTTGTCGCCGAAGGACACGCAGGTATTCTCCCCCATGAACAGAGCGCCATAGGTTGTCAGCTTTTCGAGCGCGTACCGGGGGGTCCTGGTCAGCACCTGGACGTGCTCGCTGCCGTAGCGATCGGATACGGCAAAGGCCTCTTCGATGGTGTCCGTAATGATGATCTCACCGAAATCGCGCCATGCGGCCTGGGCCACCTCTCGCGTCACCAGGTTTGACATCTGGGCATCCATTTCCTTGAGTACGACCTCGCCCAAAGCCCGCGACGTCGTGACCAGCACTGCCGGTGAATCGGGACCGTGCTCGGCCTGGCTGATCAGATCCGTGGCGACGATGAACGGATCCGCGGATTCGTCCGCGATGATGAGCACCTCGGTGGGGCCCGCGAACAAATCGATTCCGACTTCACCGAAAAGCTGGCGTTTCGCTTCCGCCACGTAGGCGTTGCCCGGGCCTGCGAGCATGTCGACGCGCTGCATCGTTTCCGTACCAATGGCCATGGCGCCAACGGCTTGCACCCCGCCCAACAGATAGATTTCATCGGCACCGGCGTAATGTGCGGCGGCCACGGAGGCATAAGGAATTTCACCGCGATTCGGCGGCGTGCAGGCGATGACGCGCTTGACCCCCGCAACTTTGGCCGTCGTGATAATCATGTGTGCCGACGCCAGCAGCGGATAGCGCCCGCCGGGGATATACGCCCCGACCGAGTTGATTGGGATGTTTTTCTGTCCGAGCACGATGCCAGGCTGGACCTCGGATTCGAAATCCGTGATGGACGCGCGCTGGAGTTGGGCGAAGCGCTGCACGTTGGCCTGGGCCTGGCGAATATCGGCCAGGGTTTGCGCTGGCAGTTGGGCGATGGCAGCTTCAATCTGCTCGGGCGTCAGACGAAACGACGCCGGGTCCCACTTATCGAATTTCACGGACAGATCGCGCACTGCCGCGTCGCCGCGGCTCCGAATGCCGCGCAGCGCGTCTTCCACGACTTGCCGTACCTGCGGCGACGAGGTCTCGGCGGCACCATATTGGATGGCAGGGGATTTGAGGTGGTATTCCATGTTGACGATCTCCTTGTTGCCCGGCTTTCGCGACATGCGTCGAGCAGTGCGTCGGAGCATAGAATTCACCGCAGCATTAGACAATCACTGATGATATTATGCTTTTCATAACCTAATCTTATGGGTGAAAAGGTGGACACTGATTCGCTTCAAGAGCTGATTGCATTGGCTGAGGAGCTGGCTAACGCCGCGCGGTCAAAGGCAAGACACTACTTTCGATCTGGCGTGGCAGTCTCGACCAAATCGGACGCCAGCCCCGTCACCCAGGCCGACAGGGAGATTGAGTCGGAATTGCGATCCATGATCGCAAGCCGCTACCCAGGGCACGGCGTATTCGGCGAGGAGCATGGCGGCTCGATTGAAGCGGGGCTGAGCTGGGTAATCGATCCCATTGACGGCACCAAGAGCTTCGTCTGCGGTGTGCCGCTGTTCGGTTCCCTGATTGCCCTTCTCAATCACGGCAAGCCGGTTCTGGGCGTCCTGGAAATGCCTGCGCTCGGCGAGCGCTGGATCGGACATTCCGGGCGAACCACGCTGAACGGAACTGAAGCGCGCGTGAGTTCATGCACGTCGATAGGAGAGGCTCGACTCTTTGCCACATCGCCGGACATGTTTTCCGGCCCGGATGCGGAAGCGTTCGCTGCGCTCAGTCGCAAGGTCGGCATGCGCAGATTTGGTACGGATTGCTATGCGTACGGGCTGCTCGCATCGGGGCATTGCGACCTGGTGGTTGAAGCCAGTCTAAAGACTTACGACGTGATGGCGCTTGTGCCCGTGATAGAAAACGCGGGCGGCGTTGTGACCGACTGGGACGGGCATCCAATCGACATGGATTTTTCGGGCCGTATTGTGGCGGCGTCGACCCCTGCACTGCATGAGCAGGCGCTGGCGCTGCTGAAGCACGCTGATTGACCATCCGACGCCAGGTGTACAGGTGTGAAGCCCAGTGTCATGGAGCGGAACGAACGCGCCTGAACGCGGCAATTCCTGCGACAATGTCGACATTCGACATTTGATCATCGGGGCTATGCAAACCAAATTCGAGCCGCAACTGCTGCAGACCTTGCCGCTGCAGATCGCGGAGCAATTGGTGCAATCGATCATGACTGGCAGTTTCTCGCCAGGCACGCGGCTGCGTGAAGTCGAGCTGGCCGAGGCATTCGGCGTCAGCCGGGCAACGATTCGCGAGGCGCTGCGCCTGCTGGAGCAGCGGGGACTGGTGAAGATCCAGCCGCAACGGGGCGCGCACGTCACTCAGTTGTCGGCACAGGAACTGAACGATCTGTATGAAGTGCGCGCCTCGCTGCTGGCCACGGGCTCGGCGCTTGCCGCCGGGCGCTGCACGCCCGAGCACATTCCTGTGCTGCACAGGTCGCTTGACCAATTGGCAGCGGTCATCGATGACCTGTCCCGCTATGCCACGCTGAGTGGTGAACTGGTGGCCTACATCATGGACATGTCCGGTAATGTGGTGCTGGCGGCATATGTCGCCGACTTCGCCCAGCGCATCGGCCGCTATATCCGCATGGGACTGACGACGCCCGAGCGGCGCGCCGCGTCGATGGCGATGTGGCGGCAGATTGTCGACGCCATCATTGCCGGAGACGGCGAGGCCGCCGGTGCGGCACACCGCAAGCTGGCGCTGGAAAACCGCGACGCGGCGATGGCAGAGTTCGCCAGGCTCGAATCCAGTCCTTCGCCGGCGGCGTCTCCAGTCACAGTGACAGCGTCCTGATCTTCCTTGCGCACGCGATGCGCGTTTGCTAAAGTTCAAATGTCGACATTTTAAATGACAACACCGGAGACAACGTCCATGATGCTTCAGCGAACCCGAGCTGTTGCGGTCGCGCTGCTCTGCGCGCTCGGCGCAACCATCGCGGCGGCGCAGCCTGACACCAAGCTGCTGCCCGCCAAGCCTGTCCGGATCATCGTGCCTTTTTCTGCCGGCGCACTGACCGACATCATTGCCCGCATCTATGCCGAAAAGCTGACGCCCAGGCTCGGCCAGCCTGTCCTGGTGGAGAACCGCCCCGGAGCGGGCGGTGTGGTGGCGTCCCAAATGGTGTTGAAGGCGCCTGCGGACGGGTCTTCGATCCTGTTCGTCTCATCGGCGCATGCGGTCAATCCGGCGCTGCAGAACAACCTGCCATACGACACGCTGCACGATTTCTCAGGCCTTGCCTTGCTCGCCTCGTCACCCTCGGTGATCGTCGTCAATGCCAACCACCCGGCCAAGACCTTGCCGCAGTTCATTGCCATGGCCAAGCGCAAGCCGGAGAGCATGAGCTACGGCTCCGCCGGGGTCGGTGCGGCCACGCATCTGGCTGGGGAATATTTCAACCAGGAAGCCGGCATCAAGATGCTGCATGTCCCCTACAAGGGCGTGCAGGAAGCCGTCGCGGAAGTGGTCGGCGGCCGGCTCGACGCCGCCTTCCCGCCGGTCGCGCTCGCGCTACCGTTCACGCGTTCGGGCCAGCTGCGCGCGCTTGCCGTGACCAGCTCCGAGCGCTCGCCGATGCTGCCGGACGTGCCGACGGTGCAGGAGCTCGGCATTGCCAGGTTCGACTACAGCATCTGGTACGCGCTGGTCATGTCGTCGAAAGCGCCGAAGCCGGTGATGGAAATGCTTGCCGGCGAAATGCGGGCGGTGTCCGACCTTCCCGACGTCCGTGAAAAGCTCCTCTCGCAGGGCCTGGTCACGCAGCAGCTCACGCTTGCCGATTTCGACCGCTTCATCAAGGCGGATATCAAGAAAATGGACCGCATCGTCAAATCGAGCGGCGCCAAGGTTGAATAAACAAGGAGACCCTTTACATGAGCGCAATCACTGGCGGCCAGGCCGTTGTCGAATCCCTCCGGATCGAAGGCACCTCGCATGTATTCGGCTTGATCGGCTCCGCCGGCATGGAGATCTTCGACGCGCTATACGATGCCGATTCGATTCGCTTCATCGGAGTGCGCGATGAAAAGACCGGCGTGCATATGGCGGACGGCTTTGCCCGCGCGTCCGGACAGGCCGGCGTATTCCTCGCTGGCCAGAATGGCCCCGGTGCCACCAATCTGGTGACTGGCCTGGCGCAGGCGTACGCCGCTTATTCACCCGTGGTGGCGCTTGCCGGTTCGCTGTCTTCCGCCCACATCTACCGCGATGCTTTTCAGGAGGTGGACCAGCAGGCGCTGTTCCGCCCGGTGACCAAGAAGACCTGGACCCTGACGCAGTCCTCGCGCATTGCCGAGATGATGCGCGAGGCCTTCCGCACGGCCCTGAGCCCGCGCCGGGGTCCGGTGCTGCTGAACCTGCCGCGCGACCTGTTGGCCGAAACCATCGAGTCTGGCGCCACTGCCTATGCGCCGGATGGCCGCCAGTTTGACGGCGCCTTCGGTGCGCCGAGGGGCGTGACGGAGCGTGCCGCACAATGGCTGCGCGGGGCCAAAAAGCCGTTGATCGTTGCCGGTGGCGGCGTCAAGAATGGCCGCCACGCCGCGAGCGTGCTCAAGCTGGCCGAATTGCTGAATGCTCCCGTAGCTATGTCGCCGGGTCATGGCGATGCCATCCCGTGTTCGCATCCGCTCTATGCAGGCCAGATGGGCCCGCGCGGCAACGTGGTCGCGTCCGATCTCGCGCGCCAGGCTGATGTCATCCTGGCGCTCGGCACGCGCCTGGGATTCAACACGACGTTCTATTCAGCGGAGAATATCAACGCGGCGGCCGCCATTATCCAGGTCGAGGTCGAGCCGACCGCGATTGGCCGTTTCTTCCCCGTGGAGGAGGGAATCCTCGGCGATGCCGGCACGGCAGCCGACGACATTGCAAACGCCCTGCGAGGTCACCAGCCGGGCGCCGACGTTGCGGCCTGGACGACCGGGTTTGCCGAGCGCCGCCGCGCGTTGCTGGAAACACGCGACATCGAAGCCGGCACCGCGCAGGATCCGCTGCAGCCCGGCTTTCTGTTCAAGACCTTGCGCGATGTGCTGCCACAGGACGCCATGTTCACGATGGACGCGGGCACCCTGTGCCTGCAGGCTACCGACCAGCTCAACTATTTCCAGCCACCCGCGCTGTTCACGCCGCTCGACTTCGGACTGGTGGGATTCTCATATGCATGCGGCCTCGGCGTGAAGCTCGCTCACCCGGGCCGCACGGTGGTCAGCCTGATGGGCGACGGCGGCTTTGGCATGACCAGCAGCGAGATCGGCACGGCCGTGGCGAACGGCATCAACACGGTCTGCATCGTCATGAACAACGGCTGCTGGGGCGCGGAAAAGGCTTATCAGCGCGACTTCTTCGGCAAACGTTACCTTGGCGCGGACGTGCCCAACCCGCCGTATGACAAACTGGCCGAGCTTTGGGGGGCGAAAGGATTCCGCGTCGACCGCGCCGCGGACCTGGCGCGAACCGTCGCGGATGCCGTCGCCTGCGGCCAGCCCGCCATCGTCGACGTGCAGGTCGATCCGAACGCGCTCTACAGCTTCCGGCGCGATTCCTTCAAGCATCGTGCTACGGGTGCGAAATGAGCCGCGAGGATTTCGATTTCATCGTGGTCGGGGCCGGCTCGGCCGGCTGCGTGGTCGCCGCGCGGCTGACGGAAAGCGGCAAGCACCGCGTGCTGCTGCTGGAGGGCGGCGGCAAGGACAACCATGTGTGGATCCATATCCCGCTGGGGGTGGGCAAACTGCTGACGAACGACACCTACGCATGGCGCTTCCAGACCGAGCCGCAGCAGTACATGCAAGGCCAGAACATCTACTGGCCGCGCGGCAAGGTTTTGGGCGGTTCCAGCGCACTGAATGGCATGGCCTACGTCTGGGGCGATCCGGCCGAGTACGACAGCTGGGCCAGCCAGGGCGTCACCGGCTGGAGCGCCAGCGACGTGCTGCCGTACTTCAGAAAGCTCGAGTCGACCGAGTACAGCGCCAATCCGCTGCGGGGCAGGGACGGGCCGATCCGCATCACGGACCGCGCCGTGCGCGAGCCCGACCAGATCTCCGATGCATGGATCGCCGCCTGTAAGAGCCAGGGCATCCGCGAGACGCTGGACTACAACGCGGTCAGCTACGAAGGCGTGCGCTATCTTGAGCAGACCGCCTACAACGGCCGCCGCTGGAGTGCCGCCGTGGGTTACCTGAAGGACGCGCAGCGGCGCAGCAACCTCGTGATCCGTACGCACGCGGTAGTCAGCCGCGTGATCGTCGAAGGCGGGCGTTGCACCGGGGTCGAGTACACCTGGCAAGGCCGCCGCCACGTAACCAATGCGCGCTGCGAGGTAGTCGTGAGCGCGGGCGCGATCCAGTCGCCGCAGATCCTGGAGTTGTCGGGCATCGGCCAGCGCGCCCATCTGGAAAAGCTGGGCATTCCGGTCCGGTGCGATTTGCCAGCGGTGGGCGAGAATATGTCCGACCATCTGCAGGTCCGCTGTACCTACCGGACGCGTATTCCGGAAACCATCAATGACCTGATGAACAGCCCGTGGCACAAGATGCGCGCGGGACTCAAGTACCTGCTGCAGCGCAAGGGACTGCTTGCGGGAACGTCTTCCACGGCGCACGCCATCACGCGGTCCTCGCCGCAGGCGATGCATCCGGATGTGATGATCCGCATCTACCACATCAGCGGCGCGGACCGTTACTCCCGCAGCAAGATCGCCGGCATGGACCGGTGGTCGGGCTTCTCCGTGGGCGGCTTCATGCTGTATCCGTTCTCGCGCGGCAACATCCACTGCATGTCGGCCGATCCGACCGCGGCGCCGGCGATCCAGCCCAACTACTTCGCGGACGAGCGGGACCGGCGCACCACCGTCAACATGCTGCGCCTGATCCGCGAGGTCGCCGATCAGCCGACGATGCGCGACATCGTCATCGAGGAGAACCGGCCCGGACCGGCCGTCACGAGCGACGAGGAACTGCTCGACTACGCCAGGCAGATCGGGCAGACCGCATGGCATACGGTCGGCACCTGCCGCATGGGGACGCCCGACAGCTCCGTGGTCGATTCCCGGCTGCGCGTGCATGGCATCGCGGGCCTGCGTGTCGCCGACGCCTCGGTGATGCCAACGATCGCCTCATCCAATACCAATGCGCCGGCCATGATGATCGGCGAGCGGGCGTCGGAGCTGTTGCTGGCCCAGGCAAATCACTGGTAGGAGACGCGGCATGACCGAAACCGAGCGTATTCCGACCCCGTTGTGCGAGGAGCATATCGCGCGGGGTGACTGGAACGTCCTGTGGGACCAGATGCGCGAACTTGACCCTGAGTTCATGGAAGCCTATCTGGCGTTCCGCAGCGTGCCGCACCGCAAGGGCCCGCTGCCCCCGAAGGTCAAGGAGCTGATCATGGTCGCCATCAACGCGGCGACCACCCACTTGTATGCCCCCGGCGCGCGCAGGCATATGCGCAATGCCATCCGGCATGGCGCCACGCGGGAAGAAATTCTCGAGGTGCTGCAACTCACCACCGTGATGGGTATTCACTCCTGCAATATGGCCATCCCGATCCTGATGGAGGAGATCGAAGCCGCGCGGCAGTCCTGAGATTCCGCGATATCACCGATCCGTCCACGTCGCCGCCCCGCGCGCGGGGCTCCTGCTGCCGAGCACCTCGATCAGATACTCGACGAACGACGCGATCCGTGACGAGATTGCCGTGTTGCGGTAGTAGACCGCATGCACCGGCTGCCGCACGTCCTGCGTGTGGCGCGCAAGGACCTGCACCAGGCGCCCGGACTCGCGATCCTGCGCGGTCATGAAATCCGACAGGCAGACGATGCCTGCCCCGTCGAGCGCAAGTTGCCTGAGCGTCTCTCCGCTCGACAACCACAGGGCCGGCGCGATCCGGTACGGTTCGCCGTCCGCGCCAAGTACCGGTCACACGTTCAGCGACTCGGGCTGGTTGAAGCCGAGCAGGGGCATGCCTGCCAAGGTCCTCGGCCTTGCGCGGCTGGCCATGTGTGTCGAGATAGGCGGGGGTGGCGAGAATGCGCACCCGGCTGTTGCCGATCAGCCGGCTGTGCAGCGTCGAATCCTTCAGGCGGTCGATCCGGATCGCCACGTCGGTGCGCCGCTCGAGCAGGTCGATGATGCCTTCATTGCTGTTCATCTCCAGTTCCACCTGCCGATAGCGCTCGCGATAGCCGCGCACGAGCGGCAACGATCACGTGCAGCATGAACGGCGTCGCGGCGTCGACCCGCAGGCGTCCAGACGGCTTCTCGCGCCGCGCCAGCATCTGTTCTTCGGCGCTTTCGACCGAGTCGATGATTGCCCGCGCGTTCTGCAGGAATGCCCGGCCTTCCTCGGTCAATTCGAGGCGGCGCGTGGTCCGGCGAAGCAGCGTGGTCTTCAGCTTTTCCTGAGCCGCGCGAGCGTGCGGCTGGTGGCCGACACGGTCAGGTCCAGCTGCTGCGCGGCGGCGGTGATCGAGCCGGTGTCAACCACCGTCGCAAACGCCTGGGGTTCGTCGAGCGTGATGTTCATTGTTGATCTGAAATCAAGACAGTTTGGTTTATAGACCACTTTTTTGGCAATAGTAAAGCGGGCACACTGATGGCCCATCGCTTCCTAATTTCACGCCTTCGCAGGAAACCGTCCATGAACGCACCGACCCATCGCCCACCGTTTGCCGGCAAGACGTTCGACGTCCGCTACGCCGGGCTGACCGCGATCAACGCCTATGCCGAAGACGGCATCCACATGCGCTACGAGATCACCGAAGGCGATTTCGCCGGTGCCACGGGCGAAGTCGCCTACACGTGGCAGCACGTTGCCGGCGAGATCTATGCGATCTCATGGCAGGAAGCCGACCGGGCCACGGTCGTCCACCTCGACGACTTTGCCGCCGGCACTTCGCGTTCGTTCTTCACCGCGCCGTCGCTGGACTTCTACCGGCTGGAAGGCAGCCTGCGCGCCCTCTGAACGGCGCCCTTGAACGGATTTAAAGCCCGTTCCGGGCGGCATCAATACTTGATTTGAAATCAAATATTTTTGTCCAGTAACGGCGTTTATTTCATCAGTTTCCGCCGGCAGAATCTCCTCCAGATCAAACCGGTCCCTTCCAAGGAGCACACCATGCGCAATATCCCCGCTTTCGGCCTCGGCACGTTCCGCCTGCAAGGCCAGGTTGTCATCGACTCGGTCCGCAACGGCCTCGAACTCGGCTACCGGGCGATCGACACTGCCCAGATCTACGGCAACGAAGCGGAAGTGGGCGAGGCGATCGCCGCTTCCGGCGTGCACCGCGACGACCTTTTCCTGACGACGAAGATCTGGGTCGACAACTACGCCAAGGACAAGCTCGTGCCCAGCCTCGAGGAAAGCCTGGCGAAGCTGCGCACGGACTACGTCGACCTGACCCTGATCCACTGGCCGGCCCCCGGCAACGGCGTGCCGCTCGAGGCCTACATGACCGCGCTCGCCGAGGCGAAGGAGAAAGGCCTGACGCAGCAGATCGGCATCTCGAACTTCAACATCGAACTGACAAAGCAGGCGATCGCCGCGGTCGGCAAGGACGCGATCGCGACGAACCAGATCGAGCTGAGCCCCTATCTGCAGGGCCGCAAGCTGGTTGACTTCCTGCAGCGCGAGGGTATCCACGTCACGTCGTACATGACGCTGGCGTATGGCAAGGTGCTCGGTGACCCGGTGATCGGCGCGATCGCGCAGCGGCACCAGGCGACGCCGGCCCAGGTCGTGCTGGCCTGGGCGCTGCATCTCGGCTTGTCGGTGATCCCGTCGTCCACCAAGCGCGAGAACCTCGCCAGCAACCTGCTCGCGCAGACGCTACGCCTGAGCGACGAAGACATGGCGCAGATCGCCGCGCTCGAGCGCAACGGCCGCGAAGTCAGCCCCGACGGCCTCGCGCCGCAATGGGACTGAACGCGCAGCGACCCTTTTTCGACTCTTTTTCGACCCGTCTTTCATCGATCCCTCCGCGGCCAGCAGGCCGCGGATCCGACAGGACACGCACCATGACCCAGGATCCGCTGTTCCAATCGCTTCAACTCGGCGGGCTGACGCTGCCGAACCGCGTCGTAATGCCACCGATGACGCGCTCGCGCGCCAGCCAGCCCGGCGACGAGGCCAACGAGCTGATGGCCGCGTACTACGCGCAGCGCGCGGGCGCCGGCCTGATCGTCAGCGAAGGCACCTACATCGCGCCGCTCGGCAAGGGCTATGCATGGACTCCCGGCATCCACACGCCCGCGCAGGTGGCCGGATGGCGCAAGGTGACCGATGCCGTGCACTCGGTGGGCGGCCACATCTTCGCGCAGCTCTGGCACGTGGGCCGGCTGAGCCACGCGAGCCTGCTTGGCGGGCAACAGCCCGTGTCGTCGTCGCCGATCCAGGCGCAGGGCGTGAACGTGTTCATCGCCGGCGAGGACGGCAGCACGCCCGGCTTCGTCCAGGCCTCCGCGCCGCGCGCGCTGACCGCCGACGAGATCCGCGAAGTCGTGGACCAGTACCGCGCCGGCGCGCGCAACGCCATCGATGCGGGCTTTGACGGCGTCGAGCTGCACGGCGCGAACGGCTACCTCGTGAACCAGTTCATCGACTCGAATGCCAACACGCGCACGGACGCATACGGCGGGTCGCTGGAAAACCGCTTGCGTTTCCTTGGTGAAGTCGCGCAGGCGCTGATCGCAGGCACGGGCGACGCGTCGCGCGTCGGCATCCGTCTCGCGCCGCTGACCACGCTGAACGGCTGCGTCGACGACGATCCCGAAACCACGTACCTTGCCGCGGCCAGGCTGCTCGGTGAACTCGGCGTCGGCTACCTCCACGTCGCGGAAGCGGACTGGGACGATGCGCCGCTGATGCCGGCGGCATTCAAGCGCAAGCTGCGCGAAGCATTCCCCGGCGTGCTGATCTATGCGGGCAAGTACACCGCGGAACGCGCGCGCGAAGCGATTTCGGCGGGCTGGGCCGACCTGGTCGCCTTTGGCCGTCCGTTTGTCGCGAACCCGGACCTGCCCGAGCGCCTACGCGTTAGCGCGCCGCTCGCGCAGCATGACCGCGGCACGCTCTTCGGTGGCGGTGCGCAAGGCCTGACCGACTACCCAACGCTGGCCGAAGCCGCAGCCTGAACGGGACCCGGAGATCGATGATGAAGACGACTTTCGCGAAACTTGCGCTGGCCGCCATGCTGCCGCTTGCCATGCACGCTGCCTCCGCAGCGGACTGGTATCCGTCCGCCTATGGTCCGAACGACGAAATCGGCGCGGCGAACCTGCTGACCCCCGATGTGGTCAGGCAGGCCGTCACGCTGGTGAAGTCTGGCAAGACATATCCGCTGGCCGTGCCCGTGCACAAGGAGCTGCCCGCGTTCCGCCACCGTAGCTTCCGGCTCTACAACGTGCAGGTGGGCCAGCAGGGTGGAAAGTCGCTGGGGCCCAACAAGTTCACCTTCAACGATGAACTCGTGAATGCCTGGACGGGTGTCGGCACGCAGCTCAACGGCATCGGCCACATTGGCATCGACAATGTCTACTACAACGGGAACAAGGCGGAGGATTTCGTCACCGTCGACGGCGTGAAGAAACTCGGGGTCGAGAAGGTGCCGCCGATCGTCACGCGCGGCGTGGTACTCGACATGACCGCGCACTATGGCAAGGCGATCGTCCCGGGCGGTACCGAGTTCACCGTCGCCGACATCCAGGCAGTGCTGAAGAGGGAAGGCCTCACCCTCCGGAAGGGCGACGTGGTGCTGTTCAACACCGGCTGGCTGGAACTGGTCGGCAAGTACAACCAGCAGTTCCTGGAAGCAGAGCCGGGCATCGGCATGGAAGCCGCGCAGTGGCTGGCCAACCAGGGCATTGTGGCCTTCGGCGGCGACACCTGGGCGTCTGAGGTCTACCCGAACCCGCACAGCAAGGAAGAGTTTCCGATCAACCAGTACATGCTCGCCAGGCGCGGCATCTACAACCTGGAACTGATCGACAGCCGCGCACTCGTGCGCGACAAGGCGTGGGAGTTCCTGTTCGTACTCGGTCAGCCGCTGTACGTGGGTTCCACACAAGTCAACATCAATCCGGTGGCCATCCGATGAACACGAACACTCCCCAAAAGCCGCTCTTCGCCGGCCGCAGCTTCCGCGTCGACTACGACGGCCTGTCTGCACACAACATCTATTCCGAAGATGGCGAGTCGATTCGCTACGCCATCGTCGCCGGCCCCTACGCCGGGGCCACTGGCGAGGCGCGCTGCCAGTGGCAGCAGGTCTCGGAGGGTGTGTATGCCATCTCATGGCAGGAGGCCAACGGTGCGACCGTGGTGCATATCGACGATTTCGTCAACGGCCGGTCCATGGCGTTCTTCACTGCCGCCGACATGACCTTCTACCGGATGCAGGGACCGTTGACGGCGCTGAGTGGCACCGATGCCTGAAATGGCTCGGGCGAAGAGGAAAAAAAACATGCGTATTTCCGTACCTGCGAAACGCCGCCCTGTAGTCCTCGCTGGCGCATCCGGGCGTGGCCGCGGTCATCCCGGGCGCCAGCCGGCCGGAGTGCATCGCCGGGAATCTGGCGCTTGCCAGGGCGGAAATTCCCGCTGCGTTCCGGCAGGCATTGCGCGAGAAAGCATTGGGGTTCGGCAGGGCATAGCGGGAAAGGGCCGGGGCAGGGTGCCGCCCGGCCCTTTCCCGCTTTGGAGTGGTCGCGCCCGCCGCATTCAGGTCGGCTACCTGATTACCAACGAAATGGCCGGTACGTCTCTGGACCAGGTAGGGTGCGAGCAATTGCAGGGCATGCCTGCTGCGGCCCACCGGTCGCCATCGACCAACACCGTGGCGGGAGCGGGATACACCATTTATAGACTCTTCAGCTTCAGCTTTTGGACCAGCTCCTTGTAGAACGCATGGTCGTGGGCCATTACCGCGCCGAACGCGTCGCCATCGGCGTACGCATAGCCCATGTTCTGCTTGTCCAGCGCTTCGCGCAGGCTGGGCTCCTGCACGGCCTGCGCAGTCATCGTGCGCAAGGCGGACACGATCGCCGGCGGCGTGCCCTTGGGCACCCCCAAGCCGCGCCAGGTGCCGATCTGGATGTCCAGGCCGCGCTCCTTCAGCGTGGGCACGCTCTCGAAGCCCTTGATGCGCTGGTCCGACATCACGCCCAGCACGCGCAGCTTGCCGCCAGCGACATAGTTGTAGACTTCGGCGGCGCTGACGGTGATGGCCTCGATGTGGCCGCCCAACAGCGCCAGTGCGGCAGGGCTCGCACCGGCGAAGGGGATGTGGTTGAAGCGCACGCCGGTCTTGTTCTCGATCGCCGCCGCAGCCAGGTGCCAGGTTGAGCCGTTGCCGGAGTTGCCGATGCGGAAGTCGCTCTTCTTGGCGGCCGCGATGAACTCCTCCACTGTCTTCCAGGGCGCATCGGCGCGCACCGTGATTGCCGCCGGGTCGTAGTTCAGGCGCGCGATCGGCGTGAAATCCTGGTAGGTGATCTTCGTGAACCCCATGTTCGGCTGGGTCATGAGGTCGGTCGCCAGCAGCGCCATCTTATAACCGGGTTCTTTGCTGGTCAGGACATCGGCCCAGCCGATCGCGCCGGAGGCGCCCGGCTTGTTCATTACGATCAGCGGCTGCGCAAAATGCTTGCTCGCGGCCAGTGCGAAGGCGCGGCCCAGCACGTCGGTGCCGCCGCCGGCCGAGTAGGGCACGACCAGTTCGACCGGCTTGGTCGGGTAGGCGGCCTGTGCAAAGGCCGCCACGGGCAGCGCCGCGGCGCAGAACAGTCCGAGAAGGCGGCGTTGGAAGCAATGGATCATTGTCTTATCTCCTTTGGTTGATTTATTTAATGTGATTCGGTGCAAACAGGATCGCGCCGGCCGGCACTGTGGCGCGGGCATCCACCCTCCACGGCGTCCGGCCGGAGGTGGACGCGTCCATCAGAGCTTGCCTGTCGCCAGCAGCCCGCACCGTGCCAGATTGGCGATCAGGGCGCGCAGGCCGAAGGTCCAGGGCGCCGCCTATTGGTGCGCGGCGATTGCCTGGTCGACGATATCCTGCGGCTCGCGGCTGATGAACGCCATGGAGTTCACGCCTTCCAGCACAAAGCCCTCGGGTCCGTCCACGCGCAGGTCGATCCTCTCCTGGCGCACGTCAGCCAGGCGCCAAAGCTGGCGTCGAACAGGCGCATGAAGGGGCCGATGGCGCAGGAGGCGTTGTTGTCCTTGGCCGTGGACAGCAGCAGGGCGCTGCGGCCTTCCAGGTCGCGCAGGTTGACGTCGTTGCCCAGCGTGGCGCCCACGATGCGGCCGCGACTGTCGATGCCAGCACCACTTCGGGCTCCGGGTTGTTCCAAGAGGAGTCGCTGCGGATGCCGATGTCGGCGCCGGTGCCCACCGACGAGAGCACCGGCGCCTTGGAGAACATCTCGGCATCGGGGCCGATGCCCACCTCCAGGTACTGGGACCACAGGCCCTGTTCCTCCAGAAGTGTTTTCAGCCGCATGGCCTGCTCGCTGCCCGGCTTGAGCGCGGCCAGGTCGGTGCCGATCTGGGCGACCACGCGGGCGTGCACTTCCTCGGCCTTAGCCGGGGCGCCATCGGCCTGCTCTTCGATCAGCCGCTCGATCAGGCTGGTGGCGAAGGTGACGCCCGCCGCCTTAATCACCTGCAGGTCGCAGGGCGCCAGGAAGAACGGCTTGCCGGCGTCGCGCTGCGACTCGTCGCTGTTGGCCAGGATATCCTCCAGGCTGCCGATTCGCTGGCCTGGGGCCTGTTGCACGCTGTGCGCCGGCTCGGGCTGCTCCATCCTCGTGGCCATGGTGGGGAATTCGGCACTGACGTCGAAGACGCCTTCTTCGCGCAGGGTCACCACGGACGGCCCCTGGACAGCGGGGCGCCAGACGCGCGCCACCAGCGTGCCGGCATAGCCGTCATCCGGCAAGAAGCGCCGGGCTCGTAGAGAAAGGGGAACGGACTTCATCACGGCGCAATGGGGCGGGCTGCGTCCGCAAGCTTCTTCATGTCGGTCATGCCGTAGTACCTCCTGTAGATCGGGGTGAACTTGGCTAGAGGGCGCGGCTCGCCCCACATGATGCTGATCGCGAGGTCGAAGGTGAGGATCACGAACTTCGACTCCCAGGACTTCTGCGGGCTTCTGGCGGAGATTTGGTTCACGTGAATTGCGCTGCAAATGACGCAGTTTTGGAGGTGCATCAACCAACAACCTGTTGAAGCCTCACCCCGTTCGTCGCAGCAGCTGACGGAGCGAATCAGAAGGTGCCAGGATAGGCACCGCCGTCAAGCAGGACGTTCTGGCCCGTGAAATAGCCGGCGTGCGCACTGCATAGGAGAGCGCAGAACGCGCCGAACTCTTCGGGCGATCCGAAACGCCCGGCCGGAATGAGTTGCCGCTTTGCCTCCAGCGCCGCGTCGTAGCTCTTGCCTTGCGCCTTCGCCGCGGCATCCGTCGATTGGCGCAGGCGGTCGGTGTCGAACAGCCCGGGCAGCAGATTGTTGATTGTCACGTTGCGTTCCGCGATGCGCTTCTGCCGGGCGATTCCAGCGATGAAACCGGTCAGGCCCGAGCGCGCACCGTTCGACAGCCCCAGCACGTCGATCGGCGCCTTCACGGCCCCGGACGTGATGTTGACGACGCGCCCGAAGCCGCGTTCGGCCATACCGTCGACGGTCGCCTTGATCAGTTCGATCGCCGTCAGCATGTTGGCGTCGAGCGCGGCAATCCAGTCTTCGCGCGACCAGTCGCGGAAGTCTCCCGGCGGCGGGCCGCCCGCGTTATTGACGAGTATGTCGAATCGCGGCGCGGCCGCGAGCGCCGCAGCGCGGCCCGCGCTTGTCGTGATGTCGCCGGCCACGGCCGTCACCGTGACAGCCGGATTGAGCTGCCGCAACGCCTGAGCGGTCGCTCCGAGGGCCTCGCTGCCGCGCGCCGTGATGACGACGTTCACGCCCTCGGCAACGAGCGCTTGCGCGCATCCCTTGCCAAGTCCCTTGCTTGCCGCGCAGACCAGCGCCCAGCGGCCCTTGATATTCAGATCCATCTGCCTTGCTCCTCGATTCCAACGATGGCCGGCCCGGCGGCAAGCCGCCGCCGGGCCGGAAAAGTTAATTAGCCGTCGCGGCCCTTCCTGTATCTGTATCGCGCGCGGCGTCTTACATGGATGCCTCGAGCATTGCGCTGTAATCGCTTTCGGAAGCCACGCGCGGATTGGTCTTGTGGCTATGGTCCTTGAGGGCCCCCCTGATGATGTCCGGGAACATTTCCCGCGTGACGCCCAATTGAGCGAGTCCCGTCGGCAAGCCGAGCCGCTCGGTCATTGCCCGTACTGACGGCGCCACGCCGGCACCGCTACCGAGGTCCATCGCCTTCGCCATGCGGTTGAGCTTGTCCTCGTCGCGCACTGACGGGGCATCCTTGTTGAAGTCGATCACCGCTGGCAGAAAAATCGCATTCAGCGTGCCATGATGCAGGCGCGGATTCATCCCGCCGAGCGAATGGCTCAGGCTGTGCACGCACCCAAGCCCCTTCTGGAACGCCAGCGCGCCCTGCATCGACGCGCTCATCATGTTCAGGCGGCCCGCACGGTCGTCGGGCTGATGCATCACGCGCTCGATGTGACGCCATGCGCGCCACAACCCGTCGAGCGCGATACCATCCGCCGGTGGATTGAATGCGGGCGACAGGAAGGTCTCGATGCAGTGCGCGATGGCGTCCATGCCGGTCGCCGCCGTCATTATCGGCGGCAGGCCCAGCGTCAGCGTCGGATCGCAGATCGCCACCTTGGGCACGACAAACGGCGAGATCACGCCGACTTTGCGGCCATCGTCCAGAATCAGGACCGCGCCCCGGCCCACTTCGCTGCCGGTGCCGGCTGTCGTCGGCACCGCGACGACGGGTGCCGTCCTTGACGTGATGCGAGCCGCGCCGCCTTCAATCACGGCAAAGCTCTGCAGCGGACCTTCGTGCGTCGCGCAGACAGCAACGCCTTTCGCGAGATCGATGGCCGAGCCGCCGCCCACGGCGACGATGCCGTCGCAATCGCTCTCCTTGTATGCCGCCACGGCCTCGCGCACGGCGGCCTCATTCGGATTCGGCGGTGTGCCGTCATAGATCGGAACGGGCTCGGCGTTCGCAAGCGCCCCGAGAACGATGTCGATGATGCCCGCCGCCCTGACGCCCTTATCCGTCACGACCAGCGGACGACGCATACCGACTCGCTCACATTCTTCCTTGAGCAGGTGAATGGCGCCGAAATCGAACTGGATCTGGGTGATGTAGTTGATGAGAGACATGGCAATGAGCTTTAGTTATATAGTGCGTGCAAATACCGCAGTGCCGATGCATCGGCACACGAAGCCGCGCAACCCATGTGCGCCGGAAAATTCCCTTGTTTCGTGCGAGTATAGGGAGGCCTTCGTCCGCGCAGCAATTGAGAAGATCTGATACTGGTATAACTTATTCGCAACCCAAATGACGCCCTCGCTCAATTCGATCATCTCCCGGCTCCATCTGAAGCAGTTGCGGCTCCTGATTGCCCTCGGCGATCACGGCTCGCTCTTGAAAGCCGCCCAACAGGTCGCGCTGACGCAGCCAGGCGCAAGCAAGGCATTGCAGGAAATCGAAACGACGTTTGGCACGCCGCTGTTCAATCGCACCAATCGGGGACTGGAACCCAACGAAGTCGGCCATTGCGTGATTCGCTATGCGCGCCTGATTCACACGGATGTCGCCCATCTGCGCGAGGAGATCGTCGGGATCCTGCGCGGGCATGGCGGGCGGGTGACGGTGGGGGTCATCATGGGCGCGGTGCCGCTGCTCACCGACGCCATTTCCACGCTGGTCGAGCGGCATACGGAAATGTCCGTCGAGATCGTCGAGGACACGAGCGCAACCCTGCTGAGCCAGATCGATGCAGGCAGGCTCGACCTTGCGATCTGCCGTACGACGATCAGTCAGCTGCCGCAGCTCTACGACAGCGTAAAGCTCCAGGATGAGACGCTCGCCGTCATTGCGAACGTCCGTCATCCACTCAGGCACGCGAAGACGCTGACGCTCCAGGACCTGGCGGAGTATCGATGGGTGGTGTACCGCGCGAACATGCCGATGCGGCTTCTGCTCGAGCGCGAGTTCCGCGACTCCGAAATCCGGTTTCCGCCGCACCTGCTCGAAACCACGTCCGCCTTTGCTACGCTGACGCTATTGCAGGGCAATCCGTCGTTCGTTGCACTCGTGTCGATCGACGTGGCACAGTTCTTCGCCCATCACAAGATGACATGCATCCTTCCGCTCACCCTTGCGTCGCGCAGCGAACCTTATGAGCTGGTCACTCGCAAAGGGGCGCCGATCTCGCCCGGTTCGAAACTGCTGATCGATGAACTGATTGGCAAACGGGGGGCGCAGCCGATCCTTTGCCCACGGACGCTCTGATCAATCGCCGATTCTGAGCACAAGGTGTAGCGCTGTGGGCAGCGTAGGCGTCGATTGCAGGCCCTGTACTCCAGGCAGCCTGGGCGTGAGGATTCGGACCGCGGCTCGCAGTATGTCAGCATTCGCTACACTGAACATTTGGCTGAGGCGGCATCGAGCCCTCGGTGGGCAGCAAGGGCGACTCCTACGACAACGCCCTGGCCGAGACGATCAACGGGCTATACAAGGGGAGTTGATCCATCGCCGCGCACCTTGGAAGCCCAAGGAGTCTGTGGAGCTGGCAACGCTGTGTCCTGGTTCAACAATCATCGGTTGATGGCACCTCTGGGATACGTGCCCCCGGCCGAGTAGGAGGCCAACTACTATTGCCAACTTGAGCAGCAGGCCATGTCGGCCTGACTCAAGCCAAGGGGCCTCCACGAAAGCCGGGGCGGTTCAGCCAATCCTGCGATCGAGACTTTTACTGAACGCCCGGCTCGAATTGCCGGTCCGGGCAGCGCCGTGATTGAGTTCTGGGTCCGCGTGCGCGAAGTGCCGGTCAGTGGCTATCGCGTAGCCCCAGCACGTTTGCGCCGATCTTCGGGTCGATGCCGCATTCCAGTTGCTGCGGGTAGGCCGTCACCGTCACTTCCAGCAATCCGGTGCCGACCTCCATCGACAGGCGCTGTCGCCGGCCACGCCCTGCGCATGGATCGACGGCTTGCCTTCTTTCCACGCGAGGCTGCCGACGATGCTGGCCATCTCCACGTTGCGGAAGGTGCGCGGGTTGAACTGCTTCTTCGCGGCATCTCAGGAGCCGCAGGCTTCAATCTCCGTTGGTTGCTCCGGGCCATTGCCCGCCTGGGCGTCCACGGGTTTTTTTCGTCTTGACTCTGCTCACGGGCATGGCTCGATCCGCCAGGGATGCAGTCAATCAGTCAATCGACCTGGTCCGCACGCAGCAGTCAATTGATGGGGTTCATCCACCCTTCAGCCACGCTGAGCTCTCAGACTGAATTTTTCAGGTCCGACTATTGATGTCGGCCTGGATCAGGCGCGCAAAGCGCAGCGCACTGGCCCGCCCCGGTAGGTAATAACCCTCGATTTGTCCGCTCGAGCAGCTCCACGTGCAAGGTCTGCTCCAGCTCGCGCAAGGCCTTGCTCGCACCGGGCTGGGTGAGCCCAACCTTGTCCGCAGCGCCAAGCAGGGAGCCGCTTTCCTCGATGGCGATGAGCAGCCGCAGCTGCTTGGCATGTAGGCGCGACATCATGGAATTCAGGCTGGGTACTGCGGTTGCCATGAGGGAAAGTTATATCGCTATGGAAAGCTGTCAGTGTACCGAAACCGGCTGCCTCCTTAGACTTCGCCATCTCGAATGCACAGCAACAGGGAATGGCAAATGAGCACCTTTAATTTCTATATTCCGACGCGCATCCAATGCGGAAGCGGCCTGGCCAAGGAAACCGGCAAGTTGCTGAAGCCGTATGGGATCCAGAAGCTGCTGATCGTCACCGATCCCGGCCTGAAAGCCACCCCCGTGGTCGACGTGGTGGTGCAATCGCTGAAGGCTGCGGAAATCGGCTACGAGATATTCAGCGATGTGGAGCCCAACCCCACGACGGACGTCTTGGATGCCGCCGTCGACTTCATCAAGCAGACCGGATGCGATGCGGTCCTGGGGCTGGGCGGGGGAAGCTCCATCGACACCGCCAAGGGCGTGGCGGCCATGGCCACCAATCCGGGCGGCATCCTGGATTACGAAGGCTACGAAAAGATCGGGGCGACGCCGCTGCCGCTGTTCGCCATTCCGACGACGGCGGGCACGGGCAGCGAATGCACCGCCTCGACCGTATTCACCAATACGCAGACCCGCTTCAAGACGGTGATCGTCAGCTCGCTGCTGCTGCCCAAGCTGGCCATCCTGGATGCTGATCTCACCGTGAAGCTGCCCCCGGAAATCACGGCGGCCACCGGCATGGATGCGCTGACGCACGCCATTGAGTCCTATGTCTCCAAGCAGGCCAATCCCATCAGCCAGAGCATGGCGCTGCATGCCATCAAGCTGATCGCGCAAAGCCTCTACAAGGCCTATATCGTGGGCTCCGATATCGAGGCTCGCGAGAACATGCTGGTGGGCTCCCTGCTGGCCGGAATGGCTTTTGCCCAATCCAAGCTGGGCAATGTGCATGCGATCTCGCACACCTTCGGCGGGGTTTTCAATATCCCCCACGGCATTGCGAATGCGGCGCTGCTGCCGTACGTCATTCACTTCAATATCGATGCCTGCCCCGAGAAATTCCGCGATATCGCGATCGCCATGGGCCAGGACGTCTCGGGCCTGACGGCCACTGAAGCCGCCCGCACGCTGGTCAAGGCCGTCATCGATCTCAATGCCAGCCTCGGTATTCCCAGCAATACCAAGGATCTCGGCGTGAATCTGGATGCACTGCCGAAAATGATCGATGACTCCATGCGCAGCGGCAATGTGTTGGTGAATCCCCGCATCACCCGGGCGCACGATGTGAAGCAGATCATCGAAAACGCCTACCACGGCACCTTCTGAATTTAGTTTATGTCGCCTCGACAAGGAGAATCCCATGTACTACGAAATGCGCACCTATACCTTGAAAGTCGGCACGGTCAAAGAATATCTGAAGCATTTTGAGGAGGTCGGCCTGCCAGTTATCTCCAAATACGCCAAGCTGGTGGGCTGGTGGTATTCGGAGATCGGCGAGCTGAACCAGATCATCCACATCTGGGCCTATGAAAGCCTGGATGACCGCACCGAGCGTCGCACCGCCCTGTACCGCGACAAGGCCTGGCTGGAGGAGTTCATCCCCGTTGCATTCCCGATGCTGCTCAGGCAGGAATCGGTTCTGATGCGCCCGGCGGATTTCTCTCCGATCAAGTAATGGAAATGGACGCCATCCGGCCAATGCAATGCCCTGGCATTGGCCTGGTGAAGCGTGAAAAAACCTGGGAAATACCAGGCCATCATAAAAAAGGAGACAGGTCATGCGAGTTCTGACGGATGGATTGAATCGCTTGCTGGGAATCGTGATCGGTGTTTGCCTGGCCGTCATGGTGGTGCTGGTTTTCGGAAATGTCGTGTTGCGATATGCCTTCAATTCCGGCATCACCATCAGCGAGGAAATATCGCGCTGGCTATTTTTGTGGATGACCTTCCTGGGCGCCATCATTGCGCTGCGCGAAAACGCACACCTCGGAACCGATGTGCTGACCTCGCGGCTTCCTTTGGTGGGGCAGCGTATCTGCGCCGTGCTGGCCCGGCTGCTCATGCTGTATATCAGCTGGCTGCTTCTGTCCGGCAGCTGGGCGCAGATGCAGATCAACCTGGATGTCCAGGCGCCGGTCTCGGGCGCATCGATGGCGATTTTCTATGGATCCGGCTTTGTATTCGGCTTGGCCAGCATGGGGATACTGGCGGTGCAGCTGTGGCAGTCGCTGAAGGGTGACCGGAGTGCCTTCTCGCTGAGCCAGGAAAGCGAAGAGCTGACCCAGTACGAAGCCAGGCTCGATGAGGCCAAGCAGGCGCGTTAAGGCGCCCCCATAACCATCCATTGCCATCGATTCAAGAGGTCCCGCAATGACTGTATTTATCTTTCTTGGCTCGCTGCTGGCTGCCATGGCCATAGGGCTGCCGATCGCCTATGCGCTTTTGGCTTCGGGTGTCGCACTGATGTGGCACCTGGATCTGTTCGATGCACAGATCCTTGCCCAGAACGTCATCAACGGGGCGGACAGCTTCCCCCTGCTGGCGGTTCCATTCTTCATGCTGGCCGGCGAAATCATGAATGTGGGCGGTCTGTCGCGTCGCATCGTGCATCTCGCCTTGACCCTGGTCGGCCACAAGCGCGGCGGCCTGGGCTTCGTGGCCATCGTCGCCGCCTGCATGCTGGCCGCGCTTTCCGGCTCGGCGGTGGCGGATACGGCAGCGCTGGCCGCGCTGTTGCTGCCGATGATGAAGCGCGCCGGCCACGACCCGGCGCGTGCCGGCGGACTGGTCGCCTCGGCGGGCATCATCGCGCCGGTGATTCCCCCGTCCATCGGCTTCGTGATCTTCGGGGTGGCGGCGAACCTCTCCATCAGCAAGCTGTTCATGGCGGGCATTGTTCCCGGGCTGCTGATGGGCCTGAGCATTGCCATCGCCTGGTGGTTTGTGGCCAAGAAGGAAGCCATCACCACGCCGCCTAAGGCCAGTTGGGAAGAGCGCCTGGCGGCGCTCCGGGAGTCGACCTGGGCGCTCTTTCTGCCGTTGATCGTGATCGTCGGCCTGAAGATGGGTGTGTTCACGCCGACCGAAGCCGCGGTGGTGGCAGCGGTGTATGCGCTGGCGGTGTCCATGCTGGTCTACAAGGAGATGAGCTGGCGCCAGCTGTGCGCGGCGTTCCTGAGTTCGGCCAAGACCACGGCCGTCATCATGCTCCTGGTTGCCGCCGCCATGGTGAGCGCGTGGCTGATCACGGTGGCCGAAATCCCCGACCAGGTGATCGCGCTGCTGGAGCCGTTCATGGGCAACAAGACCTTGCTGCTGATCGCCATCATGGTGCTGGTCATGGTGGTGGGCACTGCCATGGACATGACGCCAACGATCCTGATCCTGACCCCGGTACTGATGCCGGTGGTGAAGGCGGCAGGCATCGATCCCATCTATTTCGGCGTGCTTTTCATCATCAATAACTCCATCGGCCTGATCACGCCGCCGGTGGGCACGGTTCTGAACGTGGTGGCAGGCGTCGGGAAGATGAAGATGGACCAGGTGACCCGTGGTGTCCTGCCATTCATGAGCGCGCAGCTCATCGTGATGTTCCTGATGGTTTTCTTTCCGGTATTGGTGACGGGGCCCGCCCGCTGGTTCTACGGCTGATGCCTTCGGCTGCCCGCAATCGTTTTGGTATTCAAGGAGATAGTCATGCAGTATTCGTTTTCCGTCACGGCGAAGATCCTCGCCGCCTGCACCCTGTTCACGGCCGTGCTGGCGTCCAACGCCCAGGCCCAGGTTTCGGACCGCACCCTCAAGGCGGCAGCCAGCGTTCCCCCGGACCACCCCGTGGTGATCGGCCTCAAGAAATTCGGCGAAATCGTCAACAAGAGCAGCGGTGGAAAGATCAAGGTGCGCGTCTATCCCAATGCGCAGCTGGGCAACGACCTGCAGGCGCAATCGGCACTGCAGGGCGGCACGCTGGATTTCTTCCTGGGCGCCACCACCACCCTGGGCGGGATCGTCAAGGATTTTGGTGTCTACGACTTCCCATTCCTCTTCAACAAGCCGGAAGAGGCCGATGCGGTGCTCGATGGCTCGTTCGGCAAGAAGCTGGAGGCCAAGCTGCCCGAGAAAGGCCTGGTGTCGCTCGGCTACTGGGAAAACGGCTACCGGAACGTGACCAACAGCAAGCGCCCGATCGTCAAGTGGGAGGACCTGGGCGGCCTGAAGATCCGCACCATGCAAAGCTCGGTGCTGCTGGATGTCTTCAACAACTTCAATGCCAATGCAGTGCCGCTGGCGTTTTCCGAGATCTACTCGGCGCTGGAGACCCGCGCCGTGGATGCCCAGGAGAACCCCAATGCGCTGATCGAGGCATCGAAGTTCGATGATGTCCAGAAATACATCAGCCTGACGCGCCACGTATACAACCCCTTCATCCTGCTGATCAGCAAGAAGACCTGGGACAAGATGAGCGCGGACGAGAAGAAGCTGATCAGCGCCGCGGCCGAGGAGGCCAAGCTGTTCGAGCGCCGCCTGAACCGCGAGAACGACAACAAGGCGCTGGCGGAGCTGAAGAAGCGCGGCTTGCAGGTGAATGACTTCTCGGATGCCGAGCGCGCCCGCATGGCAGAGCGGACCAAGCCCATCATCGCCAAGCACTCTGCACAGATCGGCGACACCGTCGTGAGCGAACTGCAGGCCGAGATCGCCAAGGTCAGGGGCGCGAGGTAAGCCCTTTGCCCCGCCTCCTTCCCTGTTTCCAGCCCTTCATACCGACAACGGACTTTTTCCCATGCAACCCACCGGAGCAATGCTGTTCGGACATGCCGCCGTGCGCGGCCAGGCCGGAAGCCAGCGCGCCTTCAACCCCGCAACCAATGCTGAGATTGCCGAGCCCCAGTTCGGCTTCGGCACCCGCGACGACGTGGATCGGGCCGTGGGCCTAGCCACCCGCGCTTTCGACAGCTATCACAGCCTGCCGCTGGAGCGCCGCGCCGCGTTCCTCGAAGCCATTGCCGACGAAATCATGGCGCTGGGCGATGCGCTTATCGAGCGCGCCCATGCCGAAAGCGGCCTGCCGCTGGCACGCCTGACCGGCGAGCGTGGGCGTACCGTGGGGCAGCTGCGGCTGTTCGCCCAGGTCGTGCGCGACGGGCATTTCCTGCGTGCCACCATAGACACGGCCCAGCCCGAGCGCCAGCCGCTGCCGCGCGCCGATCTGCGGCTGGCCAAGGTCCCACTTGGGCCGGTGGCCGTGTTCGGCGCCAGCAACTTCCCGTTGGCCTTCTCGGTGGCCGGCGGCGACACCGCCTCGGCGCTTGCCGCGGGTGCACCCGTGGTCGTGAAGGCGCACAGCGCCCACCTGGGCACCTCGGAGCTCGTCGGCCGGGCCGTGCAGAAGGCGGCGCAGAGCCAGGGCATGCCCGAAGGCGTGTTCTCGCTGCTGATCGGCGCCGGCCGCGAGATCGGCGAGGCGCTGGTCGCCCATCCCGGTATCAAGGCCGTGGGCTTCACCGGCTCGCGCCAGGGCGGCTTGGCCCTGCTGCGCATTGCCAACAACCGCCACGAGCCGATTCCCGTCTATGCCGAGATGAGCAGCATCAACCCGGTGTTCCTGCTGCCCGAGGCGCTGGCCGTACGGGCCGAGGCACTGGCCCAGGGCTTTGCCGATTCGCTGACCATGGGCGCCGGGCAGTTCTGCACCAACCCTGGCCTGGTGCTGGCCGTCGACGGCCCCGACCTGCAGCGCTTCGTGGCTGCGGCCGGCAAGGCGCTGGGCGTCAAGGCCGCGCAGACCATGCTGACGCCGGGCATTTACGCGGCCTACCGGGAAGGCAGGGCCCAGGTGGAGGCCGTGGAAGGGGTCGAGCGCGTGGCCTGCGGCGCGGATGCCGCCGGCCAGCCCAACGCCGCCCAGGCTGCACTCTATGTGACGGACGCCCAAAACCTGCTGCGCAACCCGGCGCTGCAGGCCGAGATGTTCGGTCCCGCGTCGGTGGTTGTGAAGGCACGTGATATTGACGAGATGCGGCAGGTGGCCGATCTGCTCGAGGGCCAGCTTACCGCGACCCTGCTGCTGGACGAGGGCGACCACGAGGCCGCGCGCCAACTGCTGCCGGTGCTGGAGCGCAAATGCGGCCGCATCCTGGCCAATGGCTTTCCGACCGGTGTCGAGGTCTGCCATGCGATGGTGCACGGCGGCCCGTTCCCGGCCACTTCCAACGCCATGTACACCTCGGTGGGCGCCAGTGCGATAGACCGCTTCCTGCGGCCGGTGTGCTACCAGGACATCCCCGATGCGCTGCTGCCCGCGGCGCTGCAAAGCGCCAATCCGCTGGGCACCTGGCGGCTGACCAACGGGGTGATGGCGCAGGCCTGACGCCGGGGCATGCCCGACCGCGCAGCGGCCATGGCTGCTGTGGCCGGCCGGGCACCGGAGCCGGTTAAAGTCGCACTTGGTTGTCCATGGCGACTTTTGCAATCCCGCGCCGACGGCGCATTTCGTATGCCCAGAAAAATCCCCCCCCTGAACCCGCTCCGCGCCTTCGAAGTATCGGCGCGGCAGATGAGCTTTACCAAGGCGGCCGAAGAGCTGTTCGTGACGCCTTCGGCGGTGAGCCACCAGGTCAAGTCGCTGGAGGAGAACCTGGGCATCGCGCTGTTCATCCGCGACTCCAAGACGCTCACGCTCACGCCGGCGGGCAAGGCGTATCTGCCTGGGGTGCAGGAAGCCTTCCGCCAGCTGGAGGTCGCGACCTACCAGCTGCACCGCGAGAAGAGCGCTTCGCTGCTCAAGATCAATCTGCCGCCGACATTCGCCGTCAAGTGGCTGATACCGCGCCTGCGCGGCTTCGACCAGGCCCATCCGGACCTGGACCTGAAGGTTTCCACCTCCAAGCACATGGCGGACTTCTCCCGCGACGACGTGGACATGGAGATCCGCTACGGCCGCGGCGTCTATGCCGGCCTGCATTCCGAGATGGTGCTGCCCGTCGAGGTCTTTGCCGTGTGCAGCCCGGTGCTGCAGCAGGGGCCGCACCCCATCGAGGGGTTTGCAGACCTGAGGCACCATGTGCTGCTGCATGACGACAGCACCTATGACGACGTCAGCAACCCGAACTGGGCCACCTGGCTGACGCACATGGGGGTGCATGACCTGGACACCACCCGCGGGCCGTCCTTCTGGCCCAGCCACCTGGTGATCGATGCCGCGATCGACGGGCAGGGCGTGGCGCTGGTGAAGAAAAGCTGGGTGCAGCAGGACCTGGCTTCGGGCAGGCTGATGCGCCTGTTCCCGGAATACGGCCTGCCTGTCGAGTTCGCGTACTACCTGGTGTTTCCGCAGGATCGGCTGGGCGATCCGCGCATCGCGGCCTTTGTCGGCTGGATGCGCGAGGAGCTGGCCCGGGGACCGTGATAGGTTTCGGGGCCTTACCTGCCGCCAGCGACCTGCCCGATCCGGTAGATGCGCGCCGCATTGCCGGCCCACAGCGCCTGCTGCTGGGCGGGCGCCAGAGGCGCAATGGCCTCGGCAAAAGCCGCGACGATGGCCGGGTAGCTGGTGACCAGGCTGTCGACCGGGAAGTTGCTGGCGAACATGCAGCGGTCTGCGCCGAAGATGGCAATGGCGTCGCGGATCACCGGGAGGTTGGCCTCTGCGGACCAGGGGATGTTGCGCTGGCCCAGTCCCGAAATCTTCAAGGCGGCATTGGGGGCCTGGGCAAGGGTTTCCAATGCCCTCCTCCAGCCGGCCAGTCCTTGCGTGCTGCGGTCCGAGGGCAGGCCGGTGTGGTTGAGTACCAGCGTGGTGGCCGGAAAATCGCGCGCCAGCTCCAGGGCCTGCTCCAGGTGCCACCACGGCGCCTGGAGGTCGAAGGACAGGCCGAACTGCTGCAGCAGCGCATATCCGTCGCGCCAGCGCATGTCGTCCATAGAGCCCGGTTCGCCGCGGCAGAAGTCGCCGATCCGCGCCGCCACCACGGGCTTGTGGCGGATGCCGCGGACCATGTCAAAGGCGGCCTGCGCCGCCAGCACCTGCCTGGCATCAGCGGCGCCCAGATCCGCGTGCGCCACCACCACCGAGGGCCGCTGGTAGCGCTGCGCCAGCGTGGCCAGCCATTGGGTTTCGTCCACCGGCGTGCCGCGATCCCACTCCGCTTCGATATGGACCGTGGCCACCGGCGCGCAGCCCCGGGTGTCGGCCGCGAAGTCGTCGGACAGGTAGTTGCGCTGCAGCGCCTCGTAGCTGCCGTACCGGAAGTCATGGACGGTTTCGCCCTGCAGCCAGGGGTAAGGGTTGCGGCCGAGGTCCCAGAAGTGGTGGTGGGCGTCGATGAAGGCCGGAATCCCGGCGTTTGCAGAAGTCATGGTCGATGAGGGCGCGCAGAAGGGCTGCAGGAATGTACCGCTTATGCGGCCACGGCGACCTTGCCCTGAGCGCCGAACGCGCCCGCATTGTGCAATTGTTCAATGCGCTCGGACGACAAGCCGAGTTCGGCAAAGACCTCTCGCGTGTGCGCGCCGAGCAGGGGCGCCGCGCGGCGGATCTGCTGCGGTGTGCCCCGCAGCTTGACCGGAAAGCCCAGCACCTTGACCTTGCCTTCGACGGGGTGGTCCATCTCCATCACCATGTCGCGGGCCACGGACTGCTCGCAGGCCAGGGCTTCTTCGTAGTTGTGGATCGGCGCTGCTGGCACGCCCGCGGCGAGCAGCAGATCCACCCATTCGGATGCGGGCCAGCGCGCAAACTCGGCCTCCAGCAGCGGGATGAGCACGGCCCGGTTCTTGATCCGTTCCACGTTGTCGGTGAAGCGCGGGTCGGCGAGCAGGTCCTGGCGCTCGATCACCTTGCACAGGGCCGCCCACAGCTTGGGGTTGGCGGCGCCGATGACGAAGTGGCGGTCCGCGGCCTTGACGGCCTGGTAGGGCGCGCTCATGCGGTTGGCGCTGCCCAGCGGCGTCGGCACGCGGCCGGTGCCCCAGAATTCGGCGCTTTCCCAGATCGACAGCCCCAGCGCGGTCTCGAACAGCGAGGCATCGATGTACTGGCCCTGGCCCGTCTGCTCGCGGCCGATCACGGCACTCAGGATGGCATAGGCGGCAAACAGGGCGGCGCCCAGGTCGGCAAAGGGCACGCTGGACTTCATGGGCGCACCGCCGGGTTCGCCCATCACGCTCATGGGGCCACAGCTGGCCTGGGCGATCAGGTCCAGGCCGGGGCGCATGGCCCAGGGCCCGGTCTGGCCAAAGCCCGAGATGCTGGCATAGACCAGGCGCGGGTTGATGGCCTGCAGCGTGGGGTAGTCGATCTTCAGCCGCGCGGCCACGCCGGGGCGGTTGTTCTCCACGAGCACGTCGGCGCTGCGCACCAGCTCGTAGAAGGCCTCGAGTCCCTGCGGGTTCTTCAGGTCAATCTCGACGCTGCGCTTGTTGCGGTTCAGCGCGATGAAGCCACCGCTGTCCTCGCCCTTGAGCTTGAAGCCCATGGCGCGGCGGGTCTGGTCGCCCACGCCGGGCGTTTCGACCTTGATCACGTCGGCGCCCATGTCGCCCAGCAGCATGCAGCAATAGGGGCCGGCCATGATCTGGCTGACGTCAAGGACGCGGATGCGGGAAAGTGGAAGAGTCATTGCAGTCGGAAGGAAGAGATGGGGAAGACGGGTTCAGCGGCCGACGAAGCTGGGGCGCTGCTTGGCCAGAAAGGCCTGGAAGCCGATTTGGAAATCCTCGGTCTCGAAGCACTCGTAGGCGACTTCCTGCTCGGCGTCGGTCAGCGATCCGGGCTGGGCCAGCCGGTGGACGAAGCCCTTGTGCCAGCGCGCCACCAGCGGTGCGCCGGCAGCGATGCGGCGGGCCGCGGCATAGCCCTCTTCCAGCACGGCTGCATCGGGCACCACACGGTTGATCAGTCCTTTCTGCATGGCTTCCGCCGCGTCGAACACGCGGCCTTCGAGAACGATCTCCAGCGCCACGGCGCGGCCGGCGAGCGCGACGAGGGCGCCCAGCTCGCCGTAGGACATCACCAGGCCCAGGCGGTTGATCGGGGCGCCGAAACGGCTGGACTCGCCGCAGATGCGCATGTCGCAGACCGCGGCCAGTTCCAGCCCGCCGCCGACACAGGCACCCTGGATGACGGCCAGCGTTGGATGCCGGCTCTCGGATACCGCTTTCATGGCCCGGTTCGTCACCTTCCCATAGGCCATGGCCTGGGCCTTGTTCAGCCGGGTGCGGGGAAACTCCTCGATGTCGGCACCCGCCGAGAAGGCCCGCTCCCCCGAGCCCCGCACCACGATGCAGCGGACCGAGTCATCGGCCTCCAGTTCCTGCATCAGGTCGCCCAGGCGCTGCCACATCTCCAGGTTCATGGCGTTCATCTTGTGTGGGTTGTTCAGCGTGAGGGTGACGATCTGCTGTTCGTCGCGGGAGAGGAGGATGGCGTCTTCCATGGTTCAAATGCCTTTGTCGAATGGGGCGATGGGGTCACGCATGGAAAGAAGTGTAGGAAAGGCGCTGCTGGCTCTCAACCGAGAAAAACTGGGCGTCTGCACAAGAAAAATTCAGCCTGCAGTGCATGAGAAAATCTCGTCGATCGCTTGAGTTAATCCACGTTGTTGCGCGTGATCGCGACTTCTAAACTTTCTGCCAAACAAGCCTGCCAACCCCTACGGACTGGCCCGGAAAAGCAGGCCCTGGACAAGGAAATCAAGGAGGCAGCACATGCAACGACGTCAATTTCTGGCCGCCACAGGGCTGGCCGCCCTGCACGGGATTTCGCTGGCAAGCGAGACCGAAGCGCTGTTGCCCAAGACCCCGATCCGGATCATTGTGGGATTTCCGCCGGGCGGCGGAACCGACGTCATGAGCCGTGTGCTTTCGCAGCAGCTGAGCCTGCGCTGGAACCGTACCGTTATCGTCGAAAACAAGGCGGGCGCTGCGGGCGTCATCGCTGCGGAGTACGTTGCGAAGCAGCCGCCGGACGGCGCTACCCTGCTGATGACCAATTTCAGCAATCACACCATTGCCCCCAGCCTCTATCCAAAGATCGGCTATGTCGCGGAACGCGATTTCACACCCATTGTGCTTGTGGGCACTACGCCCTGCCTGCTCATCTGCCGAAAGGAGCAGCTCGCGCAGACGATTGCCGAGATCATTCAGCGCTGCAAGGAAAACCCGGGCACGGTGAGCTTCGGGTCGTCGGGGCCTGGCTCCATCCAGCATCTGGCGCTGGAGATGTTCCAACTGCGCGCCGGAGTGAAGGCGCTGCACACCCCGTATCGCGGCTCCGCGCCCATGATTTCGGACCTGATGGGCGGCCAGATCGACTACAGCTTTGAAACCATGACTTCGGCCGCTCCCCATGTGAAGAGCGGCAAGGTGGTGGCGATTGCCCAGACGGGGCTGGCACACGCCAAGGCACAGCCGGACGTTCCCACGGTGGCGGAGAGCGGGTTCCCGGGTTTTGACGCCAAGGTCTGGTATGGCCTTGCCGGCCCGCGCGGCTTGCCGGATGCCCTGGTGCAAGCCATGAACAAGGATGTGAACGAGGCACTGCTGGTCCCTGCGGTAGCAGAAAAGCTGGTGTCGTTCGGTGCCGAGGATGGCGGCGGATCCGCCGCCCAATTCAACGCTTTCATTGCCAGCGAAAAGAAGAAATGGACGCAGGTGATTCGTGATGCAAAGGTGACGGTCTGAAGATGAATACGGAAAAATTTGTAATCGATTGCTCTCTTCCCGAGGACCGGGCCGCAGCGGCCCTGGTGGGCCGGGTGTGGCGCCCGCAAGGCGCAGAGGGCCGCCTGGAAGGCCCGTGTGTCGTGGCGGTGCGCGGCGGGCGGCTCGTCGATCTGAGCAGGCAGGTGGCGACGATGTCCGACCTGCTGGAGCGCGACGACCGGCTGCAGCTGGTCCTGAATGCAGGAGGCGAGGACCTGGGGCCGGTGGAGGACTGGCTGGCCAGCAGCCTGTGCCACGGCGGCGATCCGCGGCATCCGCATCTGCTGGCGCCCTGCGATCTGCAGGTCGTGAAGGCGGCTGGCGTGACCTTCGCGGCCAGCATGCTGGAGCGGGTGATCGAGGAGCAGGCCAGGGGCGAGCCCGAGAAGGCGCATGCCATACGGGCCTCGATGACGGCCATCGTGGGAGAAGACCTGTCGGCCATCAAGCCGGGCTCTGATGAGGCGCGCAAGCTCAAGGAGGTGCTGTCCGCCCAGGGGCTGTGGTCGCAGTACCTCGAGGTAGGCATAGGGCCCGATGCCGAGGTGTTCACCAAGGCGGCGCCGCTGTCGTCGGTAGGGCATTGCACGGCGGTCGGCCTGCATCCGGCATCGCACTGGAACAACCCGGAGCCGGAGATCGTGCTGGCCGTGAACTCGCGCGGCAAAATCGTGGGCGCGACCCTGGGCAACGACGTGAACCTGCGCGACTTCGAGGGGCGCAGCGCATTGCTGCTCGGCAAGGCCAAGGACAACAATGCCTCCTGCGCCATCGGTCCCTTTGTGCGCCTGCTGGACCAGCATTTCACGCTTGAGGACATAGCCTGCGCCGAGGTGCAGCTGACAGTCTCCGGCACGGACGGTTTTGTGCTGAACGGCAGCAGTTCTATGCAATACATCAGCCGCTCGCCCGAGGGCCTGGTCCGGCATGCGATGGGCCGGCACCACCAGTACCCCGACGGCATCTTCCTGCTCTGCGGAACCATGTTTGCCCCGACTGAGGATCGCGGCGCGCCGGGGGCCGGTTTTACCCACCATATGAACGACCAAGTCTGCATCTACAGCGCCAGGCTGGGCGGGCTGTTCAACCCCGTCGGGCTCAGCGACCAGTTGCCGGCCTGGACCTTCGGTATCGGCGCGCTGATGCGCAATCTGGCCGCGAGAAAGTTGATCTGACATGAGTTTTCCTAATATTGGTTTTGTCGGCATAGGCCTGATGGGCGAGGCCATGACGCTGCGCCTGCGCGATCTCGGCTATCCGGTCTTTGTCTCGAACCGCGAGCCCGAGCGGCTGGCCGCGGTGGCGGCTGCGGGCGCTACGGCGCTGGCATCGCCGGCTCAGGTGGCCCGGCAGTGCGATGTGGTGCTGATGTGCGTGCTCGATGATGCGGCGGTCGACTTCTGCACCCGGGGGCCGCAGGGCATTGCGCAGGCTGAAGGGGGAGCGGGCAAGCTGATCATCGATTTTTCGACCATCTCGCCCCGCACCACGCGGGACCTGGCAGCGTATGCGCGCCAGCATGCGGGTATGAACTGGATGGATGCACCGGTGTCTGGCGGGCCGCAAGCGGCACGCGACGGCCAGCTCACCATCATGGCGGGCGGCAGTGCGGAGGATTTCGAGCGGGCGCGCCCGGTGCTGGAAGCGTTGGGCAGCCAGGTGTCGCTGATGGGCCCGGCAGGTGCCGGCCAGACGGCAAAGATCATCAACCAGGCCATCGTCGGCGTGGGCTTTGTGCTCATGAGCGAGGCCGCCTTGCTGGCCGAGGCTTCCGGCATCGACGCGGCGCGGTTGCCGGCTTGCCTGAAAGGCGGGTTTGCGGACAGCGTGCTGCTGCAGAAGGTCTATCCGCGCATCCATGAGCGCCGCTTTGATCCACCCATTGGCTATGCGCGCCAGCTGTCCAAGGACATGGACGCGGTGCAGGCCTTTGCGCGCGATGCCGATTGCGATCTGCCCATGGTGCAGGAGGCTGCGCGGCTCTTCGCACGCTATGTGGAGGGCGGCGCCGCGATCGCCGATTCGGCCTCCATCATCCGCCTGTACGAAATGGGGCAGGCCAGAAATCAGGATCGCCAGGGCGGCAACGAGGGAGAGGGCGCATGAAGCAGACCATCACCTGCGTAGAAGACCTGCGCGTGCTGGCGCAAAAGCGCGTGCCGCGCATGTTCTACGACTATGTGGACGTGGGCTCCTGGACCGAGAGCACTTACCGGGCCAATTCCGCGGACTTCCAGAGCATCCTGCTGCGCCAGCGCGTGGCGCTCGATCTGTCACAACGCTCGGTGCGTTCGACCATGGTGGGGCATGACGTGGCGATGCCGGTGGCCATCGCGCCCACGGGCCTTACCGGCATGCAGCATGCGGACGGTGAGATCCTAGCCGCCCGCGCGGCCAAGGCCTTTGGCGTGCCGTTCACGCTGTCCACGGTCAGCATCTGCTCCATCGAGGATGTGGCCGAGGGTACGGACGGCCATCCCTTCTGGTTCCAGCTGTATGTGATGCGCGACCGTAAGTTCGTGCAGCGGCTGATGGAGCGGGCCGAGGCCGCAGGCTGTTCGGCATTGGTGGTGACGCTGGACCTGCAGATCAGCGGCCAGCGCCACAAGGACCTGAAGAACGGGCTTTCCGCGCCACCCAAGCTCAGCCTGCTCAATCTGCTGAACATGGCCGGCAAGCCGCGCTGGTGCCTGGGCATGCTGGGCACCCGCCGGCACAGCTTCGGCAACATCATTGGCCACGTCGATGGGGTGGACAGCATGACTTCGCTGGCCGAATGGAGTTCGCAGCAGTACGACCCCGCGCTGAGCTGGGACGACATTGCCTGGATCCGCCGCCTGTGGAAGGGCAAGCTGATCCTCAAGGGCATACAGGACGTGGAGGATGCGCGTCTGGCCGTGGCCAGCGGCGCCGATGCCGTGATCGTCTCCAACCACGGCGGGCGGCAGCTCGATGGCGCGCCGTCCTCCATCCGCGCACTGCCGGCCATCGCCGAGGCGGTTGGCCAACACATCGAGGTCCATATGGACGGCGGCGTGCGCTCGGGCCAGGACGTGCTCAAGGCCATTGCCCTGGGCGCCAAGGGCGTCTACATCGGGCGGGCCATGCTCTACGGCCTGGGCGCCATGGGCGAGCAGGGCGTGGCCCGGACGCTGGAAATCATCCGTAAGGAGCTAGACCTGACGATGGCGTTTTGCGGAAAAACGGACATCAGGAATGTGGACGCATCCATTCTGCTTTTCTCTTGAGAACGAATTTAAGAGCGTGTTCACGATCTCTACGCGGCGCGAGGAGATCGTGAACACACTCTTACAACACCTAACCGGAGACACTCATGAACCATTCCCTTGCCCAAACCATGTCGGCGGCTCGCCGCAAGCAGCTGCTTGCCGGCATAGGCCTGCTGTCGCTGGCCGCCGCTCCAGCCTTGGCCCAGCCCGGCGCCTATCCGCAGCACTCGATAGAGCTGGTCGTGCCCTACCAGGCCGGCGGCGGTGCCGACGTGATGGCTCGGGCCTTCTCCAAGGCCGCGGCCAAGGTGATGCCCCAGGGCATCGTCGTCGTCAACAAGCCCGGCGCGGCCGGCGTGATCGGCTGGCAGGAGGTCATCCGCGCCAAGCCGGACGGCTACAAGCTGGCACTGACCACGGTGGAAGTGACTTTTCTGCATTACCTGGGCCTGGCCAAGTTCGACCAGCATGCGCTGCGCCCGATTGCCAAGCTGAATGCGGACCCCGCCGTGATCGTGGTGCGCAGCGATGCGCCGTATGCGAGCATCGAGGACTTCCTGGCACAGGCGCGCAAGCCTGATTCCAACGTACAGATAGGCAACGCAGGCCAGGGTTCCATGTGGCACATGGCCTCGGCCGCATTGGCCGAAAAGGGCAAGGCCAAGTTCAACTACATCCCCTACCAGGGCGGCTCGCCGGCACTGCTGGCGCTGCTAGGCAGGCATATCGATGCCGTGATCGCGAGCGCACCGGAAGTGATTCCCTATGTCAATTCGGGCAAGCTCAAGGCGCTGGGCGTGATGTCGGAAAAGCGGATCAAGGGACTGGAGAACACGCCCACCATGCGTGAGAAGAACATGGACCTGGTGCTGGGCACTTGGCGCGGTCTGGCCGTGCCCAAGGACACGCCGGAGCCGGTGGTCCAGGTGCTGCGCGAGGTCGCGGAGAAATCCATGCGCGATCCGGAGCTGCGCCAGGTGATGGAAAAGCAGTTCTTCACCACCGACACCTATGAGAATACTGCCGCCTTCACCAAGAGCATGGCCAAAGAGAGCGCGGAGCTCAAGGTGATTGCCAGCGGCATCTCGCTGCAATAAACACGTTCCAGCACGCATTGAAGGCTGGCCGCTTAGTCTAGCCAATTGACCCGATTGCCCGGCCGCCACGCACTTGTCGTCTTGCACCCAGCGGGACGGATCGAAGTGAAGGTGGAATTGGAGGGGGAGGGCGCTGCGGCTACTGTAACAAGAGCGGCCCTCGTTCGATCGGCACGCAAAATCATAGAAGGCCAGCTCCATCTGCCCGATTATGTCTTCTCGCGGCCGGAAGGCAGCCGAGCAAAGCAGGCATCGTCTCGGCATTCGCTGCGGATTATCGTACCCACCCGTGCGGGGGGCGGCAACGATCTTGGTCGCCCACATGAAGCGCGAGCCTGGAAGGTTTCGCTACGCGTCCGCAGGGGACGGTACACCGCCCCACTTTGCCGCAGGGCTTTTCCAACTGGCCACTGGTACTTCGGTGCGCAGTACCACCTTCGAGGGCGCAGCGCCTGCCATCGCGTCGACCATTGACGGACAGACACAGGTTATGTTCGCCAGCCTGCTGACAGCGTATCGGCCAGTGGGTGCCGGTCAGTTGCGAGCCCTGGCAGTCGCCGGACCCAAACGTCTGCCAGTGCTGCCAGAAGCACCGACGCTTGCGGAGTTGGGCGTTAGGGGCATGGAATTGACTCAGTGGTATGGTCTGTTCGCCCCGGCGGGAACCGCTGCCACGATGGTGGAACAGCTCAATGGCGCCTTGTCTGCAGTCCTACGGGATCCAGAGGTCAAAGCGGGCTTCGAGAGGTATGGCGCAACCCCCGAGCCAGGCGGTCCTGAGCTGCTCGCAAGACGGGTAGAGACTGAACTAGAGCGCTGGCAGCGCATTATTAAGGTGTCAGGTCTTGCGCCTTCGTCGATCGACGGTGACCCAGTGCAACAGTTTCTGGAGCCCTGCTAAATTGCCTCGCAAGGGTGGTGGTCGGTACCCGATGTGGTGCTTGAAACTGGGCACGCTCGATAGGTGGGTTTCGCCTGCCGTGAAGGAGAGCGTGCAAAGGTTGGGGAGGCCACCAAGAAAGTGCCGCTTAGGGACCGCGCCGGTTGTGTGTGGACTAGGCTGATCGGTATCGCAACGGTCGGAGCAAACCATGCGGTTGATCATCGAAGCCAGGTTGGCGGACGAGGGCAGCGATAATGGCCAGGGCGTCGACGGCGTTTTGGCAGTGATTGAGCGCTGTGACGGTAGTCTTGCGGATCTGGGCCTGACCCTCGCGGAGGGCCGGTCGCTGTTGGCCAAGGTTCAGACCGAGTTGGTTTCGAAACAGGTCGCGGGATGGCTCTCGGGCCAGACTCGTTGTCGGTGTTGCGGGGCGGCCTTGAGCCACAAGGACCGCCGATCGACGGTGGTGCGCACGGTGTCGCACGCGGCAGGATTCTCGATTGGTTCCACATCGCTATGAAGTTCAAGGCGGCGCAGCGTTCCGTGTTCGGCAGTAAGGTCATCGATTCACTGGAACGAGAGTCGATAGAGACCGAAATCATGCACGCCAAGTGGCTCGCATGGCATGGCAAGGGCCGCAAAGCGTTGGAGCGCATCAAGGCATTGGACGCGCAGCTCCTGACGAGGACGGGGTATGAACTCAGTACGCTGTGGTGGAACCTAGATAGAGTCTGCGGGTACCTTCGGAGCAACGCGTCCACGTTGGTCAACTACGGCGGCCGGCATCGAAAGGGCTTGCCGATCAGCGGCGGAGTCCGCTGTGAATCAGGTCATCAGCCAACGCATGGCTAAGAAGCGACAGATGCGCTGGACGGACGAGGGGGCGCACTGCATGGTCCAGGTCAGGGTGGCGGTTTTGAACGGAGAACTCTCACCCGAGCGCATCTCCGCACTGGCGATCGGCTCGCGTCACAGCAGATGCTTCAATAATTGTTCCCCCCCGCCGGCATCAGCCAGACAGAATCGACCGCGACATCCTCGTCGCAATCCAGGGCGCCTGACGAAACGGTCTCCCCAAATTTTGCACGCTCTCACTTGGATCGAAGGCAAAAGTGTCATTTCGCACGCAGTCCGCATGAATTTTGCCACTTCGCATCCTAGACTTCGAGAGCTGAGAGCTGAGAGCTGAGAGCTGAGAGCTGAGAGCTGAGAGCTGAGAGCTGAGAGCTGAGAGCTGAGAGCTGAGAGCTGTCCGTTAGTTCTTGATCTGATGGTAAATTTTCCGCATTTCACGCAACCGGTCGCGCTTGTTTGACCGTCTGGCGCACACCCATTGGAAGCCTTTAGCCCGAGGCTGGGACGACGATTGACGGGTCGGGAAGCTGCGCGCTCCCGAAATTGCCTCAAACAAAAAGGGGAACCTAAAATGCGCCATTTCGCTGCACTGGGTTGTCTGACGGCTGTCGTTTTGTCCATTCAGGCCGCGCCGCTGCCCGACTCGAACCGGCCGGCACCCGGCACGGAGGCAGCGCGTTCGGCCCGCCTAGTCGACCGTGACGGCGACCGGGTCTCCGATGATCTGCAGGCGCGGATCGCGGCGGCACGGCCAGGTGACCTCGTCCGTGTCGTCGTCACGTTCAGCGGCCCGGGCACTGCGGCCACGGCGCGGCAGGCGGTCGGTGCTTTCACGCTGGACCGCGAATTCAGGATCATCCGCGGATTCTCCGCCACCATGACGACCGCCCAGATAAGGGCGCTGGCGCAGCAGCCTGGCGTGCGGCGGATCGAGGAGGACTTCACCGTTTCGACCAAGCTCAACGCCGCCCGCGCCGACTTCGGCACGGAAGCGGCACGCGCCAGCTTCGGGGTTGACGGCGCCGGCATCAAGGGTTGCATCGTCGACACGGGCGTCGATCCGAACCACGAGCAGCTTGACGCGCGACCGATCCCGTTCTTTGATGTCATCAATGGACGGACCAGTGCATATGATGACCACGGCCACGGCACCCACGTCGCGTCGATCGCCTTCGGCGACGGCACGGGCGGCTCGGGCGCCGCCACCTACAAGGGCGTGGCGCCCGGCGCAGCGATCTACGCGGCCAAGGTGCTCGACCAGTCCGGCTCCGGACTCGAGAGCCAGGTCATCGCCGGCATCGACTGGTGCGTGTCCCAAGGGGTGCGGATCATTTCCATGAGTCTGGGCTCCAGCGCGCCGTCAGACGGACAGGACTCCCTGAGCCAGGCCGTCGATGCAGCGGTGAGCAGCGGTGCTGTCGTGGTGGTGGCGGCCGGAAATTCCGGCGACGAACCAGGGACGGTCGGCTCGCCCGGGGCCGCAGCGCAAGCCATCACCGTGGCGGCATGCGCGGAGTGGTCCGCTCCCGCCGGCGCGCCCAACCATTCGGACGGCATCTACGTGACGCCGTTTTCGAGCCGGGGACCGACGCTGGATAGCCGTGTCAAGCCGGACATCTGTGCACCCGGACTGACCATCACGGCTGCAGAGGCCGGCACGGTCAGCGGTTATGTAACCTACAGTGGCACCTCCATGGCCACGCCGTTCGTCTCCGGCATCGTCGCCCTGGCGCTACAGGCGAATCCGATCCTGTCGCCAGCGGGCCTGCGGCAGAAGCTCGAAGCCACGGCGCAGGACCGCGGCCCCGCCGGCAAGGACAATGATATCGGCGCCGGGCTCCTTGACGGCTACGCCCTGGTGGCCAGCGCCAAGGGGGGCACCAGCTACCAGCCGACCGTCTTTCCGACGTATCGCAGGGTCACCGGCAGCGTGGCGAATCATGGTCAGTGGAGCTACACGTTCTCCATCGCCCAGGCTGACCTCGGTGTTCCCATCGGTGCCATGGTCACCATTAACGGCCAGGCGAAATGCATCCTGCCGCTATTGGGCGGCTGCTTCGCCGCGCAGTGGGATCCCGATCTCGACGCCCGGCTGCTGGACCCCAATGGCGTCGTGCTGTCCGAGAGCCTGTGCATGGCCGGCGTCGAATGCGGTGGCATCGGCCGTCAGGAAACGCTGCACGCACTGCCAACCGTGGCCGGGACGTACACCATCCAGGTGTCCCCGTCCGAGGACAGCGTGAACCTGGGCAAGGGCGGCAGCTTCGCCCTGGACCTGTCGAGCGGCCCTCGAGCCGACATCGCGAGTCTGCCCGTGGTGCACGTGGGCGGCCTGAGCGCCAGCAGCACCGGAAACAAGACGGGATGGACCACCACCGTCACGGTCACGGTGCACGATGCCAGCCACAACCCGGTGCCGAACGCAACCGTGAGCGGAACCTGGAGCGGCGGCTACAGCGGGAGCTCGGCCTGCACAACGGGCGCCGGCGGACAGTGCATGGTCACGAGCGGAACGATCTCCAAGCGAAAGAACAGCGTGACCTTCGCCGTGACCAACATCACCGGCACGCTCACCTACCAGGCCAGCAGCAACGACATGACAAGCGTCACGGCGACAAAGCCGTGATGCGTTCGCGCGCGGCTGCGACCGGCATCGCTTCGATCTCAGCCCTGACCGCGTTCCACAGGTCGTGGCTCAGGTAGCGCGTGATCCGCGGCCGGGTCGGGGGCGCCCCGGCGAGCGAGCGCGAGCGGATTGCCGGCCAGGTAGCCGGCTTCGGTCAGCCACGCGAACACTCGTTAAGGATAGCCAGCGCCTGGCGCACGCAGGGGGGCGCGAGCTTGCCTTGGCTCGTTTCCCAGGGATTGGCCAGAACGATGCCGACTCCTTCACCCGCGCGATTCCTGCCTGGTACGGACCGACATATACGATTGCACCGGATGTCCTGCCGGGCCTTCACTCCCCGGTGACGACTACGATCAACTCCGTCCTGGCAATCTGGTCCGTGGAAGTCGCTCTGCTTCTGGGCATTCTGCTGGTTGTTGCCACCGCTTTCCGCGAACTGCGTGACCGGTTTGCCGCTGGAACCAGGGATGCGGTCGCCGGGGCGTTGCTCGCGTCGGTCAACACCGCTTCGGAGTACGGTTTCGGAGGTGTCGTCGCCGCGTTGCCGGGCTTTGCTGCTGTCATCGGCACGCTCGGGAGTATCCCCAACCCGCTTGTAAAGGTCGCGGTGTCTGTCAGTGCCCTCGCAGGCATGACGGGTTCGGCGTCGGGCGGGATGAGCATAGCCCTCGCTGCGATGTCAGATCTGTTCGTGAAAGGTGCACAAGCCGCGCAAATCTCGCTCGAGGTGCTTCACCGTGTCGTGGCAATGGCGAGCGGAGGCATGGATACGCTGCCGCATAACGGTGCCGTCATCACATTGCTTGCAGTGACCGGTCTGACGCACCGGGAATCCTATCGTGACATCTTTGCGATCACGATGATCAAGACGCTCGCCGTATTCTTCGTGATTGGTCTCTATTACTCATTCGGTGTGGTCTGAGAGAGGACTCACGGCTGTCGCCCGAGGCAGCACGTGCAAGCATGCACGTTCATACTTTCAATGAATCAGGAGCAAACCATGGATCAAAAGGTCGCCCTAGTTACGAATGCCTCTGGCTACGCCGGTCCGCCTGCGGTGGCCGCATTGCTGCAAGCAGGCTTCCGCGTTTTCGTGGAAGACGACACATTCACCGTCCAGGATGGCTGGAACAAGTTCGTCGCCTCGCATCCGGGCGCAGAACTTCTGAGCGCCGAAACGCCTGAGCTCCTGCTCGAGGCATTGTGGCAAAAAGCGGGTCGCGTCGACGCCATCGTCAGCAATGACCATTACCCGGCGATACACCGATCCTCGACCGATGTATCGCTGGATGACCTCCGGCAGACGCTCGAAATGCTCGTGGTCCGGCCGTTCGCACTAGTGAGGGCCGCAATCCCTCATTTCAAGGCCCAGGGCGGCGGGAACGTCGTCATGATCACCTCATGCCGAACGCATCTTCCGATGTATGGCGCGGCAATTCCCGATGCGGCCAGGGCTGGAGCAAATGCCCTGCTTCGTTCTTTCGCCATTGAACTTGCCCCGCTCAATATTGCAGTGAACGCAGTCGCCCCAAACTTCCTTTACAGCGAAGCCTACTACCCGCGCGCCGTTTTCATCGACGCCCCGGCCGGGAGGGAATACGTGAAGTCCGAGGTACCTGTGGGTCGACTTGGTCATCCCGAGGAAATCGGCGATCTGATTCGGTACCTGGCATCAACCCAGTCTCGCTTCCTGACCGGTGCGGTGGTCGATTTCTCCGGTGGATGGCCGGCAGCAAAGGTCCGCCCCGGGAGCTGACACCAACCTTGTACCGTAGCCAGGCCCGCAATCATTTTTTTACAAATCCCGCAGCCAAGCCCGCATACGATGCACCAGCAGGTCAGCGCGCCCGTAAAAAAGCAGGGCTACCATGGCTGGCGACGTGAGGCGCGGTTCAGGCGACGACAGCTTCCCGGCTGCCGGTCAAGCTGCACAATCCGAGCTCCTCGGGCGTAAACTCCGGGCCGCGTATTGCCCCGAATGCCTGAGCCGCAGCCAGCGTCCGGGTCGGCGCTTCGTTCAGGCGGTCTGGGCCTTGCAAGCGGAACGAGACCGGCGACAGGGGGCCGAACAACAGCGCGCGTTCGAGCTCGGGCCAGCGCGCCAGATCGGGCTCCACGCCGATCTGGCGTGCCAGCGAGACCGCAAGATCATGTAGCACTGGCTGTTGCCCGCGCTGCCGCATCGCCCGGCACGCCGCCAGCCCCTGAGCCATCTGTGTCGGCGACGGCATGGGTGCCAGGCCGGCCAGCGTGTAGGCAATCCCATGCGGCCAAGATCGGCGAGGATGCGGCGTGGGGACAGCATACCTGGCTGGAAGCGTAGAGCCGAGATCAGGCTGGGCGTCAACCTCGGAGGCGCCCCCGATGGTGCAGAAATACTTCTGGCTTGCCGCGCGGGTCGCGCCTTATGTCTTGCTGGTCCAGCCGATACGATGCCGCTCCTGCGTAGCTTCGTGTCGCGCATCCTCTTCGCTGTGCAGGTAGGCGCTGGTGGTCGCGATCGAGGCATGGCCAAAATTGTCGCGCACAAAACGCAGGTCGACCTGCTGATCGGTCATGTGCGAGCCGGCGGTGTGGCGCAGCCAGTGCGCCGAGGCGCTCGCCAGGACATCGGCCTGCGCTTTCCATTCGGGCCCGCGCGCGCGCAGGCGCGCGGCTGCCATGGCGAACACTTCCTTCAGCACCAGGTGCAGCGCCCCGCGTGACAGGGCCTTCTCGCGACCCTCGCGACCCGTCTCACGGCCGATCACCGGCAGCACCAGCGGACGCGTTTCCCCAGGCTGCGGGGTCGGCGCCAGGCCGTGGGCGCGACGGTAGCGCGCCAGTTCGGCGACCAGCTCGTCGGAGGCCGGCACCAGCCGGGTCTGGTTGCCCTTGCCGGTCACCTCCAGCCACCAGCGCTCCACGCCCGAGCCGTCGCGCCGACAAAAGAACGCCCCCATGGGGGTGCTCGTTAGTTCCGACGCGCGCAGCCCGCCTAGGTAGAGCACCGTCAGCACCCAGCGGCAGCGCGCCGCATGCAGCCGCTCGCGCTCGGTGCCAACCGGCATCGCCTCGACGGTTTCCTTGACGGTCGCCCACAGCTCGTGGCTCAGGTAGCGCGTGATGCGCGGCTTGGTGGGGGCGCGCCGGCGCCGGGCCAGCGCGAGCGGGTTGCCGGCCAGGTAACCGGCCTCGGTCAGCCAGGCAAAGAGCGCATTCAGGATGACCAGGGCGTGTCGCACGCTGGCGGGCGACAGTGGCCCGGCAAACGGGCGCCAGTCGGGGTGGCTGCGCGCGAGCTTCTTGCTGCCGGTCAGGACCCAGCGCGCGGCCGGCTGGGGGGCGGCCAGGAAGCGTTCATAAACGAGCAGGTCTTCGTGCGTCAGTGAAGACAGTGGCTTGCCCAGTTGCAGCACGGCCCACAGGATCAGTCGCTCGACCTCGCGGCGGTAGGCGGAGAGCGTCGCCGCGCTGTCGGTATAGCGCGCGAGCCAGGCGGTGACGGCGGCGAGGTCGTCGGTCGCGGCAATGCGGGTGGCCGTGGCCGGTGCGCGGTTGCTGCCGGCCGCGCCGGACAGCGCCAACGGCAGCCGCAGCTGCTCCAGTGGCGTGGGCAATGCGGTGAGGAGGCCGGACACAGGCGGGCAGGGCGGATGGGCGGGCGATTCCAAGGTCGGGTCAGCGTGGGAGGCGGTTCGAGCTGTTATTATAGACATAAGCGCAGTTATGTCTAAAGTCGTCCCTAGAAAATTGGATATAGATCATATTACGTAGTAATATTTATCATCACTTTTCCGTTTTTCTCCCGATGGCCGCTGCCGACCTGGATCTGACCGACACTGCGCTACAGGCCGCGATGGCCAACGACATTGCCGAGCTGCGCGGGCGCTTTCCCGAGACCCGCGCGCTGTACCGCGAGGTGTGCGGCCTGCTGTTCTTCCGCTACGGCGTCACGCCCACCGCCAACAAGCTCTACAGCCTGGTGCGCAAGGGCAGCATGGGCACGCCCGCCGAGGTGCTGCAGGCGTTCTGGCAGGAGCTGCGCGGCCGTACGCGCGTCACCATCGACCATCCCGACTTGCCGGAGGCGCTGAAGGACATCGCGGCCGGGGCGGTGCAGACCATCTGGCAGGCGGCCAACGAGGCCGCCACCGGCGAGCTGGCCACGCTGCGCGCCGAGGCCCGCCATGCGGCCAGCGCCGCCGAGGCCGAGCGCGACGCCGCGCGGACCGAGACCGCGGGCGCGCGGGAGGAGGTGGCCGCGATCTCGGCGCAGCTGGCCGAGGCGCGCCAGGCGCACGACGCCGTGCAGGCGGAGTTGGTGGCGGAGCGCCAGGCGCACGCGGCGACGCAGGCCCGGCTGGACGCGGGGCGGGCGGAACTGGAGGCCGCGGGTAGGCAGTTGGCGGAACTGCGCACCCAATTCTCGACCGAGCTCGCGCGCGCCCGCGAGGCGGTGACGCTCGCCCAGGAACGGACCGAGGCCAGTGAGCGGCGCGCCTTACGCGAACTGGACGTGGAGCGTACCGCGCGCCAGCAGAGCGAGCGCACGGCCGAAGCGTTGCGCGGCGAACTGGTGGCGGCGCGCAGCGAGGCCCGCGACGCGGCCGTGGCGCAGGCCGAAGCCCGCGCCCGGCTCGAGGCCCAGGCCACCACGCTCGCCGATCGGCTCGCCAGCGCCGAGCAGGCGCAGCGCAAAGCGGCGCACGACCTGGACGCGGTGCAGGCGGAGCTGGCTGCGGCGCAGCGCCGGGCCGAACGGGCCGAGGCCGAAGCGGCGCTGGCGCGCCAGCTGCTGGCAGAATTGCGGATGGGACCACCTGAGCGGCGGGGGGAGAGTGGTGGCGGGCGGCGGCGCAAGGCCGGGAGCCCGGCGCCGACCGAGCAGGCGGTGCCAGGCGAAAAACAGGACCAACAGCTGGACGAACAGCAAGACGACAAGCAGGGCGCGCCGACCGCCGCCTCCAATCCGGAAGACGGCAGCGACAGGCAGTGACGACAGCAACGACAGCAAAAACTGAGCGGGCGGCGGCGATCCGCTGGATCCAGGCGGAGATGGCCGACTACGGGCTGACCATGGAGGAGTTGGAAGCGGCGGGGTGCTTCGATCCGCCACCGCCACCGCCACCACCCGCACCAGCGCCAGTGGTCTGCTACCGCAACGCCGCGGGGCAGAGTTGGGACGGGCAGGGCCACATGCCCGACTGGCTGCGGCGGGCGGTCAATGCGGGGCAGAGCGTGGAGTTTTTCCGGGTCGGATAGTCGCCGGGTTCGCCGCTTGCCGCTGCCCGCGCATTCCGGAGCACCTCCCTTGCGCTATCATCCGGCCCATCTGGTCCACAGCAAACGACAGGAGCAGCCAATCATGCGACACATCGGTCAGACCGTCTCGTTCATCCGTCCCGACGGCCAGTCGGTCAACGGCTACCTTGCCAGGCCGGATCTCACCGACGGCGCCCCGGCCATCATCGTTGTCCAGGAGTGGTGGGGGCTGAACAACCAGATTCGCGGCGTGGCTGACCGCCTTGGGCGTGCCGGTTACTACGCGCTGGTGCCTGATCTCTACCGCGGCGCCAGCACGGTCGAGCAGGAAGAGGCCCACCACCTGATGTCCAAGCTGAACTTCGGCGACGCCGTGGCGCAGGACATCCGCGGCGCCGTGCAGTACCTCGGCACCCTGAGCAGCCGCATCGGTATCACCGGCTTCTGCATGGGTGGTGCGCTGACGCTGCTGTCGCTGAACGCCATCCCCGAGCTGAAGGCAGGTGTGCCGTTCTACGGCATGCCGCCGCTGGAAGCCATCGACCCTGCCAATATCAAGGTGCCGGTGCTCGTTCACTCGGCCGCGCAGGACGCGTTCTTTGCGGCCGAGGACTTCGACAAGCTCGAGGAGAAGCTGCGCGCCGGCGGCGTCGACGCGACGTTCCACCGTTACCTCGCGCACCATGCCTTTGCCAACGAGGAAGCCATCGGCGACGGCCGCATCGCCGGTACCCAGTACGACGCCGCTTGGGCGCAGGTCGCCTGGGACCGCACGCTGACGTTCTTCGCGCGCCACCTCTGGCGCTGATCATCGCCTGCCGGGAAGCATCCCGTCTGCGGCTAGGCCGCCCTGAACGCGGCGATAAGGCGCGATAACGTTCTGCTTATCGCGTCCTCGCCAGCACTGAAACTGCCGAAAGCGTAGTGCGTCGTGGTAGCGTCGGCACCTCAGTCGGCTGTCGACGTGCAGGCGCTCGGAACGGGGGCAAAGTCGAAATGGGCAGCGGCATAAACGGCGTTGCAGGCCCACACCTCTTCACCGTCCTTATAGAACGTGACGCATTTGCCGTCGCTGACGCAGTGCGCGCCGGGGAAAACTTCGTCATGGCCGTTCGAACCGTCCAGTGGGAACGGCGCATGCGGCGTGGCCCAGTAGTGGCCGCTCGGTAGGGGCGAGATCGATTTTTAAGGCATTCTCATCAGCCCCGCAATGCGGGGTCACACAACGCGCGAGCTGCTTCGTGACGGCAAAACAGAGGCACTGTCAATCCTCCAAGGGCGTAGCATCGTCTCGCAGCATCCTCGTGTAGGCTCGCGACCAAACCACCCCCTGCTAGCCGGTGCGATTTCCATGGAACGATACCTTCAGTTTGTGGCCAGGGCCTTCATCGCTGGTGCCATCATTGTGATCGTCGCCATGGTCTCCCGGCAAGTATATCTGCGCAACGCCGCTGAAGCCGGCATCGCCGGCGCGGATGAGGACCCAGCGGTAATGATGCTGATCAGCTGCGAGACGATGCACAACCGCCTTCAACAACGGCATGGTCCGATAGATGTAGCGGATTCTCACGAGCCACGCGCTCGTTGTCGGGAGTCCTGAGTTCGCGCAACGCATGCCTACGGTTTGGCAGTTCACATTGCTTGCGTAACGCTGGCGGCCTGTTCAACTATTGCCACTTGGGGTAATCGTCCTTTTCTTGCCGATTGATACGGTTATCCCAATCAGCCCCGAGTCCCCTGTTGGCGTGGCGTTGCAGCCCATTCGTTGACGTTATTGCGGCCATCCGAGCACTTGTCGTACAGTTTTGACCCGAACGACACCCCAAAAAGTGCAGATGTCGGCATTTGCGTATCGCTACGTTGGCAGGGAAGAGTTGCCTGCCCGCTTGACAGAATTTGACCTGCAGCAGTTCTTTCAGCTCACCAGTGCTGACATCGCGGCAATACGGGAGCGGTTTCGGGCCGACAGATTCGCCGCGGTCGGCCTGCAGCTCGTTTGCCTCCGGGCCTTCGGTCGGCCGTTGGACCGGTTTGCTGTCGTTCCGCGCAATCTCCTTCAGTACGTGTGCGAAGCTTTCTCCGCGCCGTTGCTGTCGATTGCCAGCCTGAAGTCACTGTACCAACGACGTCCGACGTTGTACGAGCATCAGCAATGGGTCAAGGAGTACCTTGGCATCAAGCCGTTCGATGTCACCAGCCAGACCGCTTTGCAAGAGATGCTCCGCGTACAAGCTGCCGCTGCGCCAGACGTGGATGAGCTTGTCACCACCGCTCAGCGATGGCTATACGATCGCTGCCGCCTCATTCCCGGCCAGCGCCAGATCACCAACTTGGCACGGCATGCATTTTCCAGCTACGAGGCGCAAATGCTCGCAGCGGTCAACCGCGCAGTGTCGGCGGCCACGCTGCAGCAATGCATGGAATCCGTCCGCAGTCCACGGGCTGACAGCTCTGCAACGCACCTCGAGTGGATCAAGGCGCCTTCCAGACGCAACGGCCCCAAGAACCTCGCTGAAACGCTGGACAAGATCCGCTACCTGAAGTCCCTCGCTGTGCATGAGTGGAATCTGGATGACATCGCTTTGCCTAAACTGCGTGCCTATGCGCAGAAGGTGCAAGCAAGGCGTCCGGCCAAGACCAAAACACTGAAGGAGAGCACCCAGGCGCTTGAACTGGTGTGCTTTCTACGGATGAGTTTGCTGGAACTCACCGATATCGCGATGCACCAGACCAGCCGACGCAGCCAGGATCTATTCCGACGCGCGGCCAGCACGGCGCAGTTGACGCACACCCGCTCCGCCGTGGAAGACAGGCAGCAGGCGCTCAAGGCCAAGGCCGTCCTGCAAGACAAGAGCAAGTCGACCGAGCAGCGAGTGGATGAAGCCCTGGAGCATCTGGCCGTCGTCACCGACGCGGCGCATTCGAGCTTTGCGTCACACGTGCGCGCGGCCTTGACCGGTGACCATCAGCGGATTCACGCTCTGCTGTCGGGCCTGGAAGGCCTGGAATTCGGCGGCAGGGAAGACGATCCCGGCTTTGCGAACCTCAAGACGTGGCGCGACCTGCAGACACGGAAGCTCAATGCTCTGCCAGAAGACTTTTCGGAGACCGGCGTTGGCACGGCGTGGCATGACCTCGTCCATGATCCTGACCCAAAGCGCGGCTATCAGGCCTTCTCTGCCTGCACGATGTCGAGCGCTACATTGACTCGCTGATCCGCAGTGGCGCAACAACCCGACAGGCTATGGCATAACTGCCATCGAACGCCGCAGAGCAATCTGCCACAGATTGGCACAGGCTGGGACAGCAAAACCGCGGCGGCAATACGGACCCGGCTCGCCAAGCTCACCACTGACGCCGCGCCATTTCCCCCGGCCTCCATGGGCGGCAGCAGGTGGGGCCCTGCCAGAACCGGTGCGCCGCGCTGGGTCAAGCCATGCCTTGTGGCCGAGGTTGAGTTTGCCGAATGGACGCCGTCGAATCAGGTACGCCAGGCATCGTTCAAGGCGTTGCGTAGTGAAACGCCAGCGAGCGAGGTCCGCAAGGAAGCCGTTCGGGTCGAGGCCGGTGCAACGCTCGCTGCCCTGAAGATAACCCACCCTGAGCGGGTGATTGACCCTACCACGGGTATCACCAAACTCGACCTGGTGCGGTACTACGAAAGCGTGGCGGACTGGATGCTTCCGCATCTCGCGGTGCGGCCCGTGGCGCTTCTCCGCGCGCCGGATGGCATCGGTGGCGAAGCCTTCTTTCAGAAGCATGCCGAAACCACGAAGCTGCCTGGGTTGACCGAGCATCCGGCATCCCTATGGCCGGGGCATGGCCGCTTGCTGACCGTTGACTCGGCAGATGCGCTCATCGGGGCCGCGCAACTGAACGTGGTCGAATTTCACACGTGGAATTCGACGACCGTCGATCTTACTCACCCGGATCGCATCATCTTCGACCTGGATCCCGGCGAAGGCGTGTCCTGGCAGCATGTCCAGGAAGCGGCGTTACTGGTGCAGACTCTCCTAGGCGAACTCGGCCTGGCGGCCTGGCTCAAGACCAGCGGCGGGAAAGGCCTGCACGTCGTCGTGCCGGTGGCACCCGAGTTTGACTACGATGTGGTGAAGGCCTTCTCACGCGCGGCAGTGCAGCACCTGGCCAAGACCCTTCCTCAGCGGTTCGTGGCCAAGTCAGGGCCAAGTAATCGCAAGGACAAAGTGTTTGTGGACTATTTGCGTAATGGCATCGCGCAGACCACGGCTGCGGCATTCTCGGCCCGAGCACGGCCCGGCATGGGCGTGTCGATGCCGGTAGCGTGGGATCAACTGCCGCAACTCAAGAGTGCCTACCAATGGACGGTGCGAAATGCCCGGGAGTACCTGAGTTTCCGGACGAATGACCCATGGTGTGATTTCTGGTCAACGACGCAAAGCCTGCGAGGTCCCATGGAACACTTGAGCTGATAGCGTCATGGGTACTCGCTCGTGGAGAGTTGATTTTTCCGCTTACTCAACGCGGGTCGCGCATCACCACAAAGCCCGGATCGCAGTGGTCGTGGCCCGCCGCGATAGCTTCCTCCTCTGTTTCGAATACTCCGGCATCGGTTAGGTTCGGTGTGTAGCCAACGTCCCCGCCTTGAGGAAACAGGTAGTCATTCCCAGTGCGAACGATCCATCCCTTCCGCGTGCTATCCGACATCCTCATCCTTGCGTAGTTGTTTCAAATAGGGTGTCAGCCTCAGGCGCTCTCTTGTGAGAGAGTGCGGCAAGCCAGCCACGATTCAATGGTGGTAACCATCGTTTGATCAAGCACCATCTGCTCTCGGACGCACTGGGCTTTTACGCTATCGGCTAACTTCATACCGAGAGATGCAGTGTCATTGGGGCCGTCTTCAAACGAGTGACCGCAAAAGAGAAGACCACGAAGGACGTGGTTAATGTCCGAGCGACTGATTGGCGTCCCCGATGCCTTGCATCGGTCGCGCACGCGCTTTGTGGTCTCGATGAGATGGAATGGATGAGCGAGAACGTCTGCCTGCACGTTCCCCAGCAGCAGCCGGTACCGCTGCGGGGAAAGCAGCGGCATCCCCGTCACCTCATGCACCTGCTTTGCAGCTGAGTGAAGGTGCTGAGCGTCGCCCCACAGGTCCAGCGGTCGTTGCATGGGAGCGGTGCTCGCCCCGTTGGAGACAATTCCGCCTGAGGTAGACCAGTCGAATACAGCGGGGCGCACATCGAGAGACTCAGCAAACTTGCGGAACGTGCCGCGGCCATTCCAATCCACAGCGAGTTGGGGGTACTTCTGGATAATCAGGTTCGCCAGCGTGGCGCATTGGATCGGTTGTTTAGCCCCGCCCACCTCGAGTTTCACAAAGTCGGTGACCGCCCTTGCCAGGCCATCGGAGTCGCCACCGCCTTGCCGGCGCACTGGCGTTGATGCGGCATGGCGCTTCGGGTCGTGCACGGTCCCGCCTCCGTCCCAGCTAACCTGCAGGGGAGCCAAACCTCGAGAGTCTAGCAGCGCCTTGAAACTGCCGAAGCCCGCCCAAGATGAGGCGTCCATGCCGTCCACATCGGACAGCACCAATGCCGCGAGGCGCGAGAGAGCCACCGGACCAGGAGCCTCCGCCACAACCTGATGCATCAGCTTGAACGCGGCGTCGGCGAGCTCTCCACGAGATGCGCCTGGCTCGCCGGCCGGCGCCGGAGCTTCGACATCGTCGTCAAATCCCAACGCGTTGCGAATGAAATCGTCGGGGTTGATGAGCAGATCGGCGGATGCCCGGTACGCTGCCGAAGGAAAGCCGATGGCAAGAACTGTCGTGCGGCGGTCCCAGCGACGCAGCTTTCGGAGAACGGGGGTGAAGTCGGCGTCCGCAGAGAAGACAATGAACTCCTCGTATCCGGCTTCATGCTGGAGGAGATCAACAATGTCTAGCACCATATGAATATCGGTGCTGGTCTTCCCATCACTGGTAAGGGCGGGGCAATCCACGATCTCGAATCCGGCCAGATTGAACGGTGGCCGAAAACGTTGGTAGGCCTGGGGATTGAGGTAACAGCGGCGAACGAGCACGCGTCGTCTTGCGCCAACGGGTGCGTGATCGGGCGAACTCAGCGTGCCAATGAGCCATTCCATCCACTGGGTGGGATGGCGAGCGAAGCGGTCTGCATACGCAGGGTCGAGCCGCCTCAAGCCCGAATAGACGTTATCGAAATCGACGAACAGTGCGCTCTTCATTGTTCCTTGCAGCAATCTGGGTTGACACGTCCTGTCAACCGGTGAGCAACTCGAGCTCCGATTGTATTACGAGCCAGTCAGCCGGGGGGCACGCCATGCACAGCCGGCGTAAATGCTAGTCCTCGGATTCCGCACGATGCGGACGGAGTTAGCAGAAATTACGGCTCGCCGTATCAAGGCGGCCAAGCATCGCAGAGAGATCCACGACGCGCTGCGCGATCAGATGGCGAACTTCGCCTTCGCATTGCCACTGTCCGTAGACGCCGGCCATCCTCGCGCCGAGGACCTCTTTGCGAAAGCGTTCGAAGACGCCAGGCCACACGATCACGTTCACAACGCCAGTCTCGTCCTCCAACGTCATGAAGATGACGCCATTCGAGGTGCTCGGGCGCTGCCGCACCGTCACAATGCCGGCCGCGCGGGCGGTCTGCCGTGGCTGGTATTGCGCCAGCTCCGACGCTGGCACGAAGCGCCGAGAGGCCAGCATCGGGCGTAGCAAGGCAAGCGGGTGGCGACGAAGCGTCAGGCCCATCGCCCTGTAGTCCCCAACGATCTCTTCACCCTCCGTCGCCGGCGCGAGTTCCGCCGGCTCTTCGACCAGTTCAGCGGCCCGCAGTATGTCCTTGTCGGGTACCGCTGCAGCGGCCAACCAAAGGGCCTGCCGGCGCCCGCCGGTCATCGATGCCAGGGCATTGCCTGCGGCGAGCGCTTGCAGGTCGTTCCGATCGAGCTCCGCACGCCGAGCCAGTTCCGCAGTGCTGGCGAACGGCCGAATCGCGCGGGCCTCCTCGATGCGGTGTGCGGCCTCACGCCGCATCCCGCGCAGCAGGGACAGGCCGAGTCGCACTGCAGGCCGCGCGCCGTCACCGAGCGAATGTTCGAGAGCGGAATCCCAGCCGCTCACCGATACGTCGGCGGGCAGTACGATGACGCCGTGGCGCTTCGTATCCTGCACCAGCTGAGAGGGCGTGTAGAAGCCCATGGGCTGGCTGTTCAGCATCGCGCATAGGAAGGCCTCGGGCTCATGGCATTTCAGCCAGGCGCTGGCGTAGACGAGCAGGGCGAAGCTGGCCGCGTGGCTCTCTGGGAATCCGTACTCGCCGAACCCCTGGATCTGGCGAAAGATGCTCTCGGCAAACTCGCGGTCGTAGCCGCGCTCGAGCATGCCCGAGACGATCCGATCGTAGTATTTGTCGATACCTCCCTTGCGCTTCCATGCGGCCATGGCGCGCCGCAACTGGTCGGCTTCGCCGGCCGAGAAGCCGGCGGCCAGCATGGCCACCTGCATCACCTGCTCCTGGAAGATCGGCACGCCCAGCGTGCGCGATAGTGCCTTCTCCATCGCGGCACTGGGGTAGGTGACTGGCTCGAAGCCTTGGCGCCGGCGCAAGTAGGGATGCACCATGCCGCCCTGGACGGGTCCGGGGCGGACAATGGCGACCTCGATGACCAGATCGTAGAACGTGCGAGGCTTCAAGCGTGGCAGCATTGACATCTGGGCGCGCGATTCGATCTGGAACACACCCACGGTATCGGCCTGGCAGATCATGGCGTAGGTCGCCGGGTCTTCCGCGGGAATGTCCTGCAGCTCGAAGGCTTCGCCGCGCTGGTCGGCGACGAGGTCCAGTGCGCGTCGCACGGCGGAAAGCATGCCGAGCGCCAACACGTCCACCTTGAGAAGGCCCAAGGCGTCCAGATCATCCTTGTCCCACTGGATCACGCTGCGGTCCACCATCGCGGCATTCTCGATAGGCACGAGTCGTGACAGCTTATCGCGCGCGAGCACGAAGCCGCCCGTGTGCTGGGACAGATGGCGGGGAAAGCCGAGCAACGCGACGGCCATGTTTGCCCATCGTTGGGACAGCTCGGCGTCGGCGTCCACACCGCTTTCCGCAAATCGCTTGAGCAGGTCCGCCTTGCCATCGAACCAGTGGTGCGACTTGGCCACGAGGTCCACGATAGCCGGATCCACGCCCAGCGCTTTGCCGGTATCGCGCAAGGCGCTGCGCGGGCGGTAAGTCGTCACCGCGGCCGCAAGCGCTGCCCGATCTCGCCCATATTTGCGGTACAGGTACTGGATGACCTCTTCGCGTCGCTGGTGCTCGAAGTCGACGTCAATGTCCGGTGGCTCGCCGCGCTCCTTGGAAATGAAGCGCTCGAACAGAAGGTTGCCCCGTGCCGGGTCGACCTCCGTAATGCCCAGGCAGTAGCAGACCGCGGAATTGGCCGCCGAGCCGCGGCCCTGGCACAGGATACCGTTGGAGCGTGCGAAGCGGACAATGTCATAGACGGTCAGGAAGTACCGCTCATAGTCCATGTCCCTGACGAGCGCGAGTTCGTGCTCGAGCTGCTGTTGCACGACAAGAGGAATGCCGGCGGGGAAACGGCGGTGCCCCCCGGCGTATGTCTCTGCGCGCAGATAGTCCGCGGCTGTGGTGCCGTCCGGAACCACTTCGTCGGGGTATTCGTACCGCAACTCGTCCAGAGAAAACTGGCAGAGGTTGGCGATGTGGATGGATTCGGTGAGATAGCGGTGCGGGTAGATGTTCGACAGACGCAGGCGCGAACGCAGGTGCTGCTCGGCATTGGGTGCCAGGTCGTAGCCGCACTCTGGAACAGGACGGCCCACGCGGATCGCCGTCAGCACGTCGTGCATTGGCTTGCGCGAGCGCACGTGCATGGTGACACAGCCGGTGGCCACGAGCCGCAGATGGTGGCGCGCCGCGGCCGCCTCGACCGTCCCGCGGTGGATATCGTCCATCGGGCGGTACAGCAGGTTCAGGCCCATCCAGGCCCGACCGGCGAAGGTAGTGCTCACCCATGTCGCTTGTATGTCGAGCTTGTCCGCCGGCACGCCGTAATCCGGCGTGAAGACAATCAGGCAGTCGGGCAACCCCTTGAGGTGCTGGTGGGGCGCCTCCGGTGCCGCGAGGTCGCGTGGCGTCAGAACATAGGAGCCTTTGGCGACGCGCATGCGAGCCAGCGTGATCAGTTCGCATAGGTTGCCATAGCCTTCCCGGTTTCTGACCAGTGCCAGAAAGGACAGGGCAGGGGAGCCATCGGCATTCTGCAAGCGGAACGAAGCCCCGACGACCAGGCGCATGCCTGCCCTCTTCGCCTCGGTGTGCGCGCGCACGATTCCCGCCAGCGAGCATTCGTCCGTGATCGCGAGCGCGTGGTAGCCCAACTGCGCCGCGCGCTCGGCCAGCTCTTCAGGACGGGATGCGCCCGTGAGAAACGAAAAGTTGGACAGACAATGCAGTTCGGCATACTCGGGCAGGCCTGCTGCGAGGATCTCACTCATGGTGGCTACCCGAAGAGGCCGTGCAGGTACCACCGCGATTCGTCCCCTTCGCGGCTACCCATACGTTCCTGGAAGATCCAGTAGCAGGTGTGGTCCTTGCCTTCCGCCACGAAATAGTCGCGCGTGACCAGTTGCCCATCCCACCAGCCGGCTTCGATGCGCTCGGGTGGCGAGACGATGTGCAGCGGCGAGCCGTAGAACGGCCGATGATCCCGCTCGATGAGCGGAACCGGCTTGCCCAGGAGCCAGGTCGGCCGAGGCAGGGCTGCCGGCAGGGACACGCGTGCTGGCTTCTCCGTAGCCGGCTGCCAGTCGTTGGCCACTTCGGGGCGGTAGTCTGCCCGCAAGCAGGACTGGCGAACCTTGTCGGCGCCGAGGCGAGCGCTGAGCAGCTCGAGCAGCCGGGCGTGATCGGCGGGCGTCCCGCCAGGTTCCGGGAAGAGGGAATCCGTAGGCGGCGCCACGGGCTCCGTGTCGATCGCAGACACGGCCACGGCGATCATTGGCGCTTCAACGGCAACGAGGGCGAGCCGCTCCTTGAGGATGCGGACCAGGTGTTCCTCATGCCAGTTGGGCTCCGCGAGCGCGATCTCGATGGCCGTCGGCGCGATTGCCGCGCGGCCGCGCTCATGGCGCAATTCGACCCGAAACCGCTTGATGGCGAGGTGCCGGGCAGTTAGCCAGCCGACCATCTGCACCAGCAGGCCGCGGACATACGCCAGTGTCTGTTCGGCATTTTCGATGCGGTCAGGCAGGTCCACCGCCGCATCGAATGCTGGCGGCGCCTCGGCCCACTCGAAAATTTCCGGCGCTTCCCCGTAGGCGCGATCCAGCGCATCCAGGAAGTCGGCGCCACAGCGACGCTGCAGACCGGCACGAGGCAGGCGGCGCAGATCCTCCAGCGTGCGGCATCCGAGCCCATCGAACCAGTCGGCAAACTTGCGCGCCGCGGGTAGGGTAAGTATCGGCAGGCCGGCCAGCCGGCTTTGCAACGACGCCATGGTCAAAGCAGTACCACCACCCGAGCGCGCGATCAGCCACGCTCCTTGCGCCGTCGGGGCGCTGCCGACCATCGCGCTGAAGCCCATCGCCGCGACGGTCTCGATGATCCGTCGGCGGAGCTTACGCGGCCCACCGAAGAGCCGCAGCGTAGTGCTGACATCGATCAGGATTGCCGCCTCTTCCGCTGCGGCCACATTCGGCGAGAACTGCAGCGTCGCCATGGTGATTCGTGCAAGCGCATCGCTTTCCCGGCCGGAATCGCGGTCGAACAGGATGGTGGCCGGCGCGATGGTTTGCACACCGCCGCGGCGCATGCCCAGCTTTACGCCTGCGGCTAGTGCCAGGGGCGTAGCGAGATGGACCCGTTCCTTGTCGAGGACGGCAACGGCCAGTTCAGTGGTGGACCAGGTCGGCCGGAAGACTTCGAGGGGGAGCGACGGCAGGCGTAGGCAGATCCACAGGCGCAGCATGGCGGTACAACAGAATGGGTGACGGTTCCAGCGCGACGAGCAGAGGGGTCTCTTGCTGCGGCCCGCGACGCTTCACAAAGTTGACGGTCACGCCGCCGACGGCCGGCTCGAGGGCCAGGCGCAACGGTGCCGGCGAGGCATCCCGCGCACACGCGGCGGGGCGCACCACGAAGAAGAGCGTGTCCGACGTCTGCGCGGCGAGGTGCAGGCGTCGTAGCGCCTCGTTTCGAAAGTGGGACTGCCAGAGAATCAGCGCGCCACAGGTGCCGGCCCGCAAGGTTTGCTCGGCCGCCCACAAGACATCGGCGGTCCGTTGCGCATCGATCCAAAGCAGCCGCTCCGGCGGAATTCCCCAATTTGCCAGTGACAGGGCTTGTGGCGCGTGCGGGGGAGCCAGGAGCGCGATCGGCCGCCCAGAGCGGGCAACGAGTGCAGGGCGGAGCAGTCGGAGTTCGCCGATGCCTGGCTGCTGCAGCAAGAGTTCCGTCTGGCTCCCGACCGGCCAGCCGCTGCCCGGCAATTCCTTATCCAGTGCGGCATAGCCGGTCGATACAGTGCGCGCGTTGCCTCGGGCAAGCTGTGCAGCGACCCAAAGTGACGGATGGATGGTTTCAGGGGCGATGGTGAGCATGGCATGTCCTGTCACCAGAGTACTGTATATTTATACAGTTGTCACCTGGACGGAACGCCACGCCGGGTCCCCGCGGTGGTCATCCTTTGATATTCCGCGGACCGTGACCGAAAGAATTGCGCTCGCGGATTTTTTCGTCCCGGCCATGGATGAGGAGCTCGACCTTGTCGCGTTTGGCACGCTCGGTACCGGCGGCGATAGCAGCCTCTTGTGTGGCGTGGATAGTTCGGTCAGCTTTACCGCCAACTTCAACGGCCCAGCCATTGTCGGCCGGCACGACATGGACGTCTTTCATGACGCCCTCGCTATAGGCTGCTATGGCATCAGTCCCGCGTTAGACCGGCGCGGCGGGATATCCGAAGCTGTCCTACACGGGCGGATGCGATTTGTCGGCATGCACTGGTTAGGTTGGCGATTTAGTCGCGATGTGCAGACGCGCGGCTCGGCCTTCGATGTAGCCGCTGCTCCAAGCCAAGGATTGGCCCGAAGCGAGTGGGTAGGGGCAGGCGGTCGATGAGATGCCTCGACCTGCGTCGAAGCCGGAACGCCAAGCTCGTGCATCGAGGGCGATGGCGGGCGGCGTTGAGACTTGTTTCATTCTGGCTGCGTCAACAACCTATGAAATCCGCGGATTAACGGTGCACTTCCCATCCGCCCGCGTAAGGCAGACGCGTCAGCCGTCGTCGGCAAGAAAGGGCGGATGTTGCCAGAGCGCGGTCAAAAAAACAGCCCTCAACCCGATGGAATAGAGCCGTAGAACGTCCAAGAAGAAATCGGGCACCGCCTTACGGGTTGCCCGCAGCATCAGTATCCGCCAAGTCGCCGTGGCCGGCAATTCGCCCACGCCGCGCGGGGCGTCGGATCGCAAAAAGAACCCGCGCTCACCGGGGACGGGGCGCGGGTAGTAGCAGGCCTACCCCCGCAGGATACGGCGATATAAACATTGGGCAATACTGGATTAAACGCCAGTTTCCCCGGCAGTTCTGGGGGCGACGTTGACGCCGCGTCGACCCTGCAATCGCAATTGCCGTGTTGTGACACGGACTGAAGGAGAGAGGAGCACTTTCACGTGTGAAAGTCAGTTGGCTGTCGAACCCATGCGTCACCGTGCAGGAAGATCACCGTCATTCCGATGCCCTATCAGCGTCGACTTCCGGGCTGGAGCGCAACAACGCGCGGCGACAGTAAGCCCGATCACACCAGCAGCCCGCAACGCTGAACCGCCGGCTTCCAGAACCTCCCGACCCGGACATCAGACCCGGTTAAGGCCGGCTTCCAGTAATGCAGCCTGCGCCGAAAAGTCGCTGGGTCGTCGCTGGCGGAAGGTTTCCAGATTGCTGAGCTTCCATCGCAGTGCCGGCATTTCCGTGGCATGCCGGCATTGCAGCAGGGACCAATCAGGTTCCGCACGGGCCAGGCCACACAGGAATTGCTTCTGAGCCGCACTCAGCCGTCGCGGCAATTCCTGACGCAGTCGCGCGCGAGCCTCCAGCAAAGTTTCCAGGGAACAGGGAACTTCAGTCATGCCGACAAATGCCCGGTCGTACTCTGCGGCAATATCCTTGTCGTTGCCGAGAAGGACTTCATGCGTGGGCCGGTTGTGGCCTGCTAGATAGACCACGAAGCATTCCACCATGCCGTCGGTAAGGCTGCCCGATTCATAGAGTTGCCACACGTCGAACAAGTCGCGGGGATGCTGCCGGTCCAGCGCGGCCACCAGCTTGCCTGCGTAAAGTTCATCCTGCGCGAGGATCGGCAGCTCAAACTCGACGCCGAACAGGTCGCTGGCCTTGGCACACAACGGCCGGTGCTCCACCGGCAATACGGTGCCACGGAACACCACGTTCACCTCAACCTTCACTTGGCTCGTCTCGTTCTCAACGATCAGCTTGGTTTCTCCGAGATCCTTGGCCCCGGATCAGGCGCGTTTGTAGGCCCAGCGGCTGAACCCGTTCCCCGACGGCAGCCAACTCCTGGTTGATCGCCCGGAGCGCCTCATCGCGCGGCACTTGCCACGGCAGGTACACCACGTCGATATCAACCGACAGACGTGGCATGTTCTGCACGAAAAGGTTGATGCCGGTGCCGCCCTTGATGGCGAAGATGTCGTTGGCGAACACGTCGGGAGCGACGGTCAGCAGCAAGCGAACGGTGTCTGCGTAGGATTTATCCACGGGGTTTTAAGCTAAGCAAAGTGCCGTCGTCCAGTCGGCTCATCCAGCGCTTGGGGCTGCCAGTACGGACCGCGTACTGGTCCAGCAGGGTATCTACGTCCACGAGGTTCGTTTCGCGTGCCCATGTGAGGAACAGGCGTACTGCCTTCACGCTGGTACAGCATGTCAGCAACCGTCCCAGCAGATCCTTTCGGGGCGAGCGCAACCCGTCAAAAAGATTACGAGCCTCTTCCAGGCTTTGCTTGACACCCACCTCGTACAGCAGCTCGAGCATGGCGCGTTCGGGCGTGGCAACGTGCAACCCTTCAGGCAGGCTCGGCGGGGTGGTCAGCGTTTTTCGTGTCAATTCGTCGTCGGGCCAATCGAACAGGTGAGCATGGACGTAGCGCGCGGGAAAACGCTTCGTGAACCAGGTCGGCAAGGGAAAGCGGTTGTCGCCCCAGAGCACCAGTGCATCCCGGCTGACTACGTTGTGCCTCACCCCTTGCCATGCCAGCGCACTTTTGCCGCCGACATGAAGCCCCGGCACCCTCCTCTGGAGAAACAATAATGCGCCGTAGACACTGAAGTCGTCGTTCGGGTAAGCGTAGACCCCTTGGGCGAGACGCACGAGCCACCCGCCGTCGGCGTAATGGGCGGCGAGCTGGGGCGAAACCCCGAATTGACTCAGCACCGCAAGGTCGAACGGGGCTCCGCGGGGCAGTTCCGCCTGTAGGCGCTTGATTACATCAAATCGAGAATTTAACTCCATGTTTGTAATTTTAAACCCGATGTAATCAGTCGCGGCTAAAACAGGCGGAATGCTCTGGAAATAGTAGATAGCTTTATTATTCCGACATAATCTAATCACTCTTGTTCCCCGACAGAATGGCCATCCCGCCCTGACGAACTACGCGCGTAGGCTACGCTTGTACGTTGAAACAAACCATCCGCAGGTCGCAGCAAGCCGTCGTTGATGCGTCGCCGCCGACGTACCAGGGCGGCGCTACGCTGGTGTCTCAATATTCTGCTTACCGTTCCGATGCGTGGCGGCCGGCACGGCCTCGATGCTCACCATGGCCGTTCACGCCAAATCAGTGCCATCCGAACCTGTTACCACTCCGTTTCCTCCTCCCACGGCCCGGGCCGCCACAGAAAGCGACAAGACGCTGGGCGCCATCGTTGTTACAGCGAAGCGATTGGATGACGCGCGCAACGCGTTGTCGCCGCAAACAGGTAGTTCGGTCTATCGCTTCGACGGTAGCGACATCAATGCGCTGCCAATGGGAGAAAACACACCTCTGAACAAAGATCGTTGGTGGCGAAGTCGGCGGCGTGATTGGCAGTCACACCGACCGCGAAGTCAATGCGCAAGTCCAAGGTAAATTGGGTCATGTGAGTTATTACTTAAGTGGATCCTTCGTTGATAACAATCTTGGCATCGAAAATCCTACAGATGGACGCCTAGCGATTCACGATCATACGAATCAACGCAAAGCGTTTGGTATGCTGTCCTATCTTTTAAATGATGACAGCCGTGTCAGTTTACTTTTTGGGAGCGCCAACAGCCAGTTCGAAATCCCAAACCGACCGGGCATCACACCTCAATTCACGCTTGTCGGTGCGAATGCGCCAGCTTCGGAGAACCTGACTTCGAGCCAGCGGGAAAAGACAGATTTCCAGATACTCTCGTACCAGAGAAAAGTGTCGGATGCACTGGATTACCAGATCTCGCTGTTTCACCGGAATAGCCGCCTGGAATACACTCCCGATCCCGTCGGGGACTTGGTATACAACGGCATTGCATCCTATATTGCACGTAGCAATGAGGCGTATGGTATCCAGACGGATGTCAGCTATGTTCTCAATCAGCGGCACACAGTTCGCAGCGGTTTGTTCGCGCAGCACGAACAATTTGGTGTGCGCAATACATCCAGTGTGTTTCCCGCTGGGGCCGATGGCATGCAAGTCAGCAGCGTACGATTTGGGATCGTCGACAACACAAGCCACACCGGAACTACCATCGGCATCTATCTGCAAGACGAGTGGAAGGCTATGGAAAATCTAACCATAAGCTATGGTGCGCGCTACGATCAGGTTGGAACGGTCGTGGATGAACAACAATTAAGTCCTCGCGTCGGACTAACCTACGAACTTTCCAACATCACGCGTTTGCATGCCGGCTACGCACGCTACTTCACGCCTCCGGCGACCGAGAAGATCGATACCACCGACGTGTCAAAGTTTGTCGGAACAACGAGTGCTTTACCTTCCGACGCCAATAATTCGGTGCGTTCCGAACGGTCGGATTACTTCGATGTGGGCGTTTCTCACCAGGTCACACGTAACCTGACGCTTGGTCTCGATGCATATTTTCGGAGATCTCGCCACTTGCAGGATGAGGGGCAGTTTGGTAATGCGCTGATCTTCTCTTCTTTCAACTTCGGACGTGGCAAGATCTACGGCATCGAAGGTACCGCCAGTTATCGTAATGGCAACTTCGCATCATACCTAAACGTCAGCATTTCGCGTGCGCGCGGAAAAGATATTGAAACAGGTCAGTTTAATTTCAGTCCGATGGAGCAGGCTTTTATCGCAAGAAATTGGGCACATCTGGATCACGAGCAAACCGTCGCGGCATCATTCGGCGCCTCGTATCTATGGGATGGTATGCTACTGACAGCCGACGCCATCTATGGAAGTGGTCTTCGAAATGGTTTCGCCAATACTACCCATCTTCCGGCATATCTTCAATTCAACATCGCGTTGGAGCGTAGCTTTGATGTTTCCGTTTTCGGAAAAATAAAGTCTAGATTTACTGTGCTGAATCTGTTCAATCGTTCCTATCAACTTCGGGATGGGACCGGAATTGGTGTGGGTGCGCCTCAGTATTCACCCCGACGCAGTTTTTATATATCCGTATCCAAGCTATTCTGACGATGTAAGCGTCTGAGCTAGTCTTTCACGTTCTATCCTTGACGGTGTCCCAATACCTGCAATGCTAGCCGGCTAGCTAAACGTGTGAGTCATAGATGCGACTACCCCGCAAGCACCTTCAAACATCTTTACTGCTGGCCGCTCAGCTGGCCGCATTCCTTGCCGCAGTTCCCGTGATGGGCCAGACGACCGCGGCGCCTTACCCGACTCACGCTGTCGAGCTGGTGGTGCCAAGCTCAGCGGGCGGTGGGACTGACACGGTTGCGCGCGCCTTCAGCGAAGCCATGCGAAAGTACCTCTCGCAGCCGCTGACCGTGGTGAACAAGCCAGGCGCCAGTGGCGCAATCGGTATGACAGAAGTGGGTCGCGCCAGGCCGGATGGCTACAAGCTCGGCATCATCATCGCGGAAGCCGTGATCTTCCCGCATCTCGGGCCGACCACGTTCGACGCTGCCCAGCTGGTGCCGATCGCGCGCCTGAATGCCGATCCGTCCGCGATCACGGTCAAGGCCGACTCGCGCTGGAACACCATCGAGGCATTCCTTGCATTCGCCAGGGCGCACCCTGGGGAGGTGCAGGTCGGGAATTCCGGCCCGGGCTCGATCTGGCACCTGGCGGCGACGGCGCTGGAGGACAGGGCGCACGTCAGGTTCAATCATGTGCCGTTCACCGGTGCGGCGCCGGCGCTGGTGGCGTTGATGGGCGGGCATATCGATGCGGTGGCCGTCAGTCCCGCGGAGGTGTCGGCCTATGTGGCCGCGGGCAAGGTGAAGACGCTCGCGGTGATGGCCGACCAGCGTGTCAGCGGTTTCGAGAACGTGCCCACGCTGCGTGAGAGGGGTATCGCCCTCTCGATCGCCACATGGCGCGGGCTTGCCGCGCCCAAAGGCACACCACCCGAGGTGCTTGAAATCCTGGCGGCCGCCAGCCGCAAGGCAGTGGCGGATCCAGTCTTCGTGGCGACGCTGCGCCGGCAGAACCTGGGCATTGCCTATGCCGACGCGGCGACGTTCAAGGCGATGATCGAGGCTGACAACGCGGTGATGAAGGCGCTGGTAGCCAGGACCAACCTGAAGAATTGAGGCAGCGCGTTGGGCCTGCCGCTCGCGTCGCAGGGTTATCGGGAACTCCGTCGAAGCCTGTGCAGGTGATGACAAGCGGGCGGGTATGGGTTATCGGAGTGTGAGCGTCAGAAGGCAAGGGGCGGCGGGGGGTTAGGACAGGCGGGCAATCTCCTCGAGCAGCGCCGTCTCCATCGCCTCGATCGGCGCGCGTGCGCAGCCGGTGGAGAACTCGACCTGGGCGCAGGCCTGGTGCAGCATCATGCGCGTGCCGTCGATGGTGCGGCAGCCGAGCGCGGCGGCATCGTGGATCAGCTTGCTCCTGACCGGGATGAAGGCGGCGTCCATGACAATCAGGTGCGCGGCGAGCTGTCCGGCGACCGGGTTGACATCGGGTGCGCGGAAACCCGCGGCAGTCGCGTTGGCGAGCAGGTCGAAGTCCGCCGCGCGGAAGTCGGATAATTCGCCGCCAAACCGCAGGCCAAGCGAGCCAGCCAGTTCCTCCCCGCGCGCCGCCGTTCGGTTGAACACGGTCACGCTGGCGCCGGCCTCGCGCAAGCCATAGGCCATCGCGCGCGCGGCGCCGCCCGCGCCCAGCAACGCAATGCGCTTGCCGGCCACTTCCGTCACCTCCTTGAACGCCCGCACGGCGCCGATGCAGTCGGTGTTGTAGCCGGTCAGCACGCCATCGAGATTGTTGATGGTGTTACCTTCTAATTTATATAGTACCGTACGGTACGGGTTAATTATATTTGAATCTGAGAGGTGCGGGGCAGGTGCCCCGGCCGACACAAGGTTCTTCTTAGTGGAAAAGGAGCAAGTGATGAAAAAGGCATCGATTGGCGCAATCTTGATAGTGGTGATGGCGGCCGGGGCGCAAGCCGCCGTGTGCGCCCCGGACGTTTACACAAACGGGGGGCATGTCGCCGAGGCCCTGCAGCGTGCGCAATCCGGCCGCCTGGCCGATGAGCAGTTCCGCCGGATTGCCGTGCGCAAGGCGGATCCGTTCACCGATGGCGCACTGCGGCAGATGGATCCGTTCACCGACGGCGCAGTGCGCCAGGTGGATCTGTTCACCGACGGCGCCCTCGCAAAGATCGGCAGCGCCGACCCGTTCACGGATGGCGCCTGAACGGCAAGCCGGTCCTGTACGACATGCAGTGCCGGCCGCACGTGACGATGGCGGGTGCGGGTTTACCGTTCTACTTCCTGTTCCTGCTGACCGGCCGCGAGCCCGACGCAAAGCTGGTAGCGATCACCGATGCCTGCCTCGTGGCGATCGCGGAGCATGGCCTGGTCCCCTCGGTGCAGGCAGCCCGCATGACGCTGGCCGCCGCGCCGGATGCGTTGCAAGGCGCCGTGGCGGCTGGAGTGCTGGGTTGCGGCTCGGTGATCCTGGGTGCATCGGAAACCGCGGGCCAGCTGCTGGCGGAAGTGCTCGCCGGTCGGGAACACGGCACGCTGGCCGAGAGCGCGAACTCCGTGGTCCGGGCCGTTCGCCAGGCGCGCAAGCCGCTGCCCGGCTTTGGCCATCCGACGCACAAGCTGGGGGATCCGCGTGCGCACTGGCTGCTGGCCGTCGCGCGTGAGCTGGGCATCGCCGGCGACCACGTGGCCGCGCTGGAAGCGGTAGCCGCCGCCGTGCCCGAGCACTACAGCAAGCCCCTCCGGCTGAATGTTTCGGGCGCGATCCCCGCCGTCCTGCTGGACGCCGGCTATCCCGCCACCGCGCTCAAGGGAGTGCCGCTGCTGGCGCGCGTGGCCAGCCTGATCGCCCATCTGCAGGAGGAACGCCGCCAGCCCATCGGCTTCATCCTGGCCGATGCCGCCGAACAGGCCATCGCCTACAGCGCCGCGCCGGCGCAAGCATCATGAGCGCGCCCGCCACCCGCACCGGCACGATGGCGCCGCTCGACGTGCTCACGCAGTATCCGGCGCATGACTTCACGCTGACCGGTTTCCTCGGGGCCCGCATGGCGGCGCATCCGGACAAGCCGGCGTTGCTCTTCGAGGGTGAGACCTGGAGCTATCGCGAGCTCGAGGGACGGATCGCGCAAGCCGTGCAATGGCTGCCCAGGGCGGCACGCTCAAAGGATTCGCACGCGAGCTCTCAATCAGCAATGTAACCGTGCAGAAGTTCGTCCACGCGGGGGCATTCCCCGAGCGCGCGCCCAAGGCTCGGGGTCCGACGCCTTTGGATCCCTATCGCGACTATATCGAGGAACGAATCGCCCAGGGCTGTCGCTTTCCTGAGCTGATCTGGCAAGAACTCAAGCAGCGAGGCTAGAAGGGTAGTCCCGCCTGCGTGCAGAGTTGCGTGGCCTGCCTTCTCTTTCCGCAGGGCAAGGCACCGCTTGTCCAAGTACCCGTGCGTACGATGCCGTGCCCGTCGGCTCGGCGCGTATTCGGACGGCTTTTCGGATAGAGAAAGCTCGCTGTCGCGAAGCCAAAGCGCGCAGACCACGAGCGCTTCGTGCAGGCGCTGTGCAAGATCGAACCCGTGGTGGGCGAGGTCCGCAGCCTGGCGCGAGAGTTTCTCGGACTCATGCACCGGCGAAGTCTGCGACATTTCGATCGATGGTTGAAACGTCTGTCGTGCTGCGACGCTGCGGAAATGCGTCGGCTCGCGCAAAGCCTGCGCGCCGACCTGCCGGCAGTGCGGGCGGCCTTCAAGCTGCCATGGAGCAATGGCCAGACCGAGGGTCATGTCAACCGGCTCAAGCTCCTCAAGCGCCAAATGTATGGCCGCGGGAATATCGAGCTTCTGCGGCTGCGGGTGTTGAAGCCGAACTGAATGACCGGCCTGCTTGTACTGCTGGACCCGCTAGTCCAGTCGCCATCGCAGGCGCGCGAGTTCGTGCGGGCAAGGACGAGGCTGGCGGGCTCGCCCATCAACGAGGTCTCGAAGGCTAAGCTTGTAACGCAGGTACCACCGCACGCACAGAACGATGACTTCGCGGTCGAAGTGCCGCCCGTTGAACAACCAGTCGATGTCTCTCAGCGTACTCATTGCGGCTAGCACTTGTCAAAAAGCACATTGGCCCCTCCGATTTGCACCCGAACCGTCAGGCGCGGCCGGCAACTTCCCTTGCGGCGGGCAGGCGCTGGTCCATCGCGCCTTGAGCGCGATGCCGAGAAAGGCGGCAATCTCCAGGATCTGTCCGCTCAGCATATGCTCGCCGTGATGCACAAGGCAGCCCCGCGCGCGCGCGGCTTTCAGCAGCGCCGTATCGCCATCGCGTACGACCGCCTCGCAGACCAGTGTGCCGCGGGCCAGCTGTTCGGCGGCAAGCGGCAGTGCATCGCTGTCCTGCAGCCCCAGTGAGGTGGCGTTGACGACTACGTCGAAATCGCCTGGATCGGCTTCCCCGCCGCGTATCGTCACGGAGGGCAGGGCGCGACGCAGCCCCTCGGCCAGCTCGGCCGCGCGCCCGGCTGAGCGGTTGTGGATGACGAGTTCCACAGGCTGTTCGCGCGCAATTGCGTAGGCCATGGCCTTGCCGGCGCCGCCCGCGCCGATCTGGAGCACGCGCTTGCCGCGCAGGCTATGCCCCTGCTGTCGCAAGCCCTGCACGAAGCCATCGCCGTCGAAGTTCGCGCCTTCCCAACACTGGCGTACCGGATCGAAGCGCATGGCATTGACGGCGCCGACCAGGCTGGCTGTCTCCGTGAGGGCGCCGCACGCTGCCAGCACCGCTTCCTTGTGGGGAATGGTTACCACCAGGCCGCGCAGGTTGCGCAGCACGGTGGCGCCGGCAAGCGACGCTTGCAGGCGCTCTGGCTCGACGTGAAAGGGCACGCAGACCGCATTGATGCCCTGCTCGGCAACCAGGGCGTTGATCCGTTGTGGTGTGCGCACGTGCGCAATGGGATGGGCGATGATGCCGATCAGCTGCGTATTGCCATCGATATGCATAGGGGATTCCGTGGTGAAGTGGTCACGGACTCAGATGCCGGCCATGCAGGTGTACTTGATGACCAAGTAGTCCTCGATGCCGTAGTGCGAGCCTTCGCGGCCCACGCCCGATTGCTTGACGCCGCCGAAAGGCGCGACTTCATTCGAGATCAGTCCGGTATTCACGCCCACCATGCCGTACTCCAGGCGTTCGGACACGCGCCAGACGCGACCGAGGTCGCGCGCATAGAAGTAGCTGGCTAGGCCGAATTCGGTGTCGTTAGCCATGGCGACAACCTCGTCCTCGGTGTCGAAGCGGAACAGTGGCGCCAGCGGACCGAAGGTTTCCTCGCGCGCGACCAGCATGGCCGGGCTAACGTCGGCCAGCACGGTCGGCTGGAAGAAGGACTGGCCCAGTGCATGGCGATGTCCGCCATGCAGCACGCGCGCACCCTTGCCGACCGCGTCGGCAATATGCTCCTCGACCTTGGCCACGGCCTTGTCGTCGATCAGCGGCCCGATGCGCACGCCGTCATCCATGCCGTTGCCGACCTTCAGCGCGCTGACGGCAGCCACCAGCTTCTCTGCAAAGGCGTCATAGACCTTGCTTTGCACGTACAGCCGGTTGGCGCAGACACAGGTCTGGCCGGCATTGCGGTACTTGGAGACGATGGCGCCTTCGACGGCTGCGTCCAGGTCGGCGTCGTCGAAGACAATGAAGGGGGCATTGCCGCCGAGTTCCATCGACACTTTCTTGATGGTCGACGCCGTCTGCGCCATCAGCACGCGGCCCACCTCGGTGGAGCCTGTGAAGGTGAGCTTGCGCACCACCGGATTGGTGCTCAGCTCGCCGCCAATGGCATTGGCCGAGCCGGTCACCACCGACAGCACGCCGGCAGGAATGCCGGCGCGTTCGGCAAGCGCCACCAGCGCCAGTGCGGTCAGCGGTGTTTGCGAGGCGGGCTTGAGCACCATGGTGCAGCCGGCAGCCAGCGCGGGGCCGGCCTTGCGGGTGATCATGGCGGCGGGGAAATTCCACGGCGTGATGGCCGCGCACACGCCCACGGGCTCTTTCGTGACCACGATACGCTGGTTGCTGAGCGGCGCGGGAATGGTCTCGCCGTAGATGCGCTTGCCTTCCTCGGCAAACCACTCGATGAACGAGGCGGCATAGGCGATCTCGCCGCGCGCTTCCGCAACCGGCTTGCCCTGTTCGGCAGTCATGATGCGGGCCAGGTCTTCCTGGTTGGCCATCAGCAGCTCGAACCACTTGCGCAGCAGCGCGGAGCGCTCCTTGGCGGTGCGTGCGCGCCACGCGGGCAGCGCGCGGTTGGCCGCCTCGATCGCTTGGCGCGTTTCACTTGCGCCGAGTTGCGGTACTTGGCCAACGCGCTCGCCGGTGGCCGGGTTGGTAACTTCGATATGACGTTCGCCGTCGATCCAGCGGCCGTCGACATAGCATTGATGCAGCAGCAGGGAAGGGTCTTGGAGGTTCAGCATGGTCCGTTTGATCCGGGCGGGTTGAAAGTCAGCCGGCGATGTAGAGGCCACCATTCACATGCAGCACTTCACCGGTGATGAAGCTGGCGGCGCTGCTGCACAGGAAGCCGATGGCAGTGGCGATCTCACGCGGCTGGCCGAGGCGCCTGAGCGGGGTCTGCTCGACGGAGTCGGCGCCGCGCTTTGCGATCAGCGCAGCGGTCATGGGGGTTTCGATGATGCCGGGCGACACGGTGTTCACGCGGGTCCGGGGCCCCAGTTCTCGCGCCAGGCTGCGCGTCAGGCTCAGCAATCCGCCCTTGGAAGCCGAGTAGTGGGCATTGTAGTAGGCGCCGCGATGTGCCGCGACCGAGGTCAGGTTGACGATCGCACTCTGCTGGCGCAACGCCGGCATGGCGCGGCGGACCAGGTAGAACACGCCGTCCAGGTTCACGGACAACGTGCGCCGCCATTGCTCGTCGCTCATCTCCCCGACCGGCTGGGCCTCATAGATGCCCGCCGACGGCACCAGGAAGTCGATGCCGCCAAATCGGTCTTGCGCCAGCGCAACGGCGCGGTCGCAGTCCTCCGGAGTGCCGGCGTTCATGCGCAGCGTCGCCACGCGCTCACCGCAGGGGTCCAGTTCCTGCGCGAAGCCGGCAAGGCCGGCCTCGTCCAGATCAGTCAGGAGCAGCCGCGCGCCATGCGCGTGGAAAAGCCGCGCGGTCTCGCGGCCGATGCCGCCGTTGGCGCCGGTCAGGAGCAGGGTGCGTTGGTCGAAATCGTACATGGCAGTGTCCTTCATTCAGATATGCAGTGCCCGTCCATAGGCGGCGAGCACAGCCTCATGCATGGCTTCCGACAGGGTCGGGTGCGGCAGGATGGCCGACATCAGCTCGGCCTCGGTGGTTTCCAGCGTTTGCGCAATGGCGTAGCCCTGGATCATCTCCGTGACTTCCTCGCCCACCATGTGCGCACCCAGCAGCTCGCCGCTGCCGGCGTCGAACACGACCTTGACCAGCCCGGCAGTGGTGCCCATGGCGATGGCCTTGCCGTTGCCGACAAAGGGGAAGCGCCCGACCTTGACGTCGCGGCCTTGCTCTCGCGCCTGTGCCTCGGTCAGGCCCACGCTGGCCACTTGCGGATGGCTGTAGGTGCAGGCCGGAATGCGCAATGGATCGATCGCGTGCGAATGCAGGCCGGCAATGCGCTCTACGCACACCACGCCTTCGTGGCTGGCTTTGTGGGCCAGCCACGGCGCCCCCGCCACATCGCCAATGGCATAGATGCCGGGTTCGCCGGTGCGGCCGAACTCGTCGGTCACGATATGGGCCTTTTCGACCCGCACCGCAGTGCCCTCCAGGCCCAGGTTCTCCACGTTGCCGACGATGCCCGCGGCCACCAGCACGACATCGACCTCGAGCCGCGTGGCCTGGCCCTGCCTGGGTTGCAACTCGACTTCCCACGCGCTGCCCTTGCGCACCGTGCGCTCGACGCCGGTGGCCGTATAGAGCACGATGCCCTCGCGCCCCAGGCTGGCGGCGACCTGCGCGGAAATCTCGGCGTCCTCGGCGGGCAGGATGCGGTCGGCCATTTCGACGACCGTCACCTGGCTGCCGACGGCGCGATAGAAACTGGCGAACTCGATACCGATGGCGCCGGCGCCGACGATGAGCAGCCGCGCCGGCGCTTGTGGCGGCGACAGGGCCTCGCGGTAGGTCCAGACCGTCTTGCCATCGGCCGGCAGGGCCGGCAACTGGCGCGCGCGCGCGCCGGTGGCCAGGATGATGTGGGGCGCCGACAGCGTCTGGTGCGTGCCGTCGGTCGCCGTCACCTCCAGCCGCCCCTTGCCCGCCAGCTTTCCGTGCCCGTCGATCACGACCACGCCGTGCTTTTTCATCAGGTGGGTCACCCCCTTGTTGAGCTGTGCGGCGACGGCGCGCGAGCGCGCCACCATGGCCGGCAGGTCGGCGCTCGGCGCCGCGGCGCGTACGCCGAATGCCGCCGCATCCCGCACCAGCCGCAGCACGTCGGCCGAGCGCAGCAAGGCCTTGGTGGGGATGCAGCCCCAGTTCAGGCAGATGCCGCCGAGTTGCGCCTTCTCGACCAGGGCGGTCTTCATGCCGAGCTGGGCCGCGCGAATGGCGGCCACGTAGCCGCCCGGGCCGCCGCCGACAACGATCAGATCAAAGCTTGAGTTGGCCACGTCCGCTCCTCAGATCAGCATCGACAGCGGGTTCTCGATCAGGCGCTTGAAGGCTGTTAGCCATTGCGCCCCCAGGGCGCCGTCGATGGCGCGATGGTCGGCCGACAGCGTGCAGCGCATCACCTGGCCGGGGCGGATCTCGCCGCCTTCCACCACCGGCACCGCCTGCGTGGCGCCCACCGCAAGGATGGCGGCCTGCGGCGGATTGATGATGGCGGAGAACTCCGCGACGCCGAACATGCCGAGGTTGCTCACGCTGAAGCTGCCGCCCTGGTATTCCTCCGGACGCAGTTGCGAGGCGCGCGCGCGCGCGGCCAGGTCGGCGATTTCGGCGCTGATGACCGACAGCGGCTTCTGGTCTGCCGCACGCACGATCGGCGTGATCAGGCCGGTGTCGGTGGAAACGGCCACAGCCACATCGGCCTGGTGGTACTGGCGCATGGTGGTGTCGGTCCAGCCGACGTTGGCGCCGGGCACCTCGCGCAGCGCCACGGCAACAGCGCGCACGATGAAGTCGTTGACTGAGATTTTGTGCGCCGCGCCGGTGTTGATCTCCGCGCGCAGTGCCAGCAGGCGTTCCATGCGGCAGTCCGCGCTCAGGTAGAAATGCGGGATGGTCGCTTTGCTTTCGCCCAAGCGCCGGGCAATGGTGCGGCGCATGCCGCTGTGCGGCACTTCGGTGTACGCCCCCGCGGGGAGCGCCGCAGAAGCCACGCCAGCGGCGTTTGCCGCTGCCGGGGGCTCTGCCTGCCCTTGACCAGCTTCGCGCTCGATATCGCGCTTGACGATGCGTCCGTTGGGGCCGCTCCCCCTGAGGCCGGCCAGAGCCACGCCGTGCTGGCTTGCCAGCCGGCGTGCCAGCGGGCTGGCGAAGATGCGTGGGGCTGCGGCTTCGGCAGGCATTGCGACCGGGGCGGGAGGCGCTTCGGCGGGCTGCGGCTGCGCGGCCTGCGCCGCCGGCGCGCCGCCAGCAGCGGTAATCAGCGCGTCGATGTCGATGGCGGTCTCGCCGTTGACCAGCACCACGCCGATCGGTGCGCCGACCTCGACTTCCTGCCCGGCGCGGATCAGCTGGCGGCCCAGCACGCCGGCCGCTTCGGCATTCAGTTCGACCACGGCTTTGTCAGTCTCTATTTCCGCAATGCAGTCGCCGACGGCGATGGCTTCGCCTTCGTTCAGGGCCCATGCCTGCAGCGTGGCGTGGGTGGCATTGGCCGCCACCTCGGGCATACGCAAGAGAACGGCCATGTCAGCGCTTCTCCTGCTGGTGTACGTCGGGGCGGTAGGCGGCGATGTCGCTATACTGGACGATTTCCAGCACATTGCCCTCGGGGTCGTGGCAGAACGCCAGGTACACCCCGGGGCGCACTTCGATCCGTTCGGGACCGGTCAGGAAATGCACGCCGGCCGCCAGCAACTGGTCGACCACGGCCTGGATGTCCTCGACGATGAAGGTCAGGTAGCTGGCGTTGGGGCGCTCGAGGATGAACGCGGGTGCCGGTGCGGCCGCCGGCGTGTTGGCCGGTGCCAGCAGCTTGATGCGCTCGCCGCGGTTGGTCTGCAGGCGCACGGCGGTATAGCCGTCCAGGTGCATTGCCGCGCGCGCGGCGCTGGCCGGCGGCACGGCCACTTCGCTGACAAAGGCAAAGCCCAGCACCTGCTCATAGAAGCGGCGCATGAGCGGGAGGTTGCGCACGGCGACGCCTACCTCCAGCGGGACAATCATATTCACGGTCATCGTGGGTCCTTTGCTACATCGTTCGGTTGCGGCGCGCCGGCGGTCAGGCAGCGCCCTTGTTGCGCATGGCTAGGCGCAGGCCCTCTGCGACTTCGTCGGTGCGCGCGGCGGCGGCGCGTTCGAGCACCTTCGAAATGCTCGGTGCGGCCTCTGCACCGGTGACGCGCTGCACCGGCTGGTCCAGCCAGTCGAAGCAGCGCCGCTGGATCTCGTCGGCCAGCCAGCCGCCGTACGATGTGCCACGCGCGCCTTGCTCGACGATCAGCACATTGTTGGTCTTCCTTACGCTGGCCTCGATGGTGTCCCAGTCAAGACTGGCGCGATCCAGCCAGCGCAGATCGATCACCTCGGCGTCGATCCCGGTCTGCTCGACGGCTTCGAGCGAATGGCCCACCATCGACAGGTACGTGATGACTGTCAGCTCGGCCCCCGGGCGTCGCACGGCGGCCTTGCCGACCGGCAGGTGGTAGTCCAGGTCATCGACCGGACCGATGCCCGTGCCGTTGTAAAGGTCGACGTGCTCGATCACCAGCACGGGGTCATTGCAAGCCAGCGCGGTGTTCATCAGGCCCACGTAGTCGAACGGGTTCGACGGCGCCACGATGCGCCAGCCGGGATTGGTGGCGAAGATGCCGGCCGGGTCCATCGAGTGCTGCGAGCCGTAGCCGGTGCCCATCGCCACCTTGGTGCGCAGCACCAGCGGCACATCGCTCTGGCCGCCGAACATGTGGCGTGCCTTGCCGATCTGGTTGAAGACCTGGTCCGCCGCGACCCACATGAAGTCCGGGTACATGAACTCGACCACCGGCTTGAAGCGGCCGTCCAGCGCCAGCCCGCCGCCGAGGCCAACAAAGGCGTTCTCGCTGATGGGGGTGCCCAGCACGCGCTCCGGGTAGCTGTCGCGCAGGCCGCGGGTGGCGCCGTTGGTGCCGCCCTTGAGCCGGTGCACGTCCTCGCCCATCACCACCACCGAGGGATCGGTCTGCATGCGGCGGTGCATGACATCGGCGACCACATCGATGAACTTGCGCGGCTCCAGCTTCCCCGCAAAATCGTCCTGGTCCGCGAGCCGCAGGCCTTCGAGTTCACGCAGGTCGCCGCGGATGCCGACGTCGCGGAAGTCGGGGCTCGGCCACAGTTCCGGCCGGATGCGGCGCTTGCCGGGCTTGCCCGACGGATCGGCCTCGGTCAGCGCGGCGGCGGCATCGCGCATGGCCTGGCGGACGCGTTCGCGCAAGGCGGCAATCTCGTCGGCGCTGATCAGGCCACGCGCCTCCATGCGGCGCGCCATCAGGTCGAGCGGATCGCGCGTGCGCCATTGCTGTTCCTCTTCCTTGCTGCGATAGCCGAAAGCACTGCCGGGGAAGGGGCCGTTCTGATGGAAGAAGCGGTAGAGGTCCGCCTCGATCACGGTCGGCCCCTTGCCGGCACGCATGTGCGCCAGTGCTTCCTGCGTGGCGAGGTGGACCGCCAGCGGGTCCATGCCGTCCACCTTCCAGCTCGGGATGTTGAACGCCAGGCCGCGCGCGGACAGGCGGGGCTCGGCAGTGGACTCTTCCACCGTGGTCGAGACCGCGTAGCGGTTGTTCTCGATAAAGAAGCACAGCGGCAGCTTCCAGGCGGCGGCCAGGTTCATCGTCTCAAGGACCGAGCCGATGTTCACCGCGCCGTCGCCGAAGTACGTGATGGCCACCGCGTCGGTGCCGGCATGCTTGTGCGACCAGGCGGCGCCGGCCGCCATGGGCACGCCGCCGCCGACAATGGCGTTGGTGCCGAGCGCGCCGGCCTCGGCCCATTGCAGGTGCATGGAGCCGCCGCGGCCCTTGCAGAACCCCTGGGCCAGGCCCAGGATCTCGGCCAGCGTGCGTTGCAGCAGGGTCTGGACCTCGGCCGGCAATGGCGCGCGCGGATTGATGCCGGCGGGTGCCAGGTAGCCCAGTGCCTTCGACAGGAACTGGTGGTGACCACGGTGTGAGCCGTTGATCTGGTCGGCCCCTGTCAGCGTGACCAGCGAGCCGGCGGCGCCGCCCTCCTGCCCGATGCTGGAGTGGGCAGGGCCGTGCACCAGCCCCTCGGCGGCGAGTTGGAGCACGGCTTCTTCAAACGCGCGGATCAGGTGCAGATGGCTCAGCATGGTGCCAAGCAGGGCCGGATCGGCACGCACCCAGTCCTCGTCGGTGGCGCGCAGTTCCACCCATTCGGCGCCGGGGCGCAGAAGGCTACGTTCAGACATGCGGAATTCCTTGATTACCAGTCGATAGTGTTGGGGGCGGCCTCAGAAGCCGTCGGCGGTCCAGCCGCCATCGGAGACCAGGGCGTGGCCGGTGATGAACGCGGCCGAATCGGAGGCGAGGAAGAGGGCCACTTCGGCCATCTCTTCAGGTGTGCCGAGTCGGCGCAACGGTGTGCGCGCCAGCAAGGCCTCGCCGTCGAGGGCCTGGCGTGCGAGCAGGGTGTCCACCAGGGCCGTGCGCGTGTAGCCCGGGCATACCGCATTGACGCGGATGCAGTATTCGGCCCACTCGGCGGCCAGCGACTTGGTCATCGACACCACGCCGGCCTTGGCCGCGCAGTACGCGAGGCGGTTGGCCGAGGACGTCAGGCCCCACATCGACGCCGTGCTGAGGATGGTGCCGCCCCCCTGGCGCACCATGCGGCGGCCGGCTGCCTGCGAGCAGTAGAACACGCCGGACAGGTCGATATCGATGGCGCGCTTCCATTCGAACGGAGTCAGCTCCAGCGACGGCTTGTTCATCGAAATGCCGGCGTTGTTGAGCAGGATGTCGATGCGGCCAAAGCTTGCCTCGGTGGCGGCGCAGGCGTCCTCGACCGCGTCGGGGTCGGTGATCGATGCGGTTACGGTCTCTACCTCGAGTCCCGGATAGGCGGCAGTCAGCTCGGCGCGGGCGGCGGCCAGGCCGTCTGCGTCCAGGTCCAGCAGCATCAGGCGCGCGCCGTGGCGCGCAAAGCCATGTGCCATGGCGCGACCGATACCGCTCGCGCCGCCGGTGTTGAGCACGACCTTGCCGGCCAGTCCGGCGTACTGCGCAGGCACAAACGGCTGCGCGTTCGGGTATCCATTGGGCATTGCGGAGCTCATACGGCTAACCAGTCCTTCATCAGTTGGGTATTGGCGGTGAGTTGTTCGGGCGTGCCTTCGTAGACGATGCGGCCGTGCCCCATGACGCAGACGCGGCTCGACACTTTCAGGGCAATCGCCAGCTTCTGCTCGACCAGCACCACGGAGACACCGCGCCGGTGGATGTCCTGGATGGCTTCGCCGACCACCTGCACGATCTTCGGCGCCAGCCCCTCGGTCGGCTCGTCGATCAGGATCACCAGCGGACTGCACAGCAGCGAGCGGCATATCGTGAGCATCTGCTGTTCGCCGCCGGAGAGGCTGCCGGCCTTGGTGTTGCGGCGTTCCTTCAGGCGCGGGAAGTAGTCGAACATCTGCTCCACCGTCCATTGCGGTGCGCCTTCGGTGGCGCGCTGCTCGCCCATGCGCAGGTTTTCGTCCACGGTCAGGTTGGCGAACACCTCGCGTTCTTCGGGAACGAAGGCGATGCCGCGGCGGCAGATGGCATAAGGCGGGGCGCCGGCCAGGTCGCGCCCGTTCAGCTTCACTTGCCCGGCGCTTGGCGGTACCAGGCCCATGATGGCCTTCAGCGTGGTGGAGCGGCCCGCGCCGTTGCGGCCGAGCAGGCTGACCACTTCTCCGCGCCCGACGTGGAAGTCCACGCCGTGCAAGATGTGGCTTTTGCCATAATGCGCGTGCAGCCCCTCCACCGAGAGTAGTCGCTCGCCCGCAGCTTTCGACATGGCGTTCATATGGCCACCTCCTCGCCCAGATAGGCTTCCTTCACGCGCGCGTTGTTGCGGATCTCGTCGGGTGTGCCGGTAGCGATGATTTCGCCGTAGACCAGCACGCTGATGCGGTCGCTCAGCGAAAACACCACGTCCATGTCGTGCTCGACGATCATCAGCGTGCGCCCCCTGGAGATATCGCGGATCAGCCCGGCGATGTAGTCGCTTTCTTCCTGCGACATGCCGGCCATGGGTTCGTCGAGCATGATCACCTTGGGGTCGGATGCCAGTGTCATGGCGATCTCTAGCGAGCGCTGCTCCGAGTAGGACAGTTCGCCGGCAATGGCCTGTGCGCGCGGGACAAGCCGGACCTGCTCGATCAGGTGCATGACTTCCTCTCTTACGGCACGCACGCGATGGGCGAAACACCACAGCGTGTATTGCAGGCCGTAGCGGCGCATCACCGCCAGGCGCAGGTTCTCGAACACGCTCAGGCCGGCGAAGATGTTGGTGATCTGGAAAGAGCGGGCGAGGCCGCGCCGGTTAATCTGCTGGGGCGAGAGGCCGTGGATCGGCTCGCCGTCCAGCAGGATCTCGCCGCGCGTCAGGGGCAGGCGCCCGGAGATCAGGTGGAACAGCGTCGACTTGCCGGCGCCGTTGGGGCCGATCAGGGCGTGGCATTCGCCGGCTATCAGTTCGAGGTCGACGCCGCGGATGATGTCGGCCTCCCCGAAAGACTTGCGCAGTCCGCGCAGGGAAAGAATGGCTTGCGGATTCATGCCGGATTCCTGTGAGCGTTGGCGGTGGCGTGAGCGCCGGGCCGGGCGGGCGCGGCATCCTTCAGGCGCAGCCAGGCGGCGCCGGCAAGGCGGGCAATTGCCACGCCGGCGCCTGTCACCAAAGCAGGCACCAGCCAGGTCAGGGGCGAGAGCGGATCCCATTCGCGCCCGAACAGCGCGATCGGGGGCCAGCCGCTGGCCAGCGCAATCGAGCGGTAGTCCTGCGAGAAGAAGCGTTGCAGCATCTCCACCGTAAAGACAATGCCACCGGCCAGCAGAAGGGTGCTCAGCAGGAAAGCCAGCGAGACCGGCAGCATGCGCCGGAGACCGTGCGCCCTGAGGTGGCCGGCCAGCGCCTGGATCAGGCCCGCCAGCCCGGCCGGCATGAACAGCATGACCAGCACGAAGACAATGCCCTGGTAGAGCAGCCAGGAGCGGGTCAGGTCCGATACGGCATAACCGAAGAACGTCATCGCCGCCGCGCCCAGCGCCGGACCCAGGAAGACCTTCACGCCGCCGATATAGCTGTTCAGCACTACCGCGGCCGATGCCTGCGCATCGAAGACCACATAGTTGGCGGCCTCCATGTTGATCGCTTGCAGGGCACCGGCAATGCCCGAGAACATGGCCGAGACGGCAAAGACCAGTACGCCCAGGCGGTGCACGTCATAGCCCAGAAAGCGCAGCCGGTTGGCGTTCTCGCGCAGCCCCAACGTCAGCCGGCCCACCGGCGTCAGCGTGTACAGGTAGAGCAACGCCAGTGACAGCAGCACCCAGGCTAGCGTCAGATAGTAGACCTGGTTGCTGTCGCCGAAAGTGAGGCCCCACGCAGGCATGCGCATGGTCGAAATGCCGGCCTCGCCGCCGAACCATCCCTTCAGGTGCGGCGCGAGCGCATGCAGCAGTTCGGCCAGCGCCAGGGTGATCATGGAGAAGTACACGCCGCTGCGCTTGGTGGCGAACCAGCCTGCCGCCACGCCGGCAAGCAGGCCCATGGCGGCGCCGGCAAGCGGCAGCAGGGGCGTTGGCAGGAGGCCGTTGCCGCCCAGCGCGCTCATGGCGTGCACCGTGGCAAAGCTGCCGATGCCGAAGTAGGCCGCGTGCCCGAACGACAGCATGCCACCCTGGCCGCTCAGCAGGTTGAACGCGACGGCGAACAACACCGCAATCAGCATCTGGATCGAAGCATTGACCAAGGATGGCGAAAGCAAGACCGGCAGCGCGGCCAACACTGCCACGCCTGCGGCGACGACGATTTTCTGGGCGAGGATCATACTTACTCCTTTTCTCCCATCAGGCCAGAGGGCCGTACCAGCAGGATCAGCAGCATCAGCGCAAAGGGAATCGTTGCGGCAAGGCTCGAAACTTTCAGCGTGAGCAGCCCGCCCACCTGTTCGGCCCACTCGCGCGCGCCGAACGCGGCGCAGAGGTCGGCCAGGCTGGCGTCGATGCCGACCGACAGCGAGGTGATCAGGCCGATCAGCAGGGAGGCCAACATGGCGCCTTCCAGCGAACCCAGTCCGCCCACCACCACGACTACGAACACCAGCACGCCGAGTTCGAGTGCCATGTTGGGATTGGTCGTATAGAAGGCGCCGGCCACCGCGCCGGCCAGCCCGGCCAGCGCGGCGCCGACGCCGAACACGCCCATGAAGACCAGCGGCACGTTGTGGCCAAGGGCCTCGGCCATGCGCGGCTTGTAGATGGCCGAACGCACGACAATGCCCACCCTCGTGCGCGTCAGCATCAGGTAGATGGCGCCGAACATCGCCAGCGCGATGCCGCCCATCAGCATGCGATAGAACGGATACGAGGACATGCCGAGTTGGAACGCGGCGAAGTCCAGCGCGGGCGGCACCCGGTAATCGACGGGGAAGTTGCCGAAGAAGAGCTTGACCAGCTCGGCGATGATGAACGAAAGGCCAAACGTCAGCAGCAACTCGTGCGCGTGGCCATAACGATGCACGCGGCGCAGGAAGAAGCGCTCGACCGCGACCCCGATCAGCCCGACCAAGATGGGCGATACCACGATGGCGGCCCAGAAGCCGAGGGCCCTCTGCAAGCTGTATGCAAGGTAGGCGCCCAGCATGTAGAACGACGCATGGGCAAAGTTCAGCACGCCCATCATGCCGAAGATCAGTGTCAGGCCAGCCGAGACCATGAACAGCAGCAAACCGTAGATCGTGCCGTTCAGTAGCGAAACGATGAGATAGTCCATGAGGCTTCCTTTGGGGACAAGCCGGTCCATTGCGCGGCCAGCTCATAGCCGGCCGCGCATGCCAGTGCCGACGCCGCGAAGGCGCCAGGCTGGTAGCACTACGAGTGTTGCGGGATCAGACGGGGCGCTGCATCTTGCAGCTGGCCTGCGGCGGCGTTGAAGCCTCGGCGGCGGTGAAGGTCTTGATTGGCTTGAAGCCCATGCTGGTGCCGTCGACTTTGAAGCGCGCGTCTTTGCTTACCACCGAGACCACCATTGGCAGCTGGACCTGGTGATCGGCCGCGCGCATGCTCAGTTCACCCTGCGAAGTCTTGATCTTTGCGCTCTCGAGTGCCAGCGCCAGCGTGCGGGTGCCCAGCTTTCCGTTGTCCGGCTTCACCGACTTCAGCGCCTCGCCGAGCATCTGCATGGCAAAGATCGTCTGGGGTTCGATGAAGACCGGCATATGGCCTTCCTTCGCCTTGAAGTCGTTGGCCAGACGCTCGCCTTCGGCACCGCCCGCTTCGGGATTGAATGGGTGCGCCACGTAGTGGCCGAGCGCCACGTCGCCCGCGTTGCCGAGGTTGCCCGGCTGGTCGAGGAAGACCGTGGCAAAACGCGTCTTCAGGCCGGCCGCCTTGGTTGCCTTCATCAACAGCAGCAGGTCGTTGGACCAGTTGCCGGTAATCACGGTATCGGCCCTGGCCGCGGCGATCTTTGCCACGTAGGGCGAGAAGTCCTGCACCTTATTGACATCATGCAAGGTCTTCTCCACCACAGCATAGCCGCCGGCGCTGGCGTAGTCCGCGATGGCCTTCTCCATGTCGATGCCCCAGGAGTAGTTCTGGTTGATCGAGTATTCGCGGGTGCCCAGTGCATTCAACGGCTTCATGGCACTCACCAGTGCCTTGACGCGGATCTGCGCGTTGGTGGCAAAGCGGAAATGGTAGAAGTGGCACTTTTCGCCGGTGAGCTCGAGGGCTTCACCGCCCGCATTGAGGTACAGGATTTCCTTGCCCGGGTTGCGCAGGTTGAACTTGCGCACGTCCTCCGTGATCTGGCCGGATACCGCCGAAGACGACCCCTGGATCACGATCTGCGCGCCATCGGCGATGGCGGCCTTGAGCTTGTCTGCGGCCCCGGCCGGACCACCCTGGTTGTCATACTCGAGCAGCTGAAGTGGCTCGCCGTTCCATCCGCCGGCGGCATTGATCTTGTCGATCCCATAGCGCGTGGCGGCGCGGAACATCAGCCCGGTCGACGCCTGCGGCCCGGACAAGGTCTCGACCAGCGCAATCTTTACCGGGGCCGCCACGGCGGCGCCTGCCAGCAGCGAGAATGCCGCTGCTGCCAGCAATGGACGGGAAATACGGCTACCGCACATGCATGTCTCCTTTCTTGTTTAGGCCCTCTGTCGTCGCGGCTGTCGTCGCGGCGGCAATCTGGTCTGACTGCTATAAAAAGTGGTCAGACAGGTTTACTATAGGGAGATGACCGGTGGCCGTCAACCGTCACGACTCATCCGAGGGTTTACGCCTAACCTGGGAAGCCGCCTGCAGCAAGGATCAGAACGGATCGTGGAGCAGCCAGCCCTTATTTGGCGATATACAGGGGGGCTCCTCAAGCAGAGCGCCAGCGTCTCGCATGTCCGAGATGGCAACCACCGCAAGACGTGATACATTGACCTGTAAGACCAATTTCAACATGATGCGCCAGCGGGCGCGCAGGGGAGTTCCTTGTGAGCAAGACCGTGTCGGCCATGGCACCTTCGAACAGCCAACGCACGGAGGGCAACACGTTCCAGCCCGAAGCGAAACATCTGCCCGATGAAATCGCGCGGCGCCTAACCCAGGCGATCCAGTCGGGGACGATCGCAGTGGGCGACCGGCTGCCGAGCGAGCGCGTGCTTTGCGAGCAGTACTCGGTGAGCCGCGCGGTGGTGCGCGAGGCCTTGTCGCAACTGAAATCAGAAGGACTTGTCACATCCCGGGCGGGTAGCGGCGTATTCGTGACCGAGCGAACGCAGCGACAGGCATTCCGCATGCAGGACGTGGCGATCGACGAGAAGGATTCGCTCGAGATGGTGATGGAACTGCTGGTCACCATCGAGGTTGCCGCCACCCGCTTCGCGGCGATGCGCCGCACGCCTGATGATCTCAAGCGGATTCGCCGGGCGCTGATCGGCATGGAGTATGAGATCGCCAACGACCGGCTCGGCGATGAAGAGGATTTCGCCTTTCACCAGGCCATTGTCGACGCCACCCATAACCCGCATTTTCAGGCGCTGAGTGCTCACTTGGAGCATGGTGCGCGGCGCGTGATCCGCCAGGCCAGGAGCAACACCAAGGTCAATCACGCCGACCTCGTCGAGGCCGTGCAGCAGGAGCACAAGCAAATCTACGACGCCATCGTTGCGGGCGACGCCCAGCTTGCTGCCGAAGCGGCGGAACTTCACCTGCGCAATGCGGCCGAGCGGCTCAATATGTATCTGAGGAGCTAATAGAACAGACATAGAGAATGCAGCGCGAACCTTGCTCTGCTCTCTTGAGGGTGTCAGGCCTTGGCCTGTTGCTCCGCGCCCCTTCGATGACGAAGCGTTTGGCGGTTGGCTCGGTCGCCTGACCGCAAGGTATCAGAGCAGTGGTGACCAGTTGTGGCAGATTGGCGACCTTGGTGCGTTTCCCGCGTTGACCAATACAGGCTGGCTCCTATTCCCCCCGATGAACGAGCAGGCACTGTGCCGCCTTGCGCTACTGACTCATATTGATATCCCAAGGCTCGAAGCACTTCAAACGCCTATGGCTTGGGTGTCAGACCGAGATCAGCTCCCATACTGCTTCGACTGCCTTGTTCTGAATCCTTTCGACGTTACCTCACCTCGCTGGAAGCGGGATTGGCTGGATCCGCACACGGGTGTCTGCCAAGTCCCTGGCCATAGGCTGAATACGCTCCCGCCATGTACGCTACGCATTGAGATTTCGATATTGGCGGAAATTGTGACCGCCATTGGCGGAAATGGCGATCTGCAACAGGTGCCAAGCGGTGAATGCGCCGGAATTCTGGCCGACGACCCGAAACGGGCGATAACGTCCTTGCTCACACCGAATCTCGCGTCGAATTCGGGGGAATCGCTCATCGATCTCACTTGGCCACGCTCACACGGTCAATTCGGTGCTGCGGACGTAGTTAGAAACACCATACTTAACGCTCTTCAGATTTCAACCCGGACCCAGGGGGCGCAGCCTGTGCCATCCCTACTTCCGCGTGACCGCCTTCATCCACTCAGTCGTCTCCCACGCCGCGCCGAGCACGTCTCCCTGCCCGTGGTCGCAGCCCTCCCACTTGAAGAATTGCAGTTCGTCCGTGCTGGCCAAGCCGTTGGCCAGTACCTGCATGCCGAGCGTGTGTGCCAGCGCGATCACAGCGCGCGCGATGGCGGCGCGCTTGGCGTCGGCTGCTACGTTTCGCACATAGCCAAGCGGAATCTGCAGCCGGTCGGGCAGCAGGCGCTGCAGGTTCGCCAGGGAGATGGGCGTGTTGCCCACGTCCGCCAGCGTGACCGACGCGCCTTGCTCCTGAATCCGGGCGCAGGCGAGGCGGGCGGCTTCCGTGGCCGTGCCCAGCATGGTGATGGGCAACTGCAGGTCGAGCACATTGCCCGGCTGGCCTGTCTCGCGCAGGTACTGCCTGAGCAGCTCCGGTAAGGCCAGCAGCGCGGACACTTCTGCGCCGGCCACCTGCGGCAGCAGGATGGGAACGCTGACGCGGCTCGGGCCGGACATGGCGGCCTGCGGGTCCGCGTGCCAGGCTTGCGCGAATTCGCAGGCGCGGCGCAGCAGCGCGGCGTTGATCTCGGTAATGAGTGCGGGTCGGCGGATACTGCCGGCGATCTCGGTATGTGGCATCCAGCCATCCGGCACCGGCCACTCCGGCAGCAGCGCGATCGCCGCAATGGCGGCGCAACCCAGGTCGAACTGGGATACCGCCTGCAGACGGTACTGCCCGCTGCGCAGGCTCTGTTCGATGGCGGCTTCCACGCCGGCGTCGCTGGCTGCCGCAGCGCTTGAGAGGTCCGGCGCGTGGTGGGCAGCAAGCGGCCTACCTTCGGGCTGCAGGGCATTGGCCTGCTGCAATGCCTTGACATACTGGTACGTGCGCAGGCCACCGATGACCACGGACGTCAGCTTTTGCGCGGTCAGTTCCGTCTTGAGAAAGTAGCCGTTGATTTCGTACCCGGTGATCACCTCGCGTTCCGGCGCCAGGCCGGGATGCCCGGTGCGCAGCACGATCTGCAGGTCCGCATTGCGCAGTTGCTCGCGGATGTAGCGTACCGTCGCCAGGCCGGCGTCATCGGTCTCCATCACCACGTCGAGCAGCACCAGCGCCGTGTCGGGATGCGCGGCCAGGTGCGCCTTGCATTCCTCGCCGGAGTAGACGCTGTGGAACTGGATCTTGCGCCCGGAAAAAGTCAGGTCCATCAGCACCAGTTGCGTGATCTCGTGCACGTCGGGATCGTCGTCGACCAGCAGGACCTGCCACGCGGGCATGGACAAGGATGTGTTCATGATGGGCTCTTTGCGGACGCGATCGGAATGGTGGCTTTCGTGGGGGGCGCGACGCGCGGCATACGGATGGTGAAGACGGTGCCGCCACCATCCCTGGGCTCGCCATTGCCCACCGCGATGGTGCCGCCCAGGCGCTGCGTGGCCAGGTTATAGACCAGGTGCAGGCCCAGCCCGCTGCCGCCCTTGCCGCGGCGCGAGGTGAAGAAGGGTTCGAAGATCTTCTCGTGCAGGGCGTCCGGAATGCCGCTGCCGTTGTCGGCGTAGCGGATCACCACCTCGTCGCCGGGAGCGAGCCGCGCGGCGATGCGGATGGTGCCGGCCTCGCCGCTGCCGAATGCGTGCACCAGCGAGTTCATGACCAGGTTGGTCAGGATCTGCGCGATCGCGCCGGGATAGCCGTTTATGGCAATGCCGGCCGGGCAGTCGATCTGCAGCTGCACCCGCGTGTCGCGCAGCCTGGGGTCGAGGCTGAACACGGTCTCGCGGATATAGTCGCCGAGATCGAAGCTGCGCCGCTTCTCGCCGGTCTGGTCGACCGCCATCTGCTTGAAACTCTGCACCAGTTCCGCCGCGCGATTTGCGTTGGACAGCAGCAGCCGGGCGGATTGCGCGGCGTCCGCCAGGTAGCGCTGCAGTTCCGCCGGCGTCAGCCCGCCGCCCGCCACCAGCGCCTGGATGGCGCTGGTGCGATCCTGGAGGTAGGAGGCGGCACTGACGGCGATCCCCACCGGCGTATTGATCTCGTGCGCAACGCCTGCCACCAGCCCGCCCAGCGATGCCATCTTCTCCGCTTCCACCAGGCCCTTTCGCGCCGACTCGAGATGCCGCAGCGATTCCATCAGTTCGGCCTGCGCCAGTTCGCGGCTTTCATGCGACAGCACGATCCACCAAGCGCCGAATGCCAGCAGGGGCAGGGTGGCCGAGTACACGCGCAGCAGCAGGTCGCCGAGTCCGCCGGCGGACGGCGGGCCGCCCTCGCCGAGCAGCCGGTAGGCGAGCAGGAACACCGCACCCATGGCCGCAGCGGCGATCACGAACAGGCCCAGGAAGCGCACCAGCCGCCGCAGGAAACGCGGCGGCAGTATCCGCAGGAAGCTGCTTGCCCGCGGCGATGCCTGCGTCTGCGAGGCGGTGCCGGGTTCTTTGCAGACATCGTGGCAATGGTTGTCCAGGCCGCAGCACAGCGAGCAGATCGGCCCCTCGTAGAAGGGGCAGTGCGCCATGTCCGGTGCTTCATAGTCACGCTCGCAGATGCAGCAGCGGATCGGCTCGTCGGCTTGGTGGTCGCGGTAGTGCGGATCCTCCCGCGCGATATAGTAGCGGCCGCCGGTCGCATAGGCGATCAGGATGGCGCTGGCGAACGACGCGCCCAGCGCGATAAAGGCCGAATAGGCCTGCGCCAGGGGCCCGAGCAGGCCGGAGTAGGCGCCGATGCTGGCGCTCGAGGCGATCAGCATGGCGCCGCAGCCCACCGGGTTGAAGGCGTATAGGCAGGCCCGCCGGAACTCGATGTGCCGCGGGCTGATGCCCAGGGGCTTGAGCACGACGAGGTCGGCCACCAGCGCGCCGAGCCAGGCGATCACCAGGTTGGAATAGACACTGAGCACGGCCTCCAGCGTGCTGAAGATACCAAGCAAGGTCAGCAACAGCGCGATCAAGACGTTGAACACCAGCCAGACCACGCGGCCCGGATGATAGTGCGCCAGCCGCACGAACACATTGGACCAGGCTAGCGAGCCCGCGTAGGCGTTGGTCACGTTGATTTTGATCTGCGAGACCAGCACGAACAGCAGCGCCACCGCCAGCACCACCTCGGGCCGGTCGAAGACCTGCCCGTACGCCCAGACGTACATGTGCATGGGTTCCATGGCCTGACCGGCGGCCATGCCGGCCTGCACCGCCAGTACGGCCAGTAGGCTGCCAGCCAGCACCTTGAGTCCGCCAATCAGGATCCAGCCGGGCCCTGCCAGCAGCAACGCGCTCCACCAGCTCCACTGGTTCTTCGCGGTGCGGTCGGGCAGGAAGCGCAGGTAGTCCACCTGCTCGCCGATCTGCCCCATCAGCGAGAATAGCACTCCGGTAGCGGCACCGAAGGCCAGCACGTTGAACGCCGGCAACGTTCCGTCGCGCCCAGTGAACGCGGCCCATCGTTCGAGCACACCGGGATCGTGGCGCAGGATATAGATGAAGGGCAGGACCAGCAGCAGCACCCACAGCGGCTGCGTCCACATCTGCAGCTTGTTGATCAGGGTGACGCCGAAGAACACCATTGGCACGATCACCAGCGAGCAGACCAGATAGCCCACGGTCAGGTTCAGGCCGGTGGCAATGGTCAGCGCCTGGGCCAGGATGGCCGATTCCAGCGCGAAAAAGATAAAGGTAAAGGACGCGTATATCAGCGAGGTAATCGTGGACCCGGCATAGCCGAAGCCGGCGCCGCGCGTGAGCAGGTCGATGTCCACGCTGGCTGTGCTGGCGTGGTAGGCCACCGGCAGGCCGATCACGAAGATCAGCAGGCAAACCAGCAGGATGGCCGGGAATGCGTTCTGGAAGCCGAAGCTGAGCGTGACGCTTGCGCCTATCGCTTCCAGCGCCAGGAAAGACACGCCGCCGATGGCCGTGTTGGCCAGCGTGAACGGCGACCACCGCCGGTAGGAGCGTGCCGCATAGCGCAGCGCGTAATCCTCCAGGGTCTCGTTCGCGACCCAGGATTGATATTCTCGTTTGATGCGCATGGCGTGGTGGTGCGTCGAGTGCGATGCGGGCCCGGGGAGGTGTATGCGATTTAGGTCGAATGGATGTGAATGGACGCGAATCGAGGCGGAGGGTTGCCGGCGAGCGCTTCGATTATTGACTGAATCCGGCCCCCGCGCAATGACATGCGTACGCGTGCGGCAGGAGGAGGGTTCAGCGACGGCGTGCAGCAGGAATGCTGCGCGGCAGCAGGGTGCGCATCTTGACTTTTAGGGGGGCAGCGGAAACACTTGCCGGCAATCCTTATATCGAAGAGACCGAGGCAGCCGGCATATCCCCGAAAGCTGCCTGAATCCACTGGGCCCAATGCCATGGAGGACGCGCGGTTGCCCCCCAAGAATACCGATAGCGCCGATCCCCGGGCCGGCGAGCTGGTTTACCGTATCCATGCCGCGCGCGACGACGAGGGGTGGCGCGGTGTCATTGCGCTGGTGCGCGAACAATTCGCCGCGGGGACGGCCGTGCTGGCGCGGCGGCACCTGGCCGGCGGGCAGGGCGCGGTGCTGTACGGCGCGCCGGAGGATGCGGCGTTCTTTCGCACCTTCGCGGAGTACTCGCCGCGCAATCCCTGGTTCCTGTCCAGCCATGCTTATCAGCCCCTGCAGGTGATCGGCGGCGACGACATGCTCAGCAGCAGCGACCTGATCAGGACGGACTATTACCATGCGCTGCTGCGGCCCCACCAATATCTTCATCGCCTGTGCGGGGTAGTCGCCCGCGAGGCCGACGTGGTCTACTTCCTCGAGCTGTACCGGCGCGAAGACCAGCGGCGTTTTGGCGCGAAGGAAAAGGCGGAATTCCGCGGGCTGCTGGCGCATATGGCGTTATCGCTGGAGAACCGCTGGCAGCGGCACAGCGCCGCCGACCTGAGCCAGGCGCTGATGCGTATCATCGACGGCCATCCTAACGCTACCTTCCTGGTGGAGCAGGACGGGCGCATCGTCTACTGCAACCGCAGCGCCCACGCGCTTTGCGGGCAGGGCAGCGGCCTGTACCGGGACGGCGAGTATCTTGCCGCCGTCATGCCGACCGACCACCGCGCCTTGCGCGAGATGCTGGCCGGGCTGGCTCGCGGCGCGGGCGACATGCGCGATGCGCACGCGGCCCATGCCACGCTGGTGCCGACGCAGGTCCTGTCGGTCTGCGCGCCGGGTTTCACGTTGCCCACCACGCTGACGTTGCAGCCCGCCGCTGCGTCCCTGCGCACCGGCTTCGGCGAGGAGCGCGCGGTGGTGGTGGTCAGCGCGCGCCGGCAGGGCACGGAGCACGCGCACCATGACTGCCTGTTCGCACGCCAGTTCAAGCTGAGCGAGGCCCAGGCGCGGGTCAACGCGCTGGTCTTTGCCGGCCATTCCATTGCCAGCCTGGCCGAGGTGCTGCACGTCTCCGAGAACACGGTGCGCAGCCACCTCAAGCAGATATTCCAGAAGACCAACACGCATGGCCAGATGGAGCTGGTGCGCCTGCACGCCCAGCACTGTCCGCCCGCCTGAACGCTGCCTCGCTGTACGCTCGGAGCGCTTCGGCGGCAGGACTTTTCTTGTCACACCATCCTTACCCATTGCAATTTGCCACGCTGGCTTCGTGCCCGCTTGCGCCGTCGCCTCATGTGGCTGGATGAGATCGACTCACCCAGCTGGATGAGACGGAAATCCTCGCCGTGAAGGATTCGCATCCACCCGTCCCTGCATATAGTTGATCCGACACCACGCAGCAAAGCGCGGCGCCAGGGCATCGGGACCGGACGCGCAATGGCATCTACATCGCGCTTGCCCAAAAATCAAAAACCACGAGCACCTATTAAAACAAAACCATTTCACGGGGGAGACTCGACATGCTAGGCCTGACCTTGCTGTACGTCGGAGCAGTACTGTGTCTGAACGGCATATGGCTGCTCGGCAAAATTGGCGACCGCGAGATCTGGGTCGTGAATATCTTCGCCGGCGGGGTGACGATGCTGGTGTCGCTACGGCTCATCTTCGGTGGCGAGGCCGATAGCGCATCGATCAAGGCCGGCGCGCTGACGCTACTGTTCACCTTCACCTATCTGTGGGTGGCGCTCAACCGCTTCAATGGCGCGGACGGGCGCGGCCTGGGCTGGTTCAGCCTGTTCGTCTCGGTCACGGTGATTCCCGTTGCCATCGACGCGTTGCGCCACGCCAGCTCCGTCTGGGACGTCTGGTTCGCCTGGTGCTGGGTCGGCTGGGGCGTCCTGTGGTTCCTGTATTTCCTCTTGCTGGCGATGCAGCGCCCGATCCTGAAGTTCACCGGTGTCGCCACCGTGCTGGCAGGCATTGCGACTGGCTGGCTGCCAGGCTATCTGCTGCTGAGCGAATCATTCAAATAGACAGCAACGGAGCGGCAACCGCGCAATGAAGCTGGTTCAGGCTGCAGCCATAACGGCTGCATGGTTAACGGCCGTAATCCGGCGATTGACCGGACCCACACCAAGGAGACAGGCAGATGGCAGATACCCTTATCAAGGTCGATCTCGCGCAGTCGGCGTACGAGAACGAGAAGGTGCACAACCGCTGGCACCCAGATATCCCGATGGCCTGCTGGGTCAATCCAGGCGACGAATTTATCCTGGAGACCTACGACTGGACCGGCGGTTTCATCAAGAACAACGAGTCGGCCGACGACGTGCGGGACATCGACCTGTCCATCGTTCACTTCCTGTCCGGGCCGGTGGGCGTGCATGGTGTCAAGCCGGGCGACCTGCTGGTGGTCGACCTGCTCGACGTGGGTGCCAAGCAGGAAAGCCAGTGGGGCTTCAACGGCTTCTTCTCGAAGCAGAACGGCGGCGGATTCCTGACGGATCATTTCCCGCTTGCGCAGAAGTCCATCTGGGATTTTCACGGCGTCTACACTACCTCGCGCCACGTTCCCGGCGTGGAGTTCGCGGGGCTGATCCACCCGGGACTGATCGGTTGCCTGCCCGACCCCAAGCTGCTCCAGACCTGGAACGAGCGCGAGGTGGGTCTGATCAAGACCGACCCCGACCGCGTGCCGCCGCTGGCCAACCCGCCATTCGCGGCGACCGCGCACATGGGCAAGCTCCAGGGCGACGCCGGCAAGAGGGCGGCGGCCGAGGGCGCGCGTACCGTCCCGCCGCGCGAGCACGGCGGCAACTGCGACATCAAGGATCTCTCGCGCGGCTCGCGGGTGTACTTCCCGGTGTATGTGGACGGCGCGGGGCTGTCGGTCGGCGATCTTCACTTCAGCCAGGGCGACGGCGAGATTACCTTCTGCGGCGCCATTGAGATGGCCGGGTGGGTGCATATGCGGGTGAACGTGATCAAGGACGGAATGGCGAAGTACGGCATCAAGAATCCCATCTTCAAGCCCAGCCCGATCACGCCAACGTACAACGACTACCTGATCTTCGAAGGCATCTCCGTCGATGAAGGCGGCAAGCAGCACTACCTTGACGTCAACGTCGCCTACCGGCAGGCCTGCCTGAACGCGATCGAATACCTGACCAAGTTTGGCTACTCGCGCGCGCAGGCCTACACCATCCTGGGCACGGCGCCGGTCCAAGGGCATATCAGCGGCGTGGTGGATATCCCCAACTCCTGCGCCACGCTCTGGATACCGACACAGATCTTCGACTTCGATATCCGGCCGGAAGCCAACGGCCCCACCGTGCATATCAAGGGAGGTGCCGATGTCCTGCTGTCGCCCGACGTGTCCTGACGTGCCATGACGTGTGCTGAAGCGATTGAAGCAGCGGCGGCCGGCGTGGACTCCCGTCTTCCCACGGGCCGCGCCGGCCGATCTCAACCGAGCGGAGACCCGAATGCCCATTTATGAATACGCGTGCGCGGAGTGCGGCAGCTTCAGCGCGGTACGTCGCATCGACGAACGCGACGCGCCACAATGCTGCCCTGGCTGCGGGCAGGAAGCCCGGCGGCTGGTCACGGCGACGATGCTGGCCCTGATGCCATCGGCCCGGCGCGTCGCGCATGCCGGAAACGAGCGCAGCGCCCATGCGCCGGTCAGTTCCCAAGGACATCGCCATGGGCCCGGCTGCGGCTGCTCGGCGGGAAGCGCCGCACTGGCTGGCAAGGGTGCGGCCAAGTCCTTTCCCGGCACGCGGCCGTGGATGATCAGCCACTAGTCCATTGCGTCATTGAAAAAGCACCCGTTTGTGACTGAATTAGGTGCATGGAAAAGATGAACTTGACCGAGTGGACCTCGCGCCCGACCTCGGGGCTGCCGGTGAAGGTGACCTTATACGCGCCGGGATGCTCGCACAGCGCGCAGCCCACCACCTCGCCGGCGCCGGGTCACGACGTTCAGCACGCCGTTGGGGAAGCCGGCTTCCTTGCACGGCGCGGCAAGGTGCAGCGCGGACTGCAGGGTTTCCGCGGCAGGCTTCAGCACCACGGAGCAGCCCGCCGCCAGGCGCCGGGCCGATTTTCCAGCAGGTGATCATGCACGGCGTGTTCCACGGCACGATCGCTGCGATGCTGTCTGCCGCATGGAGCCGTTACGCCGAAATTTAAATGCAATTAATCGCCAAGCTTTACCCGCAACCGTCAATCGCTGCTGGAATGACGCAGTTCCCCCGCAGCATAGAAGATATGCCAATCTCGTTTCGGTGATAATTTCACTATCATGAAATGTGTGCCAAGAACGTGAGCATCAGGTGACCGATGTTCGCGGTGCTTTACTGAAGATGAGGGACGGCCCCTCGAAGTCGGCTTGCAGGAGCAGGCTTCAAACCGCCACAAGCTGCGTGGGTAAAGAGCCCTCGTGGTGAGCGTTGTTGGAAAAGTCGGGGGGAACCCCGGCAGGTGGGAGTCAAAGAGACGAACGCGAGTGAACCGCTGATGACGTGTCGTAATAGTGATAATCGATGTCAAAACCGGGGGGGGTTCATGCTCCGGGACAAGTTTGGGCGATGCCTGCTGACGGCCCACTCGGCATCCGGCATATAGGTGGCGTGACTTTGACTCAGGCTTCAGTAAGGAACTTGGGAACCTGTCGTCCCGATGCGAAGGGAGAAATCCAAGCGGAAGGCCTCCGCAAGGATGAGAGTACCGATGCGGGGCACAGGGGCGGAGACGTCCGTAGTAGGGCTGAAGGTCCTGTAATGGGGCTGGACCGAAGGGGCGCCATCGTCTGGCTTTGTGCTGCGGGCAACCCGCAAGGGGAGGACCCGCATGGATAAAGCAAAACCGTTTTGTATTTCCAAACGTGAGGTGTGGGAAGCATATCAGCAGGTGAAGGCCAACCGTGGGGCGGCGGGCGTGGATGGACAGTCGATGAAGGAATTCGAGGCGGATTTGAAGAACAATCTGTATCGGATCTGGAATCGGATGTCCTCCGGCAGCTACATGCCGCCGCCGGTGCTGCGGGTTGACATACCCAAAGCGGGAGGTGCGGGAACGAGGCCGTTGGGGATACCGACGGTGATCTCATAATGCACCTCTCACAGTTGAGTGTGGGAATGTTGCCCCCGAAGATGCCCTGAAGTGCGCACCCAGTCCCGCAGTTGCTGTTCCTTGACGGGATCCAGCGTGATCCACCATGGACCCCGCCCGTCGAGCTTACGAGCGTGGACCACCTGGCGCTCAATCCAGTAATACACGACGTGTGGACTGATGCCTAGTCGGTGAGCGAGTTGCTGGACCGTGAGTTCGTCGGGCCGCATGAAGTTGGTCGCCGCAATCCCGTACCGGTAGCGGATCCATTTGACCATGGCGAGCGTGAACGATTTGCCAGTTGGGCTGCGCAGGCCTTCCTGATTGAGGTGCGCAACGATTTGTGGCTCGGACAAATGTTGCGACAGTTTGCGCACGTGCTCGACGGTTGCAGTGGGATAGCGCACCGCGTCGGCGACCGGCTTGGGCAAAGTCACGGTGGTGTCGGTACAGGTGCCGCCCTGCCAACGCACGTGTAGGACCACCTGTCTCGTTGCGGGCAGTTTCTCGACCGTAATGTCCCGGATGAGCAGTCGCAGCATGCGCTTGCGATCCTTCGCCGGGGTCGCCGGAGCACGCCAGAGGCGCGGCAGATTGCGCGCCAGTGCGAGGATCTCGGCCTTCTGTTCGGGCGTGGCAACGCGCGCCTTCTGGCTCTGGAACTGGGCGGCTTCCGTCTTGATCGCTTCGAGGCGAAGCATCGCGTCATTCCAGCGCCGCTCGAGGGTGCCCGTGACCAGACGGTTGGCGGGATCGCATTCCTGATAGCGACGCTCGGCAAGAGCGACTTCATACTCGGCGCGTTCGATGCGCATATGCCACTGACGCATGATGGCGTGATCCCGTTGCTCGAGTTCGTTCAGGGCGGTCACGGCGAGTTCGAGTTCGGCTGGCCGCAGGGCCGCGAGCATCGCTTCGCCGATCGCGTTGTCGAGCAGGTCGCTGCGCACGCTCATGCAATCGGTTGTCGCCAGACCCTGGCGGCGGCGCGCATTGCACAGGTACAACGGATAAAGGCCACCGTTACCCTGGTACCGCACGGTCAGCGCCCGACCGCAGCAGCCACAGATCAGCATCCCCTGCAGCAGCGCCAATCCTTCACGCGCCGCACCGCTGAGCACGGAACCTTCGCCATTGGTTCGGTTGCGCGCCAGTCGCGCCTGATTGCGCTCGAAGTCCTCCGGCGTGATATAGCCTTCGTGATGGTCGGGCAGATGGACGCGCCAGTCCGCCTTGGGTACCGGCTGCACGCGCTGATGGACCTCTCCCTGTGGCGTGATGCGTCGGCGATACTGGTAACGGCCGAAGACATAGATGCCCGCGTACGAGGGATTGCGGATCAAACCGAGCACGCGCTCGTGTCTCAGGCTCCCCCAGATGAGTCGACCTGCCCAGGCACCGCCGTATGCGCGCTTAGGAAAGCGCAGCCCATCTTCGGCAAAGCGCTTGACGACTGCGTATGCGCTGCCGGTCTCTTCAAATAGACGAAATACCAGTTGCACGGCGCCGCGAACCTCGTCATCGGGGTCGAGGACGATGTGACCCTCATCGTCATAGCACAAGCCAACTGGCAGCGGAAAGCGCAACTCACCCTTCTGCGCCTTATTGAGCTTGCCGCCTTGGAGGCGCCCGCGCAAAAAGTGAAGTTCGGCCTGTGCCATTGTGCCTTTGAGACCGAGCAGCAGACCGTCGTTGAAGTCGCCCGGATCGTAGCAGCCATCGGCGTCGATGACGAGCGTATGGGTGAGTGTGCACACAACTCGAGCAGGCGATGCCAGTCCAGATTCGAGCGCGCCAGGCGCGAGACTTCCAGCGCAAACACGGCGCCCACGTGCCCCATCGAGACATCCGCCACCAGCGTCTTGAAATCCTCGCGGCCCGTCATCTGCGCGCCTGACTGACCGAGGTCCCGATCCAGGATCCGGATCGACGATTGTGGCCAGCCCAATGCCAGCGCTTTGTCGCGCAATGCATATTGGCGCTCTGTGCTCTCCTGATGGTGTCGCACCTGGGCCAGCGTCGATTGGCGGATATAGATGTACGCCGGCTTGCTCTGATGTTGGGGGGTGATCTTGGTGTTCATCGACGGCCTCCTCGGTCAACTCCAGCGCGGGCTCTGCGGTGAGCCAGGCTTCGAGCATGTTGGCGATGAGTACGCCGGCCGATTGCAGGTCGATGGAGTTGGTGAGCGACAGCGGCGACTGGCTCACCGGCGCCCCTTATAGCGCCTCGCGGCGGCGTAATAGTTCGCGGTTGATCTCGCAGATCTCCTCGATGATCTCGCGGACCCGGTGATAGTTCGCCAGGTGTTCGGTGACCTCGGCGTAATCGGCCTGTGGCACGTAGTCCATTTGTGGTCGGCGCCCGGGAAAACTCACCGACAAGTAGTACTTGGGGCCATGACCGGGGCCATCGGCGCACTTGCAGCCAGGCTTGCCACAGCGCTTGTAGCGTTCGATGAGCGAGCCCCGCAAGAGCGTGTCCAATGCCGGCATTTGCTTGAGCAATTGCGCGCGGCGCTTGCGTAAAGCGGACGATGAAATATCTTCCATTGTCAGACCATGTAAAAAACTGGTCTGATAGTAGATCAGTGTGATGCATTGATCAAGCTCCTTTGGTTGATGACTTCTTGGAGGACGAAGCGGAAAGCTGATCGATTAACGCGATCAGCTCCAGCAGCATGCCCAGATCGAAGCGAGACACAGGGATCTCGCAATCGTCTTCGACGGCAGGCGCGCCCCAGTCGGTCCATTCGCGGGCAATGCTGAAGCTGCCGCGCTCGACATGACCCAGCAGCAATGTGTCGACGCCCGCCACCCGGCGCGTCTTCAGTACCGGAAAACGTTGGCCTCGGAGCGGATGAAACGGATGGCGGATCTCAGCCCATCCCAAATGCTCGTTGAGCGCTTGTGCAGTTCGCGCTGACCGTCCCAACGATCTCCGATCGCATCGCTCAGACGGTGGTCAAACGATACCTGGAGCCGCTCGTGGAACCGGTGTTTCACGGCGACTCATATGGGTATCGCCCCGGACGATCGGCGCATCAAGCGCTGAGCGTCACCCGGCAGCGATGCTGGGAGTACGAGTGGGTGCTCGACCTCGATATCAAGAATTTCTTCGGTAGTATCGATTGGGAACTCATGATGCGCGCGGTGCGCTGCCACACAGACTGCGCGTGGGTGCTGCTGTACATCGAGCGCTGGCTCAAGGCACCTGTACAAATGCCTGACGGGGCCGTGGAGTACCCGGACAAGGGCACGCCGCAAGGCGGTGTCATCAGTCCGGTGCTGGCTAACCTGTTCCTCCACTATGCGTTCGACCGGTGGATGCAGAAGCATCATCCGGACGTGCCATTCGAGCGTTATGCCGATGATGTCATCTGTCATTGCAAGAGCGAAGCGCAGGCGCGGCTGCTCAAGCAGGGGCTAGAGACGCGGCTGGCCGAATGCAAGCTGGATTTGCATCCAGAGAAGACCAAGATCGTGTATTGCAAGCAGGCCAACAGGCATGCAAGCTATCCGCTATGTCAGTTCGACTTCCTGGGCTATACGTTCAGGCCGCGAAGTGTCAGAAATCGGGTGGGCAAGCTGTGGGTTGGCTTCGTACCTGCAGTGAGCAACAAGGCTGCGAAAGCGATGCGGCAGGAGATGCGTCGCCGTAGTGTGTTGCACCGCTATGACCTGAGTCTGGCTGAGTTGGCGGACCGAACGCGTCCGACTTTGCGGGGTTGGATTCAGTACTACGGTCGATTTTATCGGTCTGCGCTGGCGCAGGTGCTGCTTGCGGTCGATGCCGCGCTAGTCCGCTGGGCCCAACGGAAATACAAACACCTCCGCGGTCGGAAGGTGCGTGCAGCGGCATGGCTGAAAGACGTCAAGTCTCGGCAGCCAGGCTTATTTGCGCACTGGGCCATGGAGCGCACGGTTGGACGATAGGAGCCGGATGAATCGAGAGGTTCATGTCCGGATCTGTGAGGGCGTGAGGGTGCGATTCCCTTGCGCTACTCGACAATCTGGTCAGCAGCCTCCACGCTGGCTTGCTTGTTTCACGGGACGGGCCTCCATGCCGCGACCCCTACCTGATCCTACCTCACCTTCGCGCGCAACGATTCGCACCCTTCATCAACTGGGCGACCGCATTCGAGCCACCCGGGCAGGGGAAGGGATGCCCATAGACCAGGCGGCGAGGCATTGCGGCGTCGCTGTCGGCATGCTGTCCAGGCTGGAGAACGGCAAAGGCGTCAAGCTCGAGCACGCTCTGCGGGTGCTGGACGGGCTGGGTTTGACGATGCTGGTCGTGCCCAAGGCGCATGCACTTGGCTCGAAGAGGCTGCGGCCCATGCGTCCAAGACTGGCTTTGTTGAAATTAACCGGACCGCCCAGGTGGGCGGGGATAGACGTCAAACCGAATCAACGCGGCGCGCACTGGCCTCCGATTCCGCATGCCGCTGATGTCAAACACGCCGGTCTCAATCGACGTGATGAACCCATCCGAACGGGTCGGCGGTCTTGCCGCGCTGGATGCCGGTCAGCAACGAACGGAGGCGTTGCGTGACTTCGCCTTCCCCACCATTGCCGATCGTGAACTCTCCACCAGCGTGACGCACCTGCCCGATGGCGGTGACGACCGCGGCCGTGCCGCAGGCGAAGGTTTCCTTAACCCGTCCACTGGCTGCATCTGTGCGCCACGTCTCGAAGTCGTATGGTGGTTCGTTGACCGGAATACCCTCGTGCCCGGCCAGTTCGATGATCGAAGCGCGGGTAATGCCCGGCAGGATTGTCCCTGTCAATGGGGGAGTACGCAGAGAGCCGTCATCCATCACGAAAAACACATTCATGCCCCCGAGCTCCTCGATCCAGCGGTGCTCTGCAGCGTCAAGGAATACCACCTGGTCGCAGCCCTTGGCCGAGGCCCCGGTCTGCGCGATTAGGCTGGCCGCGTAGTTGCCGCCGCACTTGGCCGCGCCGGTGCCGCCAGGGGCCGCGCGCGTGTATTGATCCGAAACCCATACGGTCACCGCCGACTTGCCGGCCTTGAAATACGGGCCGACCGGGCACGCGATCACGCAGAATATATATTCGGCCGCCGCGCGCACGCCGAGAAAACTCTGCGACGCGAACATGAACGGGCGCAGGTAGAGGCTAGCCGACTCACGCGCTGGTGATGCGTGCGCTCGGGAAACTCCAGGCGCATCGCGTCCGCTATAACGTGCTGGCGTGCGTCAACCGCCGCAGCGCAGCCGAGCCACTGCGGGTCTACGAGTTCATGCGGACCCACGGCATCAGCCATATCCAGTTCATTCCCGTGGTCGAACGCCTGCCCGGCGCGGCGGACCGGGCCATTGGCCTTGACGGCAATCGTGTCGATGTCAAGAACGGTGCCTACAACCGGGCGCTCGTCGGGCAGTATGGGCAGGACAACCAGGCATATGTCAGCCAGACCGGACTCGGTGGCGCGGTGTTGGTGCCCCAGTTTGGCAATAATATGACCGCCACCATCAGTCAGCGCGGAGGGCGCCAGGTTCGTTGTGCCCGGTCGAGCGGGACGAGCCTGATTGCCCATGTCGAACGTCTTCAGAACTGATGCTTGATGCCCGCATAGGCCATTCGAGCATGAGCCCCCGCGTTCGCCGTCGACAGCTGGGATCCTGACGTCAGTCCGCCAACCCAGAAGTTATATCGCCCGTTACGCTCGTTCCGCAGTTCCACATAAGAGACATCGAGTGTGGTGCGCTTGCTCAGGCTGTACTGATAGCTGATGGAGAGCATCTTTGCGCCGGTGTCATCTACCGTATTGCCGTTTTCGTGCATCGAGAACGCCTGCCCCCAAGTCAGGGCGACCAAGTGCGGGCCAAAGCTGTACCCAAGCGGGACGGCGTAGGCAATCCGGTCCTGCCGCAGATTGGTTGCACGGTTGGTCACGCGGTTACGGTCAACCACGACGCCCACGCGGAAGCCGTTCCACGTGTAGCCAATGGCCAGCTTGTCGGCCGTCTGGTCCAGCGAGCCGACGGTCTGCAGCGGCAAGGTACCCTGGCTGTCACGCTGCATGTGGAAGTAGCCGGCCTTGAAGCCGCCGTTGGTGTACGTCGGACTGACGTACCAGGTATGGTTGCGGCCAGCGCCCGGCTGTTCGGCGTCAAAGGAGTAGGATGCCATTCCCGAGAAGCCGGCGATGATCGGAAACTCGTAGCGGACCGTGTTGTTCAGGAAGTTGCCGGCGAAATTGGCGCCGTTGATGGTGCCGAGCACATTGAGCGAGTTGGCGGCATTGGGCGCTGCATCAAATGAGCCGTGCGTGTCGTTGATGAACCAATGGTGGCTGAAATAAACCGACTGGCGGCCTAGTTTCAGGCGCCCAAAGCGTTCTTCGTCAAAGCCGACGTAGAACGTACGGCCGGCACCCTGGACGCCGGTGTCAAGCGCAAAGTCCCATTCCAGGTGATACAGGGCTTTCAGGCCCGGCGCCAGTTGTTCCTTGCCGTCGATGAACCAGAAGCTCGTGTTGTTCGATTCGCGGTAGGCGCGGGCGGACGTGCCGCCTGCGCGGCCGGAGCCGCTGATGGAGGTCATGTCGAGGCCGAGCTTGAGCTGGCCGCCGACCAGCATGGTGGTCTGTGCACTGGCGAGTGCCGGTGCGCAGAGCAAGGCCAGCGCAGCGGCGCGGGTGAGGGATTGCATGGGTTGTCTCCGTCCTTTCAATGGATTAGCTGGACCTCTGCGGGTCCTGCCGCGGTGCCGGCGCGCAGCCGGGGCGCGCCGACTGGCTCAGTAGTTGCCCTGCAGGGCAGCCTCGAAGCCGGCGTCGAAGCCGGGCAACATGTCCGGTGTGGCCCAGAATGCGTGCGCGCCGGTGGGCACCTGTTGCGGCAGCACGATCCGTGCGACGGGTCCCCGCGTGATGTCACGTGCATCGAAGATGGCGCACTCGCCCTTGCCGGTACTGAGGTTGGTCAGGAACGTGACGAGGTAGCCGTCGTCTTCCGCAGTGGCGCCACGCCGTTGCGCGAAGGGCGCCTCGCTGAGGTAGCAGCCTTGCGGCAGCATGTAGGTCTGCGTCTGGCCGGTGAGCAGGTCATACTTTTTCAGGCCCTCGAGCAGCCAGAATCCCTTGCTCGGAATCGCGTTGTAGCTGTAGCGGTACGAGCGTCCGTTGTGCAGGCCGTTGACCATCGGGAACTCCGTCACCTGGTCGTCGAGATCTTCCTCACGTGTCTGCCCGGTGCGCAGGTTGAAGCGCCAGCGATGCATGCGTGCCTTCTGCAGGTGTAGGTCCAGCATGGCCTTCAGCCGCTCGTAGCCTTCGGTCGGCAGGCCGGAAAGGTCGGGCAGCGGATTGGTCTGGATGCAGCCGTCCATGACTACTTCGTCCCCGTCCTCGAAGGTATTGGATAGATGCAGCACGTAGCAGGGCTCGGCTTCGAACCAGCGCACGTCTGCGTTCTTGCCGAACCGTGGAATGACGCCGAAGCGTGACGGAACGTCACGCCAGAAGCCGAGCCTGTGCGAGCCCTGGCGCAGGCGTTCCGGATCGAAGAACAGTGGCAAGTCATGCAGCACGCAGTAGTTCTCGGTCATGCCAAGGTCGTGCGGCCAGCGCGGACCGGGCAGGTCGATGGGCTCGAAGTGGATGAGCTGGTTGTCCCGGTCCACCACGCCGTAGTTCATGTAGGGCGGGGTTTCGCCGAAGTTGAAGAACATCATGTGACCGGTGTGCTCGTCGACCTTGAAGTGCGAGCAAATGCCGCGCGGAAACAGCGCACGCGCCCAGTTCGGCTCCACGCCGGTGGTTTCCAGGCTGAACGGCGACATGCGGTACGGCTCCGAACACTGCGACATGGCCGCCAGGATCTTGCCTCCGTGGACGATGATGTCCGTCCCTGCGTTGTCTTTCATGGCGCCGATCGAGCCCCAGCCGCGCAGCGCGGCCTTGCGCGGTTCGATGATGCCCGGCCACAGCGACTTGCCGGCCGCCTGTTCGGCGAGGAAGCCCACCGTGCGCACCCAGCGGTTGCGGTACTGGACCTTGCCGCCGTGGAAGGCCATGGCGTGCACCATGCCGTCGCCGTCGTACGGGTGATAGCGACCCATAGACTCATGCACCGGGTTGTGTCCGTTGCGAACGTACAGGCCGCTGAGGTCGCGCGGGATCTCGCCGATGATTTCCAGGTCGGGCGAGGTGGCGGTCCACTCGGTGTCGACCGGACGCCAGGCATCGTTCAGGTAGGGGTTCTCGTTCGGCCAGACGATGGTGGGACTGGCGTGGAAGCTGATGGTTTTCATGGTCGGAACAAGAGTCAGTCGCCGATGCGACGTTGGAGGAAATCGAGCAGGTGCCCGTTGAAGGCCTCGGGCTGTTCCGCCCAGGCGAAATGGCCGACACCGGGCATGCAGACGAACTCGCCATGGGGCAGTCGGGCGGCCAGTTTTTCCATCACGGCAGGCGGAGCGGCGGAGAGGTCGTGCTCGCCGGCAATGCACAGCACCGGCACCTGCATACGGGGCAGGATGTGGCGGCCGTCGAAGCCGACAATGGCATGAATCGCGGCGCGGAAGGTTTCTGGCCGCATGGCCGAGACCACATCGATGACGCGGGCCACACCGGGGCCAGCGGCGCCAGGCGCCATCATCCTGCGCAGCATGTCCGGGCCGAACTCGGCAATGGTCCTGCCGGCATCAAGCGGCGCCACGCGGTCGCGTACGAACTTCTGCTGCCATTCACCGTCGGCCTTGCCGAACGCGGCGCTGGTCGCCGACAGGACAAGGCCATGCACGCGCTCGCGGCGCAGGTCGAACGCGGCCTGGGCAATCATGCCGCCCATGCTGTGGCCGAGCAGCACGTTGCGTCGCCCGCCGACTGCGTCGATCAGGCGCACCAGCGCGGCGGCGGCAACGTCCACATTGAACGGATCGGGCAGCGGACTCATGCCGTAGCCGGGGGCGTCCCAGGCCACCACGCGGTAGCCGTTGGCGACCAGCGCGGCGATCTGGTCGCGCCAATAGTCTTTCGCGCCAAAGGCGCCGTGAAGCAGGAAGACTGTGGTGTCACCGTCGCCGGTGACGCTGTAGTCGGGGAGTCGTGTCTCGGTCATGGTCTGCGATGGATGTGGAAGGCGGTCAGGCGGTGGCATCGGTGGCCTGCTGCGCCAGTTCGCGCAACGGAGCCTTGAGGATCTTCCCGGCGGGATTCCGGGGCAGTTCGGCAACGATCAGCAGGCGCTGCGGCAGCTTGAAGATGGCGACCTGGCGCACCTGCAGCAGGTATTCGCACAGCGCCTGCAACGTGGGCGGGTCGTTTGCAGCGGATGGCGCCGGCACGATCACGGCGCACACCTTTTCGCCAAGCTTGTCGTCGGGATACCCGACCACGGCCGCACTCTCAACCGCAGGGTGGCTGATCAGCAGCGATTCCAGCTCCTCCGCCGAGATGTTGATCCCGCCGCGCACGATGATGTCCTTCGCGCGGCCAACGAACTCCAGGTACTCGCCGTGCTCGCCCGCGATGCGGAACAGGTCGCCGGTGCGATAGAAGCCGTCATGAGTAAAGGTGCGGGTCGTGACCTCGGGCATGTTGAAGTAGCCGGAGAACACATTGGGACCACGGAAGCACAGCTCACCGGCCTGGCCCCCCGTCTCGATGGTCTCGCCGGTGCCGGGGTCGATCAGCCGCGTTTCAACATACCTTGCCGAGCCCTGGGTCGACGCACACTGCGGCGAACCGTAGCGCGGGAAATAGCGGCCGCGCAGGCGTGGCTCGGGAAGGTCGAGCGCCGTGGCGGCCAGCGACGCGCCCTCGCTGGAGCCGAAGAAGTTCAGGATCTCCACGCCGTGCCGCTCGCGGAACGCGCGTACCACATCTTCCGACAGCGCGGCCGAGCCGGAGCCGATATGGCGCAGGCGCGAGAAATCAATTCCCTGCAGTAGCGCCTCGTGCTTGAGCAGCTCATGCAGCATGGCGGGTGGCGCACTGGTAAACTCGATCTGCTCATCCCGGATCTGCTGCAGGAACACGTCCATCGTCATCGGCTGATGCAATACCAGCCGCGCGGCGCGGTCCAGCCACGTCACTACGCTGCCCGAAATTCCGCCCATGGTGCTGAGCAGGCGCGGCGAAAGAATGTGACAACCGGTCCGCAGGCTGGCGGCATCGGTCATCAGCCGGCGCGACACCAGCCACTGGTTGTGCGTGCGCGGTACGGCCTTTGGCCGCGATTCGGTGCCAGAGGTCCAGATGATGGTGGCGATGGCGTTGGCGTCCACCGGATGCCGTGTCTCGTGGCGAGCCAGGCGTTCGCGGTCGGCAGGTTGGCGCAGGCAGTCGTCCAGGCTCGTCATGCCGGAAGGAACGTTATCGCCGAACAGCAGGGTGCGCGTCAGCGTGGCATGTCCTTCTGCAAGCGCGGCGGCCACGGAGGCGTGGCAGGTCTTGCCGAGGCGCCGCACGCCGATGTAGGCGCTGGCGCCAAGGTGGTCGGCGATCTGGCGCAGTTCATGTTCGCGATACTGCATCGGCACTGGCGAAATGATAATGCCGAGCCGCCAGCAGGCGAGGTAGACCAGCGGGAACTCGCTGGTCGTCGGCAACTGTGCCACGACGATGTCGTCGGGGCGCAGGCCGGCGTCAAGCAGCACGCAGCAAAGGCGGTCGACGCGGTCCGACACGTCGCGCCAGGTGAGGCGTACGGGAGCTCCGTCGGTGAAATCGGGGCGGTTGGGCGGATCCACCAGCGCAATAGCCTCCGGTGCGGTGGAAGCGGCGGCGCGGAAGACGTCGTACAGTGTCTCGCTGCCCCACCAGCCGGCGCGGGTGTACTGCTCGATGTCCTGTTCCGGAGTGATGATCATGGTGCGTCTCCGGTTCTGTTCACAGTTGGCCGGCGCGCGCGCCGTTGCTCCAGCGGTCGTCGCTCAGTCGCGCTACGGCCTGCCGGTACTCCGCGCGCAGGCGGTCGATCACGCTGGCTGTCGATTCCACGGCATGGACCTGGCCCACGCCGTGCCCGGCAGACCACAGGTCCTTCCACGCCTTGGCGTCCTGCTCGCGGTTGCTCAGATCGAAGCGGTCGCGTGGCTTCAGGTTGTCCGGATCGAGGCCGGCCGCCACCAGGCTGGGCCGCAGCTTGTTGGCCCAGGCGCCGGTGATGGCGTTGGTGCAGACGATGTCGGCGAAGCCGCTGTCCACCACCATCTGCTTGTAGGCTGGGACTGCGTGGCTCTCCTCGGTAGCGATGAACCGCGTGCCCATGTAGCCGAAATCCGCGCCCATGGCCTGCACGGCGCGTAGCGACGTGCCGTCGCACAGGCCGCCGCCGACGACGATGTACCCGTCGAAGAATTCGCGTACCGCGCTGACAAAGGGTGGCGCCGCCATCGGGCCGGTGTGGCCACCGGCCCCCGAGCAGACCAGCACCAGGCCGTCCACACCGCTGGCCGCTGCCTTGCGTGCGTATTCGGGCGTATTGACGTCCGCGAACACCAGGCCGCCATAGCCGTGCACCGCCTCCACCACGGCACGCGGACCGCCGAGCGCCGTAATGACCAGCGGCGCCTTATGCCGCACACAGATCTCCAGATCAGGCTGCAGTCGCTGGTTGGAGGTATGCGCGACCAGGTTGACGGCCCAGGGTGCGCACGGCTGGCCGGCCGACAGGCGCGCGTCGCGAGCCGCGGCGATTCGGCTGATCCATTCGTCGAGGATTTCCGGTGTCCGGGCATTCAGGGAGGGCAAGACGCCGATGGCGCCATTGGCGCATGCGGCGTTGACCAGTTCGACCGAAGACACCAGAAACATCGGCGCGACGATCAGCGGCAGACGCAGGTGCTCGAACAGGGAAGCTGTGGGGGCGGATGGCTTCATGATGGGGCGTTGTACTTGTCCTATTACTTCAATATATGAACCATATGGGCAAAACATTGCCACATCCCTGACGAAAGAACTCCGCCGGATGAGCATGGCACGCTCGTCCGGATTCAGGTAGGTGGCACATACTTCAACATATGAACCAATATATTTGGTGGGGCCGGCAGTGGTCAAGTTTCGGGGCTCAGGGTCTTCCCTGACTCAGTTGCAGATCCGGGCGCGGAGTGATGCCGGGGGTACAATACGCAATTTTTCAACGAACCATTTTCATGCCAGCGACTCAGCGGCACATCGCCAACAGCTCCGTGGTCCGAGCCCTAGCCATCGTCGGTGATGGATGGGTCCTGCGCCTGTTGCGCGAAGCCTTTCGCGGCGTCAGGCGTTTTTCCGACTTCCATGGGCGGCTTGGCATTCCCAAGGCGGTGCTCACCAAGCGGCTCAACCATCTGGTGGAGTCGGGGATGTTCGTGCTGGAGGAGTACCAGAGAGTGCCCCAGCGCTACGAGTACCGGCTGACCGAGATGGGCCTGGATTTCTGGCGCGTGCTGCTGACCATGTGGGACTGGGAGGTGAGCTGGGACCCGGACCCGAACGACATGCGTCTCAGGCTTGAGCACCTTGACTGCGGCCACGCGATCCGCCCAGTGTCGTCGTGCAGCCATTGCGCGCAGCCGTTGCAGCTTGCCGACATCTCGCGCCGCCCCGGGCCTGGCCAAGGCACCGAGCCGATGCTGCCGCCGCGTTCGCGGCGGCGCATGAACGCCAGCAGCGTTAAGAGCCCTGGCGAGCACGCATTGCGCTCACAGATCATCCAGTCCGTTGGCGATCGCTGGACGCCGATGGTCATGGGCTGCATCTTCCGCGGCAGCCGCCGGTTCAACGAAATCGAGGCGGAACTGTACATTCCGCCCTATATCCTCGGCCAGCGCCTGGAAGAACTGGTGGGACTGGAACTCATCGAACGCCGCCGCTACCAGGACTCCCCGCCGCGCGACGAATACTTGCTTACGATCAAGGGGCTCGCGCAGCACCACTACACGCTGCAGCTGATGCGCTGGGGTGACCGTTGGCTCGCCGGCGACAAAGGCCCGCCGCAGATCATGATCCACAAGGCCTGTAGCCATGCCTTCTATGCCGACCTGCGCTGCAGCCACTGCGGCGAGGTGCTGGAGCGCGAGCGCGTCAAGCTGTTCTAGGCTCCAGGGGTTCTAGGGAAAACACCAGAGTCAATTTTCTTTACATGGTCGGCACATAGTTCGTATATTGAAGTTAATGTGACCGACAGCAAAGGAGCAAGGAATTGGATGCCTTTATCGTGGACGCCGTGCGATCCCCGCGCGGACAGGCTCGTGCGACAGGTGCGCTGGCCGGCGTCAAGCCCGTACACCTTCTCGCGCAGATGTATGAGGCGCTGGCCGCGCGCACCGGCATCGACACCGGTGCGGTGGAGGATGCGGTGATCGGCTGCGTGTCGCAGTCCGGCGAGCAAGGCTCGAATATCGGCAAGATCGCCGCGCTGTACGCAGGTTGGAACCCGTCGATGTCGGCAGCGACGATCAATCGCTTCTGCAGTTCCGGCCTGTCGGCCGTCAGTTTTGCGGCCTTGCAGGCTGGTGCAGCTGACGGACTTGCCGTAGGTGGTGGCGTGGAAATGATGTCGCGCGTGCCGATGTTTAGCGACAACGGCGCGTGGCGCAACGACCCCGAAATTGCCGAAGCCACGCATTTCATGTCGCCAGGCATCGGGGCGGACCTCGTGGCGACGCGGTACGGCTTCAGCCGCGAGGCTTGCGACGACTACGCCGCATTGTCGCAGCAGCGCGCAGCCGCCGCGCGGGATGCAGGGCGTTTCGCTGCCTCCGTGGTGCCAGTGCGCGACATGGCCGGCGAGATCGTCCTTAACCAGGATGAGACAATCCGGGTCGGCGTCACTGCCGCGAAGCTCGCGTCCATGGAACCAGCCTTCGCCGCCGAGGGCGAAGCGGGGGGCGATGCGCGGCTACTGCGACACTTCCCGGAACTCGACGTAGTCCGCCACGTTCACCACGCCGGCAACTCTCCTTGTATGGCCGATGGCGCGGCGCTCGTGCTCGTGGCGTCCGCCAATGCGTTGCGACGGCACGGCTTGCGGCCGCGCGCACGTATCGTGGCGGTGGCGGACGCCTGCGTGCCGTTCGTGCAGACCGGTGCGGTGGAGGCCACGCAGAAAGCGCTGCAGCGCGCCGGCCTGGCGCACAGAGATATCGACCTTTTCGAGGTCCGTGACTCGTTTGCCGCCGTCACGCTACATTACATCGATACGCTCGGCATCGACATCGAGCGGTTCAATGTTAACGGCAGCTCGATTGCGCTTGGCCATCCGATGGGCGCCACCGGTGCCATGCTCGTGAGCACGGCACTCGACGAACTCGAGCGCATCGACGGCCGGTACGCGGTGCTGGCTATTCCTGGTGCTGCCGGCGTTGCTGTGGCGATGGTAGTCGAGCGCGTTTGAGCGGCGGGAAGAGTCGTGCTGTGCCGTCTATACGGTTCATATGTTGAAGTTATAACGGTCGCTGGCGGTGGGTGATGCGCGCCGGCGACCGACAAAATAAAGCGCACCCGAAGGAGACAACCATGAAGCGCCCCTTTGCCGCCTTGCGCATTGCCGCGCTAGGCCTGGCGGCTTTTGCCGCCGCCGTACCGGCGTACTCGCATGCCGAGCCGTCGTGGCCCAGCCGCCCGATCACCGTGATAGTGCCGTTTCCGCCCGGCCCCGTGGATGCCAATGTGCGCATCCTGACCACGAAGGTGTCAGCCATACTGGGCCAGCCACTGGTGCTGGAGAATCGTCCAGGCGCGGGTCAGCGCATCGGTGGCGCGGCGCTTGCGCGCGCGCCTCGCGATGGCTACACCATCGGCGTCATCACGCAAGCCGGGGCAGTGGTTGCCCCCGTGCTGGACGCGACCACTCAGTATGACGTCCGCAAGGATTTCACCTATCTGACGATGGGCTACGAGTCGCCGTTCATTGTCACGACGCCGGCGTCCAGTGGCATTCGGACGCTGCGCCAGCTGGTGGACCAGGCCAAGGCAAAGCCCGGTGCTTACAAGTTCGGATCGACCGGCGCCGGCACGGCCTTCCATATCTGGGGCGAGGCGTTCAACAGCACAGCGGGGATCAAGCTCCTGCATGTGCCTTACAAGGGCGAGTCTCCGCTGCTGCAGGACCTAGTCGGCGGGCAGGTCGACATGGCCTTCTCTTCGCCGACCGTGCGCAACCTGGTGGAGTCGGGCAAGCTGGTGGCGCTCGCCACCACAGGCGATACGCGCGCGCCGCAGTTCCCCAATGTGCCTACCGTGCGTGAGCAGGGCGTGCCATTCAGCGCCGTGTCGTGGCTTGGCTTCGGCGCTCCGGCGGGAATTCCCGGGGCGATACGGGACCGGCTCGTCGCGGCATTCCATGAAGCCATGCGCGATCCGCAGGTGCAGGCCACCTTCCTGGCCAACGGCCTGCAATTGCAGCCGACCAGCCCGGAGCAGTTCCGCCAGCAAGTGAACAGCGAGACGGCACGCCTGAAGACGATGGTGACCTCTTTGGGCATCAGGCTGGAGTAAGCCCTATTGCCGGCGTTCCCGCGCCGACCCTTCAAAACCCTGCGGCCGTCACTACGGCCCGGTCCGGAGCACACCATGAACCAACCCACCACGCTCGCCGGCGTCCATCCCGGCGGCGAGTTGGCTCACAGCCGCCTCAATGCCGAACACTACCGCGTGCTTGGCCTTTCCACGCTGGGCGGCGCGCTTGAGTTCTACGAGTTCATCATTTTCATCTTCCTTGCGCCGATGCTGAGCGCGGTGATGTTCCCGCCCGAGGTGCCGGCGTGGCTGAGCCAGCTCCAGACGCTGGGCATTTTCGCCGCCGGCTAGGCTGGGTGCCGGTAATCACGCTGTTCGCGCTTGGCACGGCGATCGGCGGACATGGCCTGACCGGCTGACCGGCGACGCCTGATTCCTTTTCTACCAAGGAGATGTCGATGGATGGATTTACCTTGCTGCCCCCGCGCGGCACACGTGTCGCCGTCGTGGGCGGCTGTGGCGGCATTGGCCGCGCCGTGGTGGCACAGGCCGTGGAAAGGGGCCTGCGCGTCGCCGTGCTCGACCTGCCGCGGTCGATGGCGCTGTTCCCGCCGCCGGACGGCACGCTCGCGGTCGGCTGTGACGCCATGGACGAGCAGAGCGTGGCCGCTGCCTTCGAGGCGGTGTCACGCGAATTCGGCGGGCTTGACGCGGTCATCAACCTGGTCGGTTTCACCAAGGAGCGGATGCGTCTTGACGACATGCCCCTGGCCGAATGGCAGGAGATCACGAGCGGCACGCTGACCAGCGCGTTCCTGGTGAGCCGCGCCGCACTGCCGTTGTTGCGGGCTGCCGGCGGCGGGGCCTTGGTCCATACCGCGTCGACCTTCGGCGTCGCCGTGTCGCTGCCCGGCTATGGGCCGTACGCTGCATCCAAGGCCGGCGTGATCAACCTGGTCCGTGCGCTGGCCACGGAGTGCGGGCCCGACATCCGCGTCAACGCCGTGGCGCCCGGAATCGTGCAGACCGCCTTCCTGCAGGGCGGCACCGGCCGGCCGGAGAAGCAGGAGCGGATCGATGCCGACGCCGTGACGCGCATGCTGCCCATGCGGCGGATCGCGCAGCCGGAGGACATGGTAGGCACGTTCCTGTTCCTGATCGGACCGGGGTCGGCTTATATCACGTCGCAGACCATCCATGTGAACGGAGGCCTGTGGTCATGAGCTTCCCGATTCCCGCCGATACCACGAGCTTCATCGACGGCGACTTCGTGTCGCCGGGTGCCGCCACCACGCTGCCGGTCATCAATCCCGCGGACGAGCAGGTGGTCAGCCTGCTGCACGAGGCCGATGCCGGGGAAGTGGACCGTGCCGTAGCCGCCGCTCGCGACGCGTTCCTGCACGGTTCCTGGCCCCGCATGGCGCCGGCGGCGCGCAGGGAGGTGTTCGCCCGCATCGTCGACCTTGTCGGCCGCCATCTCGACGAGCTTGCATGGCTCGAGACCGCCAACACCGGCCAGACGCTGCACTATGCCCGCCAGTACCAGCTGCCGCGCATTCTCGGCAACTTCCGCTTCTATGCCGAATGGCTCGGCCAGGCGACCGAACTGGCCACGCAGGACGGCGAAGCCACGCTGCGCTACGTGCTGCGCGAGCCGCTGGGCGTCGTCGCGCTGATCTCGCCGTCCAATGCGCCTACCGCGCTGGCGTCGACGAAGATCGCGGCGGCACTGGCTTTCGGCAATACGTGTGTGGTCAAGACCTCGGAGCAGACGCCGCTGGCGCTGGCCAGGCTCATGGCGTTGCTGACCGAAGCCGGCGTGCCGCCAGGCGTGGTGAACCTCGTCAACGGTCGCGGCCACGTCACCGGGGACGCGCTGGTGCGGCATCCCGATGTGCGAGGCATCTCCTTTACCGGCGGCACCGCCACGGCTCGCTGCATTGCTGCCATTGCGGGGGAAGGGCTCAAGCGCGTGGATCTGGAGCTCGGCGGCAAGTCGGCGAACATCATCATGCCGAGCGCCGACCTGGAGCGCGCCGTGGACGCCGCACTGCTTGCCATCTATACCAACAACGGCCAGCAGTGTTTCGCCGGTTCCCGCATCGTGCTGCACCGGGACATCGCCGACGCCTTCATCGACCGCTTCGTGGCACGCACCGAGCGCATCCGCGTGGGGCATCCGCACGATCCGTCGAGCGACAACGGGCCACTGGCCTTCCGCGCCAGCTATGAGCGCGTGCAGTCATATGTCGATATTGCTCGTGCCGACGGTTGCAAGCTGCTGGCCGGCGGCACACGCGCAGCGGGCTTCGAGCGCGGCTACTACTTCCGGCCGACGGCGGTGCTGGCGCCGTCCAACGCCGCGCGCGTCTGCCAGGAGGAAGTCTTCGGGCCATTCGCCGCGCTGCTGGTGGTGGATTCGCTCGACGAGGCGGTCGCGGTCGCGAACGATTCGCGCTATGGGCTGGTGTCCTACCTGTGGACCGGTGAACTGTCGGAGGCCATGGATGCGACGCGCCGCATCCAGGCTGGCAACGTGCTCGTCAACACGCCGATGCTCTCGCTCGATCCTCGCCTGCCGTTCGGTGGCTACAAGGAGTCTGGCGTGGGGCGTGAGGGTGCCCTGCCGTCACGGCATTTCTATACAGAGGAGAAGACGGTAACGGTGGCACTGACGCCGCCGGGCTTGCCGAGGCTCGGGGTCTAGGTGGGGTCACGCCAAGATAAGGGCAATCGGCTATCATAAGCCAATAGGTTATATAGACTAGCAAAAACATTCCCGTCAGTTATAACGCGGGTCTGGAAGTTTGCCATCGTCCTCGGCTAGACTGGCTGGCCCTTCAGAGATTGCCGAGATCCTGTTTGGCCACCGTCGAGCGTACCGCCTACCCGCGTTTCCCGAAGGTTTTCTCCACCAAGGAGCTACAGGCGTGTTACACGCCGGATGCCGAGGAACTGGAGTGGGCCACCCGCTCAACCCGTGGACAGGGTCCGCGACTTGGCTTGCTGGTGCTGCTGAAGGTCTTCCAGCAACTGCATTACTTCCCCAACCTGGACAGCATTCCCGTCGTCGTGATCGACCACGTGCGGGGCAGCGCCGGTCTGGCGCCAGATGCCGCGTTTGGCTATGACCGCAAGCTATCCCCCACGCTGTACCGGCATTACACGGTGGTGCGCGAATTTCTCGGCGTCCAGTCCTACATTGGCACCGATGCCAACGAGGTCACGATCCGCGCCGCGCGCGAAGCCGCGGAAACGATGGACCAGCAGGTGGACATCATCAACGCCACCATCGATGCGCTGATCCTGCACCAGGTCGAGCTGCCAGCGTTCTCCACCCTAGACAACATTGCCGAGCAGATTCACACCCGCACGCAGACCGCGCTGTTTCGACGCGTCGCAAGGCGCTTGTCCGATGAGGAGCGGCAGCGGCTGGACGGGCTCCTCACCCGGGAATTCACCAACCGCCTGACCGCCTACAACAACATCAAGCGCCACGCGCGCCGTCCATCACGCAAGCATCTCAACCTACTCATAGAACACCTGACCTTACTCGATGGTCTCGGCGATTTCTCTCGCGCAATCGCAGGCGTGCCCGCCTCGAAGCTGCGCTCGCTGGCCAGCCAGGCCATGAGCCTGGATGCGGCCAATCTACGGGAGATCCTGCCTGAGAAGCGCTACACGCTGATCGTCACCTTGCTCAACCATATGCGCGTGCGCACCCGCGACGATCTCGCGGAGATGTTCATCCGTCGCATGGGCGCCATCCACAAGCGGGCGCGCGATGAGATGGAGCGCATCCAGTCTCGTCAGCGCACGCAGATGGAGAAGCTGGTCACCTTGCTCGACGGCGTGGTCGATATTGTCGCCGATGGCCAGGACGACGCGCTAATCGGCCGGCAGGTGCGCTGCTTCCTCGCGCCGTCCGGCGATCTGGAGCCGCTGCGCGAGAGCTGCGCCGAGGTGCGGGCCTTCAGCGGCAACAACTACCTGCCGCTGCTATGGCGGCATTTCCGTGGGCACCGCTCCGTGATGCTGCGCCTGGCGCAGGTGCTGGAGTGGGAGTCGACCAGCCAGTCGCGCACGCTGCTGGCGGCCCTAGCGGTGATGCTGGACAATGAATCCCTGCATCGCGAATGGATCGCCGCGGAGGTGGATGTGAGCTTCGCCTCGGAACGGTGGCGAAAGCTGGTGCGCCGCCCCCACGACCAGGGCGCCCCCACCAACCGGCGCTACCTGGAACTGTGCGTGCTCTCACATATGGTCAACGAGCTGCGTTCCGGCGACTTGTGCGTGGTGGGGTCGGATGCCTTTGCCGATTACCGGGCACACCTGCTGCCCTGGCGCGAATGCGAACGGCGCCTGCCCGAATACTGCGCCAAGCTGGACATGCCGGGCAACGCGCAGGACTTCGTGGCGCATCTACGCCAATGGCTGGCCGATACGGCGCGTACCCTGGATGCCAGTTTTCCCGACAAGCGCCAGCACGTCACCATCGGCCAGGACGGCGAACCCGTGCTCAAGCGGACGATCGCCAGGGAGATCCCGGCCAGCGCGATCGCCCTGCAACAGGCGCTGATCCGGCGCATGCCGACGCGCAATCTGCTGGACGTGCTGGCCAACATCGAGCACTGGACCCACTTCACGCGGCACTTCGGCCCACTCTCTGGCAGCGACCCCAAGATCCGCAATGCAGCCGAGCGCTACCTGCTGACCATCTTTGCCATGGGCTGCAACCTGGGGCCCACCCAGGCCTCCCGCCATATGGGGGATCGGGTCACGCCGCACATGATGTCGTTCGTCAACCGCCGGCATCTGAGCCTGGAGCGTCTCGAAACCGCGCAGCGGGAATTGATCGAACTGTATCTGCGGCTTGACCTGCCCAAACACTGGGGGGATGGCAAGACCGTCGCCGCTGACGGCACCCAGTACGACTTCTACGACAACAACCTGCTGGCCGGCTACCACTTCCGCTACCGCAAGATGGGTGCGGTGGCCTACCGGCACGTGGCCGACAACTACATCGCGGTGTTCCGGCATTTCATTCCGCCCGGCGTGTGGGAAGCCATCTACGTGATCGAGGGTCTGCTCAAGGCCGGTTTGAGTGTCGAGGCCGATACCGTGCACAGCCGACACCCAGGGCCAGTCGGCTGCAGTGTTCGCCTTCACGCATCTGCTGGGCATCAACCTGATGCCGCGCATCCGCAACTGGCAGGATCTGAAGCTTTACCGTGCCGATGCCGACACCAAATACAAGCACATCGACCGGCTGTTCTCGGACACCGTGGACTGGGACCTGATTGCCTTCCACTGGCAGGACCTGATGCAGGTGGCGCTATCGATCCAGGCCGGAACAATCTCCTCGCCGCTCCTGCTGCGCCGGTTCGGCTCGGAAAGCCGCCGCAACCGCCTGTTTCTGGCGGCGCAGGAACTCGGCAAGGTTGTGCGCACGGCGTTCCTGCTCGAATGGATTGGCAGCCGCGAACTACGCCAGGAGATCACCGCCACCACCAATAAGATCGAGTCCTACAATGGCTTTGCCAAATGGTTCTCATTCGGCGGTGACGTGCTAGCCGAAAATGACCCCGACGAACAGCAGAAGCGCCTGCGCTACAACGACCTGATCGCCTCGGCCGTGATTCTGCAGAACACGGCGGACATGATGCAGGCCCTGCGCGCGATGGTAAAGGAAGGGATCAAGATCGACGTGGCCGACATTGGCTTCCTGAGTCCCTACCTCACCAGCAACATCGAGCGCTTCGGCGACTATAAGCTGAACCTGGAACGGGTGCCGGAAGCCTGGATTCGCGACAGCCTCTTTGCCGCGCCCGCCCATTCCGTCCGCAAGCCTCGCCATGCCTGACACCGATACCCCTTACGGCAGGGTCGACGCCGAGGCGTTGCAAGCGCTTCGGGACACGTTCGACACGACCACGATCCTGCGCGTGGTGGACCAACTCGATGCGATCCGCGCGCGTTGCTGTGAGCCAGCCGGACTGCGCGACGATCTGCTGCGCTTGCACGGCATGGCACATACTCTGATCAACGGCGCCGCATTGTCGTATCCAACCACTGGTCCGACCCTCGTGGACCAAGCCGAGGCCATCATAGAGGAACTGGACGACTGGATCGTGCTGCTCAAGCAAGCCGTGCAAGCGCTGCGCCCGCTGGAGCCGCTTCGTCCCGGCGAAGGTGGCTGACCTGGCCCGGTTGCCCGCGTCGGTCACACTGGCCAGTATTGGAACCTGTGTCGTTACGAAGCGATTCAGTGCGGATGCCTTGTGATGAATATCCGGGTAGTGAGGATGCTTGTGGACGATCGGAGCATGCCGGTGTGCGTGCACATGTGGTTCCTTCCCGTTCCACGGAAAATCATGCTCATGCTGATGATGCTCATCATGGCGATGAGCATGCGTGTGTTCCATCGGCTCATGGGTATGGTCGTGCTCGTGCCGTTCCCGGAGATGCAGACATACGCCTAGCGCCATGAGCACCGCCGCGAGCCAGAACAGGAAATTTGGCACCTCAGGCCACAGCAGGAAGGAGATCACCACGCCAAACAGGGGGCCACTGAAAAATAGGCCCCTGTCCTGGCCGTACCAAGATGGCGAAGGGCGATCACGAACAGCGCCAGGCTCACGCCATAACCGGCAAAGCCGATCACCATCGCCAATGCTAAAAGAGCAGCGCGCGTGGCGACAAGGCAGCGGCCTCTGGTTGCCACGAAAGGATGATGCCCCCAGCACCGGCAGGCGGGCCAGCGGGGTGGCAGCGTGCATCTGCTGCATATCATGGCCCTTCGTGTTGTGGGTGACCCGTCATCGCGACCGATCCTAGGCGATTTGACGCGCGCCAATTGACATCGGAGCATCGCAAAAAGAAGCCGCCAGGTCTTGGCGGCTTGCGGGAGTCGCGCTGTGGGGAGTGAATTAACCCATACGCATATCTGATCTTAAATCAATTGAATACGAGATGTCACGCATCGAGAGGGCACCCCCTCCAGAGTGGGGTATGACCGGAAGGACTTGTAAATCAAATCGGATCGAGCCGACGGGTGTTGCGCTGACACGCCTGGAGGAAACCGCGGCGAGGATGGTCTGACGTCGATGGTCAGGCGGAACACCGAGCGCGCACTTGCCGCCAGCCGATCTCGTCGACCACCAGCAACCTGGGACCCATCACCGCCCGATTGAAGTATTCGCGCGGCCGCCCTTGCTGCCGGGCAGTCGCCAGTTGCATCATCAGGTCGGCCGCCGTCAGGAAGCGGCTTTTGATGCCAGCCTGCGCGGCCCGATAGGCCAGCGTCGCCAGATGTGTCTTGCCTACGCCGGACGGCCCGAGCAGCACGACGTTCACCAAGAGCACTTTATAGAATTCCGGCGCCACGGATTTGAAAACTATTCTTGGAGGTGTTTAGCTTCGCAGGCGCGTGGCGAGCACTCGATCCAGGTGCGAAATTTGGCGTTGAATGAGCTCGCGTCTACGTCGGCGGCGCGCTGAGACCATGGTCAGCACGCATAGCATGAAGCTGAGTCCAACTACGAGGGCAACGGTAGCGAGGGAGTTCATTTGATGTTTGCCTTGCCGATTTCGGCGTCCAAGCCTGGAATCATAGAAGCCGGACTCTTGGATGCCTATGTCGAAATAAGGCCTTATTCGGTGCAATGGACTACTGCAAAAGGCGGTAATCTGTGCTATTAATCCTGTTTCTCCTTTGTCGACGAGCACACACCGGTGCCGGCTCGTCGTGGAAGGCGCCCACGCGGAAAGGCGCGCCTCCGCTCCGTCTCCAGCTTCGACACGCGGCGCCTCTCGGTAGGCGGGCGGCCGCCGAGAGACTCGGCTAGACCTGCCGTGATCGGATTGACGAAATACGCCAGCCGCTGCATCCGGAGGGAGACGCTCACGTGTCTCATAGAAGGCATTGACTCTCGCGTTTGTAATCGTGGACGAGGGCTTCCAGCATCAGCCACTGCGACCGTAGGGCGCGTTTGAGGAGGGACGTGACGGCCAGGTAAAAGTGCAATCCGGCCTCCCTCAGCGCATCCCCTTATACAGAAGTAGGACCGTCTCGGCAGCGGGGCATGGAGCCTGAGGCCGCGGAAATTTCGAGGTAAGGGGTTGTTAACTTCGCCAGACTCGCGTTTACTCTCGGATTTTGGGCAGCAATGGGCAACGAGTCGGGGGCATGGGTGGACGAGGAATTTGAGAGTCTGGATCTTGGCGATCCGCGGCGGGATCGGCGGGCCAAGGAATTGCTCAAGCGGTTTGCGGCCCTGCCTACGGCGAGCATTCCCGGTGCGTGCGATGACTGGTCGCAAACCATTGCGGCGTATCGGTTTCTCGGCAATGAGCAGATCGATTGGCGGGACGTGATGCAGCCCCATTGGGAGCGCACGGCGGAAAGAGTCGCGCAGTTTCCGGTGGTGCTGTGCATCGCTGATTCGACCGAGCTGAACTTCAATGGCCAGGAAATGGAGGGGCTGGGGCCGCTGAGCTACGAAGCCCAGCGGGGCATGTTTTTGCATCCGACCTACGCGGTGACGCCTGACCGTGAACCGCTGGGGGTGATCGATGCCTGGATGTGGGCGCGGGAACCAAAGGACGCCGACGGCAACCGCGGCGGGATCAAGGAAAGCGTACGCTGGACTGAAGGGTATGAACGCGTTGCGGAGCAAGCCGCGCTATTGCCCCACACGGCTGGTGTATGTGACGGACCGCGAGGGTGATATTGCCGAGTTGATGGCGCGCGCCCAGGAACTTGGCCAACCGGCCGACTGGCTGATCCGCAGCCAACACAACCGCAACCTTGCCGAGGGCGGCAAGTTGTGGGATAGCGTCGACGCCAGCCCGGTACTCGGGGAAATCACCTTTATCTTGCCGGGGCGTGCAGGCCAGAAGGCGCGCGAGGTCAAACAGGAGCTACGCGCAAAACGCATGAGGCTGCCCGGTCTGGATGGCCCTGCGCTCACCTGTGTAGAGGCCAGGGAGATCGGAGCGCCCGCAGGCGTCAAGCCAGTGGTTTGGCGGCTGTTGACGAACCGAGAAGCGCAGGACGCCGATGCTGTCATCGAGCTCGTCGACTGGTACCGAGCCCGATGGGAAGTGGAGATGTTCTTCCATGTCCTGAAGACCGGCTGCAAGGTCGAAGCGCTACAGCTCTCGCACATGGACCGTGTGGAGCGGGCCTTGGCGTTGTACATGGTGGTGGCGTGGCGCATTGCCCGCTTGATGCGGTTGGGCAGAACCTGCCCGGATCTGGATGCGTCCCTGTTCTTCGACGCCGACGAGATTCGGGGGGGCATACGTGCTCGCCAAGAAGGCCCGCCCGAAGACACCAGTCACACTCAATCAGATGATTCGGTTGGTTGCTTCCCTGGGTGGGTTCCTCGGGCGCAAGAGCGATGGCGAGCCCGGTGCTAAGACGATCTGGATCGGCATGCAGCGAACCATGGACGCCGCGCTCACCATTCAAGCACTGCGGGAAGAGTCATGACTTCTGTATAAGGAAATGCCCTCAGCGCGCGACCGGCCCGCTGGGGCCGCTAACGTACTGCGCTCCCGCGAACGGACAATACGTGCTGAGCCACTCGAGTACAGGCGGTTTTCCCTGTTTACGTCTTTGACGCTGGTTAGTTCTTGAATGTCTCCATTATAACGCTGCGCGCTTCCGATCGGGCAACACTGAGCGCTGAAACGGCGTCTGCTGCGTGCTTAGCTCTATCGCACACACCTCGCGGCAAGATTCGCCGCCTGGCACGAATTCACCGAAGTGGCCAAAACCCGTCAACTGCGTTCTGAGCAGTGGGCCCGCAATGCCACTGCCTGTCCCGCTATCGACAAGGCTGCGCTAGCGATTCGTTGAGCTTGTCGCAGTTTTTCCGCCAGTTACTGTCCTGTGAATTTCTGGCAACTAGCGTAAAAAACTCGTCCATATTTTTAGATGGACGACTGCCGTTTCAATCCACACTTCGAAAAAAATCCCGCATCGGGAGTGTATGCGGGAAGCGCCAAAACGGGGTAAGGCGCTTGGTAACTAAATTATTTACTGGGCAGCCAAAAATCAGGTTATAAACGCTCTCTCGGGCCCAGTAAATTAAAAATGCTTCGGCATAATTAATCTCCACTGCGGTCTTTTGCAAGAAATTTACGGCAATGCTATAACCCCGAACACGGGGGCGCAAAAATCAGGAGTGATGTTATATTTTCAATGACTTGCGATTTTTTTAATGCTTTGTTACAGTCTATAAAAAATAAATTTATCCTACTGGGTCATCGTTGAAGCTCCGGACTAAGGGTCCCTGCCCTCTGCGCGGAAGGACTTTAACTCCGTAGGGAACTACAGAGTCAAGCAGGTGGGTTACACGATTGGTCAATTGGCGCAGCAAGCGGGTGTCGGCGTTGAGACGGTCCGCTACTATCAATCCTTGGGCTTACTGGATGTGCCCAATAAGCCACTTGGCGGACAGCGCCGTTATGAGGACGCTCACCTCCGGCAACTACGTTTAATTCGTCGCGCCCAGACTTGTGGGCTTTCCCTTGCAGACGTCGGGATTCTTGTTGGGCGGGATTCCTCTTGTCAGACAATCTGTGGCGTGATCGCAAGGCGTCTAGCGATGATCGAAGCCAAGCTTTCCGAATTTCAGACAATGAAAGCCGAGTTGCATGGTCTTCTGAATCAATGTTCCAATGCAGCTCCTGACTCCTATTGTCCGGCGCTGGACCATCTTGCGAATAAAACACGTAGCTAATGATCCGAAACTCCTCCGATTCTGGTTGTCGAGGATGTGCAAATGACCTTCTACTCGGCAGGCATACATTTGATTAAGCTGTTGCGACGGCCTTACCTCTTGGCGGCCACGCTGGTGGGCCTAGTCAGTGTTTCGCTGGCAATATTCGTGCTCGACATGAATCATGAGGACACGCTGGCCCGCTATCAACGTGGCCAAGCGTTGCGAGTAGGGTACGCCATCGAAGAACCATTCGCGATGGTCGAAGCAGATGGCAGAGTTACCGGCGAGGCGCCGGAGGTCTTGCGTCATGCTTTGCGCTCCCTCGGCAGGGAGAATGTGGTCTGGCTGCAGGCGGATCTCGCTAGTCTCATTCACGAACTCGAAAGCGGTCGCATTGACATCATCGCCGCCGGCATGTTCGTCACGCCTGCGCGCGCGCAGCGCGTGCTCTTCACTCGCCCAACGGCAACAATTCAGCCAGGTTTGTTGGTTCGTTATGGGAATCCACTTCATCTTCGTTCGCTAAGCCACATAGCAGCGCAGCCGACCGTAAAGTTGGCCGTTATCGACGGCTCCGTCGAGCAGCAGTTGGCACATAAAGCAGCGCTGTCGGAAGCGAAAATTCAAGCCTTTCCGGACGCGGCTGCAGCGGCGGGCGCAGTTAGAACAGGCCTAGCAGATGTTTTTATGCTCTCTTTCGTATCGCTGCATTTTTTGGTCACAAGAGCAGAGGCTGGCATATTCGAACTCGTCGTGCCGGATACCACGCGCGACGGGAATTTCGCAGGCCTGCCGGCATTTGCCATGCGTCTGGAAGATAAGCGACTGCGCGATGCTATCGACAATGCATTGGCGGACTTCTTGGGTAGCCCCGCGCATCTGGAACTGATGCGACGGTTCGGCCTTCTCGACGACAATATTGCAGTTGCACCGGGCATCTCGGGATAATGACCAGGCATCCGAACCAGTTTCCGGGTACTGCGCCACTTTTGGTTGCGCTCACGTTGTTCGCCTGCATAACGATGGCGCTGATGACCTGGTCAAATTACCGTTCCGATCAGACATTGCGTGGAGGCTTGATTGCCCTCGACCGTCTATCTGAGAGCCGCCGCGCGGCCACTGCGGCCGAGTTGCACCTGGAGCGTATCCTAAATGGCGATCCCTCCTCGACCCGAGGTCTGCTGATTGCAAGTCTCGCTCGTGCGCGTGAGGCCGGCCATGGCCTTGTGAAAGGCGACGGGAAACTTGCTGATTTCGCCGTCACGCAGGGCTCCACCGTCCGCATCGACGCGGCCGCGATCGCTTATGGTGACAAGCTCGAGACGATGGCTGGTGCTATTCGTCAGAGGCTCGCTAATCCACGTAGTACTACGCAGCTCGAATTGCGGATGCATTACAGAGCGGTCGAGCAAGCGGCGTCAGAAGTGGAGAGCATCCTGCTTCGAGAGATCGCTGCCCGGCGTAGCACATTGCATCGGCTCGATGCATTGAATATCGCGCTTGTCGGCCTGTTGACACTGGTCCTGTTTGCGTTACTCGCGCGAACCGAGCGACGTCATGCCTGTGCTCTGGAAGAGCTCTCCAAGAGGGAGTCACATCTACGCGCCTTTGTCTCGGCGATGCCCGGCGTATCATTTCTACTCGATGCTGAGGGGCGGTATCTTGGAGTATTTGGCAGCGACACCGAGCTACTTCTTCAGCCAGCCACGGCCATCCTGCAACGCAGGGTCACGGATATCTTGCCGGCAGACGCCGCTGACGGCTGCCTCAGTGTCGTCAGGGGAACACTCTCGAGCCGACGCACTACGGCATACGAATACCGGTTGACAATCGATGGAAGCGAACGCTGGTTCGATGCCCGCGTTGCTCCGATTGGTAATACCGACAGCGTGATCTGGCTGGCTTGGGACGTCACCGAGCGGCACGGCGCCGAACAGCGTGTGCGTGAACTGTCTCGCCTATACGGCTTCCTAAGTCACGTGAACCAGGCAAGCATGCACGCGAGCACGCGGGAGATACTGTTTGAGCGTGTGTGCGATGCTGCGTTGCGATTCGGCGGGTTTCGCCGGGCCTGGATCGAAGCGATCGATATTGTCGGCATAACAACGCGCAAGGCAGACACTAAGGCCACCGTCCCTGATTCGGTCGATCTCCGCAACGGCGATCCGATCGATGCCTGGAGCCGCGGGGAAGTCGTTTATATCACCGGCTTTCGGGATGGTGACATCGCTCCGAATTGGGCGGTCGGAGACTTGACGGGTGGCATGAGCGCCTGCGCCGGGATTCCATTGCGGTGCGATAATGAGCTGATCGGAGTGCTCCATCTCGCCAGCGACGTGCTTGATCTCAAACGTAGCGAGGAAATGGATCTGCTGCGAGAGATCGGCGGCGACATCTCCCTTGCGCTGACTCGCCTCAATATTGTCGCCAAGCATGCTGCACAGGCCGCCCGGATTCACCTGCTGGCAGCAGCCTTAGAAAGCTCGCGAGACGGCATCATCATCACGGATCTGGATACCCGTATCGTTTCCGCCAACCGCGCGTTCAGCAGTCTAACTGGCTATGACGAGGTCGAAGTAGTAGGCCATCCCCTCAGTCTTCTGCGCTCGGGCATGCACCCGGTCGAATTTTATCGGGAGATGCACGATACGCTCGCGCGCGAGGGCTGCTGGCAAGGGGAAATTTGGAATCAAAGCAAGAGCGGCAAGGTACTGCCACACTTCCTGTCTATCAGCACCGTCACAGGCGACAACGGGAAGGCTGAGCATTATGTCACCGTATTAACCGACTTGACACGTTTGAAGCAGGCTGAGAATCGGCTGGACGCTCTGACTCATTTCGACCCATTGACAGATCTGCCGAATCGTCTCTTGATTCGTGCGCGCTTAGAGCAATCGCTTGCCGTCGCGCAGCAAGGCGGACGTCGCCTGGCAGTACTATTCATCGATATTGACCATTTCCAAACCATCAATGATGGACTCGGTCACGCGGTAGGTGATGAATTGTTAGTTGCTGTCGCACAACGTCTGCAGGCTCAGATGAGATCTCACGACATCCTCGGCCGGCAAAGCGGAGACGAGTTTGTGGTGGTTCTCCATGACATCGAAGTCGTCAGTGGGGCGGATGAGTTCGTCCGTCAACTCATTGAGGTTTTTTCTGCGCCATTCTGCTTGCCAACGGTCGGCGAGTTGTTCGTGCAGGTTAGCATCGGCGTTGCGGTCAACCCAGAGCATGGGAGTCATGCTGCGGAGTTGATCCGGAACGCGGAATCCGCCATGCACGAAGCGAAACGCTCAGGTCGTGCTACCTGGCGTACCTATGTCCCCGGCTTCACCTCTGCAGCCAACTCAAGACTGGCCCTAGAGGCGCGCTTGCGGCGAGCGCTACGGCAGGGGCTGTTCGAACTACACTACCAGCCGTTGGTCAACTTGGAAGATGGCAAGGTGATCGGGGCCGAGGCCCTGGTTCGCCTGCCGCGGGACGGCGGAAGCGACGTCGGCCCGTCCGAGTTTATTCCCCTGCTGGAGGACACCGGTTTAATCTTGCCGCTCGGCGCGTGGGTCCAACGCGAGGTCTGCCGTCAAGGCCGACAATGGCTTGATGAGGGCAAAGCAATCGAGGTGCTTGCCGTCAACTTGTCCGCTGCGGAGATTCGTAGCGGTCATGTCCAAGAGCAGTTGCGGGACATACTTGCAGAGACAGGTTTCCCGCCAGAACGATTGGAGCTTGAAGTCACAGAATCTGGGCTGATGTCGCGCGGCAGCCAGGCGGTGGAGTTTCTGCGCAGTCTGAAATCGCTGGGCATCAAGTTGGCCCTTGACGATTTTGGCACAGGCTACTCTTCGCTAGCCTATCTAAGGCGCTTCCCTGTTGACAAGTTGAAAATTGATCGCAGCTTTATCCGGTATATACCGGACGAAACCGGAGATATGCAACTCGTGGCCACCATTGTCGCGATGGCAAGGGGGTTGGGTCTGCGCGTACTAGCCGAAGGGGTAGAAACCGAAGCCCAGCGACTCTTCCTGAGGAAACTCGGGTGTGACCTTTGGCAGGGGTACCTGTGTAGCCCGCCGTTACCAGCAGCGGCTTTTGCGGACCGCTTTCTTTCCTCGTCGGGCCCTTCGGATGGGACACCGTAGGAGTACCGCCACCCGCCCGGTCTATTTCAGGGTCGGCATGGTTGCCATGACCATCGACAAGCGAGCGTTGGCTGCGTGCAGGAGTAAAAAAGGCGAGTGGCATGTTCGTCTGCCCTCCGCGCTGGACGCACCTCCTGGGCGCTATTGCGAGCGGCGTCCGGGCTTGCGGAGCCACGATGGCGTCGAGGCATCCTTGCGTAGACAAGGAGCAGTCTTTGATTGTTAAGACAATCAATATTATCATTGAGACTGCCCCTTGGCAGACTCTGAGCAGCAATGGCACGATCCATCGAATTCGATCGAGATGAGGTTATGGCGCGTGCTGTAGACGCCTTCTGGCGCTATGGCTACGAAGCCTTGCCTGCGAACGTCCTCGCAGGGGAGATGGGCGTGTCAAAGTCTTCCCTTTATAACACCTTCGGGTCAAAACGGCAGCTGTTTCTGGAAGCCATCGAGATTTATGCAAATGCAAAAGCTCTTGCCATTCGAAACGCTTCCGAGGCACCAAGATTGCAGGAACAACTTCGAGGGATCCTGTTGCATATCGTAAAAGACAATGATGGCGGCCGTGGATGTCTTCTCGTAAATACTTCCATAGAATTTGGCTTGCGTGACCCCGAGGTGCGTCGGTTGGTCCGAACCGGATTCCAATCCATCAAGGCTGCGTTTGAATTTCTATTAATTTCCGGCCAGCGATCTGGGCAATTTAAAAGAAATATAGACCCTGCAATCTGGGCGATGACGCTAATTGCCGGCATTGCCGGGCTGCGGGTGCTGGCAAAAGCAGGTTACACAGAGCGTCAATTGTCCCCTGTGATTGATAATCTTATGCGCATTGCAGCATAATTTTTTGCGCCTTTTTGGACCGCCTCGACCAGAATCAGCAATACCTACTTGTGCACCAGGTGACCCGATGACTCTATGCGCCCGTCTCTCCTTGCCTCTTGTGACCGTGGATACAGCAAGCCCCAATGCCAGGGACATTCTCGACAGTGTTAGAGACGAGATCGGCAGTATTCCCAATATGTATGCGGCGATGGCCAACGCACCGGGGTTGTTTGATGCATACCTTTACAGCTACACCCAATTCCGCCAGGAGTGTTCCCTGACGCCACTGGAACAAGAGGTGATACTTCTGGCGCTATCCGTTGCCAACGGCAGCTCCTACTCAGTGGCGATGCATAGCGGCATCGCCGCTACAGTCATCAACGGGTCCCCAGAAGTTGTAAATGCAATTCGTGATGGGCGGAGCCTATTGGACGCAAGGCTTCGCGCGCTGGTGGGATTCACACATGCAATGTTCGCCCATCGAGGGCGACCGAGCGCAATCGAACTAAAAGCATTTCTCGATGCTGGCTATAGTGAGAAAAATGTCTTGGACATCATTCTAGCCATTGCAATCACGACGCTCAGCAACTATACCAATCACGTATTCGAAACGGAGGTGGATAGATGCTTCCGACATTTTTCCTGGATTCCACCCTGTTAGTCTTCATATGCAATCGCATCGTTAATCATTTCACGTGGGAGGAATTTTGTTTTTTGCGTTATCCATCAGGAGACGTAGAAACAGCATGAAAGGCGAAATCAATGTCAAGGAAGAATTTTATTATGAAAATGCGAGTCAGCGATGTTGATCGACTCGTTTTTGGTTTCAATACGTTGAATTTCCTGGATTTTGCGTGGTTATACGAACGGATGGCGGACGCGAATCCGAAATTTGAAAAGAACCACGCAACTCGCTTCAGAGAGGTCTTTCCGGACCTTCCATTCACGCCGGAGTGGCTGGCGCAGGCATGGTCACTATATGTGTCTTATGCGCCAGATTGCGCGCGAGAAATTGGGCGCGAGGTTACCTTCTTGTACTTTATACTGGGGCTACAAGACGCTTGGCCGAAGCAGACAGCCTACTCGAAAGCCGTAGTGCAGATAGCTATGAAAAAAGGAGCGAAACGCGCACATCAGATACTAAATATTGTCACGATTTTTCATGAAAGCGACGGTGAATTACCCAGCTGACGCCGGCAAGTCAAATTGCGCGACCAAACGCGAACGTGAATATTATCCGCAGGATGTAAAATATTTGTGTTGAAAGCTGCGCATATAATATCTAATGAGAACGCCGCTTAGTTCGTGGCGCCCCACGTCGTTTACCTAAACATAGATTCCGGCAGGATGGCTAGAACACCTCCGCATATTGGGCCCGTTGCAGCAGTTGATGCGCAACCACTTCTTACGCTCGAACGCTGGCGGGTGTATGAGACAAATCGAGGTGATCGCCATTTCGTCGGATATTGCGTGGAAACGCATGATGGCCGTGTGACAACTGCGATTCTTTCGTTCAATGCTAGTACGAAAACTGGCGTTACGACGAGCGGGCGGCGATATTTGCTGAAAGGCTGGCCCTGCTTCGATAGTGATGCAGAGCATGTCTGGTCCTTTTACACATCGCAGAATGAGATAACAGAAACAAGAGATGTTAGTCTGGAATACTTGTCATCAGACCCTTGATGGCCTGACTTCGAGTTCCACACTGCGTCCGCATGCATGAGCAGCTGGCTGTCGAAGCGATCGCACGTGCCCGCCGCCGGGGCAGGGCAAGCTTCCGGTGGAGGCCAAGGCGATCGTCATGCCGGGCGCTCCACCGCTTTCGTGGCCTTGGCCACCAGCCGCAACCCCGTTCCCTCGTCGCCGGTGCGCGGCCGTTTCACCTCGCCCGCCAGCAAGAGGAACGGGTCCTCCAGCTAGGTTCACGCGCCATCCCACCCCAGCTTGCGCGCGACGACTACCGGCCCGGCCTCATCGACGCCTTTCAGCAGGACGTCGGGCGCGAGCAGGGTGCCGCAGGTCAGACGTTCAGCAATCTGCCTTGGCAAGCTCGCCAACCGCATGGGCGGAAAGTCCTGCGGACGCTCCATACCATTGGAACACCCTCCGCGTCGTGGGTACCGCTGGCCGTTACATTAGTCTAATCTTTCATTTATTCTCATACCCGGAATCGGGGGCATCATTTTGGACATAGTTTGGGACATATATTGCACGGCCGCCCCAATTGACTGAGGCAGTTCAATCTTACTGCGGCGAGCGGAACTCTGGAGAACTCTTATGAAGTGTCCCCCAGTATTGGCGACCGAGGCAGAACGACTAGAGGCGCTGTCCGGGTATGGACTCGAAAGCGATAGACCGTTGCCCAGCCTGGACCCAGTGGTCAAAATTGCCGCACGTGTCTTCAAGATGCCTGTCGCAGCGGTGAATATGATCGGCAGCGATCATGTCTTCTTTGCGGCAAGCACTGGTCTTGAGGGTGCGCAAGTTGACATGAGCCGCGACGTTTCGTTCTGTGCGCATGCAATCACCCGGAATGAAGTCATGGTGGTGCCGGATGCCACGCTCGACGAACGCTTTTACGACAACCCATTGGTCACGGGGCCGACCAAGCTGCGCTTCTACGCCGGCGTTCCCCTGATGTCGCCGGATGGCCATGCCGTAGGAGCGCTCTGCGTGATTGATGGGCAGCCGCACCGCGATTTCTCAGAGGAAGACTGCGAGCGTCTGCGCGAGCTGGCCAAAATGGCAGGGGACAGGCTGGAGTTGCGCCGCGTCGAAATTGCCGCGCAGGCGGTACGGCGGCGTTCCTCGGAGGCATTGGCTGAAGACCAGCCCACTGCATTCGTGCAGTTCGATGAACGACGGGGTGTCGTCGCCTGGAACGACGCTGCTGCTGCCCTGTTTGGATACGAGCCGAGCGAGGGCCCCGGCCGAGCCTTTGACAGCCTATTCCCCGAGCGAGAGAGGGCGGCATTGCACCAACTGATCTCGCGCGCGGAGGTCAGTTCGGTCAACGAACCGTCCATGCTCGCGCAACTGCACGGCTTGCGCAAAGACGGAACGGGATTCCTTCTCGGGTTGTCCCTGACTTGCCTGCGCACGAACGCGAAGCTGATATGCAACGCCCGTCTGCAGGATCTAACAGCGCTGCGGCGTGAGGAACAGGCGTTGCAACGGCTAGCGAACATCGACATGCTCACCCGACTCGCCAACCGCGCGTGCTTCTATCGGTGTGTGGAAGAGACGCTCACGCTCGCCTTGCCGGCCGCAGTAGTCATGGTCGACCTCGATGGGTTCAAGGACGTCAACGCCACGCTTGGCCACGCGGTAGGCGATGGCATTCTCCGCGAGGTGGCTCGCCGCTTGGAGAAAACCGCGAGACCGAACGATACGGTCGCGCGGATCAGCGGGGACGAGTTTGCTATCCTGCTACCGGAATGCGACAGTGTCGGGCAGGCGAAGGATGTCGCTCATGCGGTGATTGCCAACATGGCCGAGCCGATTGCCATTGATGGACATGAGGTGCGGCTATCGGTCAGTTGCGGCGTGGCCATGGCGCCGCTCCATGCACGGGAAGCGCTGGAACTGATCGCCAATGCGGACCTGGCTCTGTTCAAGGCAAAGAGCATCGGCCATGGCCAGTCGTTCGTCTTCGCCACCGCGTTACGGCATGAAGCGGTCGCGCGGCGGCTCTACAGCATGGAGTTGCATCGGGCAGTCAGCGACGGCGAATTCGTGCTCTTCTATCAACCGCAGGTTCGCCTGGCCGACGGCTCCCTCACCGGTGCTGAGGCACTGATCCGCTGGCTGCATCCGCAGCATGGTCTTTTGTCTCCTGCGGCTTTCCTGCCCGCGTTGGAAGAGGGGGCGCTCGCCGTGAGTGCTGGATCGTGGATTCTTGATGAAGCCTGTGCGCAGGCAGCGCTATGGCGCAGAAGTGGCGCAAAAGATTTCCGTATCGGCGTCAACCTGTGCGGCGCGCAGCTTCGTGCGGAGGACCTGGATTCACAGGTCGTCTCGGCCCTGGAGCGGCATGGCCTGCCGCCGCAGGCGCTCGAGCTTGAGATCACCGAAAACATCGTGCTCGAGGGCGACGACCGAGCCGTGGAAACGCTTCAGCGCTTGCGGGACCACGGCGTGGCGATTGCCTTCGACGATTTCGGAACCGGCTATGCATCGCTCAGCCTGCTCAAACGCTTCCCACTTACCCGGATCAAGATCGACCGTTCCTTCGTGCAACACATACATGAGTCAGATCGGGACGCTGCCATCGTCCGCGCGCTGCTCGATATGGCACGGAGTTTCGGCCTGGAGACGATTGCCGAGGGGGTCGAAACCGAAGAGCAACGTGACACCCTGCACCACCTTGGGTGTGAAGAGGGGCAAGGCTATCTATTCGGTCGCCCCTTACCAGCGCTGCAATTTGCCGAAATGTTCGAAATCGGGCTATGCGTGAGCCGACTGCGTCAATCGCCATAACGCGGTCGTCTGCGAGGTGTCGGCCGACGACATTCTATTATTGATGGGGTGGAAGTTGCATCGGGCAGTGCCTGGCCCTGCACCCATTGTCTTGGATGTGTAACATTCCCATTTTCTCGCGCAGATCGTTTGGCAAAGGGAAGAACCGATGCTATAACGCACTCCTGATCGTTACATCTCGTTACCAATGTTACTTGATGTTAAGGGTCGGGCGACGCGTTTGTGGTGCATCCGCCCCTCCTTGTAGAGCCAGTAGGGAAGAAGAGAAGAAGATGGAAGAAGCTAGCAGATTTCCGGATGAGATCAGGGAAGTTAACCTCGCTTATCTGCTGCTCGCGCAACAGCTGGTGCGCGAGAACCAGTTAGAAGCCATGTACCGGCGGGGTGTTGGCAAGGATATCGCTGACATCCTTGCCAAGCTCACGCCTGCGCAATTGGTCAAGCTGGCGGCATCCAATATGGTCTTGTGCCGGTTCCGGTTCGAGGACCATGCCTTGCTGTCGACGCTCACCCACAACCCGAAGAGCCATGATATGCAGCAGATGCACGCTGCCATCTTGCTGGCCCGCCAGCCGGTGGAGTCCTTCAATTGAGTGCGCTGCTGCAAGCTGCCCCGGCCCGGAGCCTTGCGGCCACTCCGGTGACCGGCCGCAAGAGCGTGCTACAGGATGCCAAGCAGACCCAGCTTGCCATTGAGTTGATCGGGCTGGGCGCGCGCTTGCAGGTGTTGGAAGCCGAGACCACGCTCTCGCGCGATCGCCTGATCCGGCTTTACAAAGAGTTGCGCGGGATCTCGCCGCCCAAGGGCATGCTGCCATTCTCGACCGACTGGTTCACCACTTGGCTGCCAAATATCCATTCGTCTCTGTTCTTCTCCGCTTACCAGTTCATGGTGCAGCAGGGCGGGGCGAGCGGCATCCGTACTTTGGTGGCCAGCTATCGGCTCTATCTCGAGCAAGTATCGCTGCTCGGCGGCGAGATTGTCTTAAGTTTCACCCGTGCCTGGACGTTAGTACGGTTTATCGAGCGCAATATGCTGCAGCTTTCCACCTGCCCCCGTTGCAGTGGGCAGTTCGTGACGCATGCATATGAGCCGCAGGCGAATTTTGCATGCAGCATGTGCCGCCCCCCGTCGCGCGCAGGCAAGACCAGGAAGCTCTCGCAGCGCACCGTCCTCAACCTCGTCAGCGATCCATAGCAGTCGACGCCGATGCCCCAAGCAGACGCTAGTGCGATACCACATTGGCGGGAGCGGGACTGCGAAGGGGCCGGGCGCACGCTTTTCTGACGAGATTCCATCATGCCAGTAGCAGCCAGTCACGCGGTCATGCGGGCGCCAATGCGTAGCGGGCCCGCTTGACTCGGCGACGCATGGGCGCGTTCTATCAATCAGTTGAACTTGTCGTCTTTGGCAGAGCGGTGCTCGGTGCCTTAGTCAGCGCTATCGGCGCTGACTAACCAGCGCCCGCTAACATTATCCCGGCGGCAGTCTCGATCCACCCCGCAAGCAGGGCAAGACCTAGACCGGCACCCGACGAGAAACTTTAGATACGCAAGCACGCCGCGATCACCAGGAAGGCGAGCGCCCTGGCGAGCGATAGAGCCGGCTTGAGCAAATCACTCAAAGCACAAGAGCCATGTTGGCCAACATGGCCGCAGAAACAAGATGATCAGTTCTCCCATATCCGAGACACGAGTCGCTCAAATAGCAAAGCGCCGATATTACTTGCCAGGAATGGCACTTGTCATAGCGCTTTGGCTCGCGCTTGGAAGCGCTATTGGCTGGGATGCCGACTCCGAGATTCGCACAGCACAGCGCCAGACAGAGGCACTGATTGACGTGCTCGATGCACATACCACGCGACTGATGCGCGAGGCAGAACAACTGGCCAATCTGGTTGCATGGCAGGTTGAAAAACATGGGGTGCAGCTTCCCATGGATGCGTATGTTAAATCTAATCGAGTCAAACTAGACGTCTTCCTGCAGATAGCCGTCATTGACCGAGACGGCATCCTACGGTCATCCACGGTGCCGGACTTCAAACCGGTCGATCTCTCTGACCGTGAGCATTTTCGCGTCCATCTCGAAAATGGCAGCCGTGGACTATTTATTGGCAAACCTGTATTTGGCCGAGCCAGCGGTAAGCCATCGATTCAACTATCGCGCCGTGTTGAGAATGACAAGGGCGAATTTATTGGCGTGGTCGTTATATCGATGGACCCGGCGTATCTAACACAATTATACGATGACCTTCGGCTCGGCAATCACGGGCTGGTCGCGGTCCTTGGTGCGAATGACTATGTCATACGTGCTCGACGCGCCGGCCCCAAGGATACAGTCGGTACAATCGCGCCGGAGCATAGTGCTCTGCGTCAGGCGCTCAAGAACGCACAATCTGGATCCTATCAATCGAAGAGCTTTATCGATGGTATTGATCGCATCACCAGTTATAAAAAGCTACGGGATTATCCACTTTTTGTTGTCGTCGGATTTTCCAGATTTGAGTATTTAGCCTCGTTCCGAGCGCGCCGCGATTTTCTTTTGATCGCCGGTCTCATGATGACCGCGCTTATTCTCTTCGCAAGTGCTCGCCAAGTAACGCTATTGAGGCGTGTCGTCGTATCGGGTAATCAGGAGCGCGCGGCGAGAGAGCGCGAGGCGAAGAAAGCAGAACGCATAGACGCGCTGTTTCAAGCCATCCCCGATGTCGCCTTCGGTCTATCCCCCGAGGGCAAGTTGGACGGGCTTAACCAGCATTTCCTGAAACTGCTTGCGGTCTCTAAGGAAGCAATCTGGAATGCGACGCCAGACGATATAGCGGCGGCCTTCTTTCGTAGCGACCTTAGCGCCGACCGCCTTGCCAAGCAGGGGACCTTGGGAACTGCCCTGAACAGCCCCACGGGTGAACGTGAATGCCTGAATTTCCGGGTCAAGAGTCCTACTGCGCTTGTGTACGAGGTTCGTCTTGAATCCCGCCGAGGCGGTGGTAGGGTGGTGTTGATTCGCGATATCACGCTGCAGACGCGCGTTCGCGAGAGCGAACGTGACCTCGACATTACGCTTCATGCCATCAACGATGCTGTCATCTCCACCGATGAGCAGGGACGTATCAAGCGGATGAATCCGATGGCCGAGCAGCTAACTGGCTGGCCGAAGCAGGAGGCGCTAGCTCGCCCCCTTGGTGAAGTACTTCGAATCGTCGGTCCAGACGCCCAGCGGGAGGTAATGGACCCGGCACAGGAAGTACTCGGTACGGGTGTCGATCTGCACTGGGACGGTCAAAGACTGTCGGCCGCCAATAACAACATGCTTCGGGATGTCATGATCAGCGCTGCGCCGATCCGCGCCGAGGATGGCGATGTCCGGGGTGCCGTACTTGTGTTACGCGACGTGAGCCGCGAGCGCGCCAATGCTCGCGCGTTGGAGCTGAGCGAAACGCGATACCGCCAGCTTATCGAGCTCTTACCATACGCGGTCTTCGTCCAACGGGCGGGGCGGATCTGCTATGCCAATCCAAAAGCGGTGGAAACGCTCGGAGCGCCATCGCAAGCTTCCTTGCTGGAACGGGAGGTGCTCGGCTTTGTCCACTCGGATAGCCAGTGGCTCGTCCGAGACCGCATGCAGCAGCTCCAAGAAGCGAGGATAGCCGTGCCGACAGCCGAGGAAATATGGCTGAGACTCGATGGATCAATACTGCAATGCGAAGTGGCTGCCGCCCCATACGACTGGGATGAGGAACCTGCGGCGCTCGTGCTTCTTCAGGACATTAGCGCGCGAAAGAATGCGGAGGCGCAGCGCGACCGATTCTTCGAACTATCGCTCGATCTGCTCTGCATTGCAGGGATGGACGGCTATTTCAAGCGCGTCAATCCGGCATTCCAGCAGGTGCTTGGCTGGACAACACAGGAACTCTTAGACCGACCCTTTACGGAATTCATTCATCCCGATGATCTCGCAGCGACGCGCCGCGAGATCGAGCGGCACCTGGCCGGAAATCCTACCGAGCACTTCGAAAATCGCTATCTATGCAAGAATGGCACAGTTCGTTGGCTTGCCTGGAAAGCCGTGCGGGCCCCAGACGGCCTCATCTATGCTACCGCGCGCGACATTACGGCTAGCCGTAGGGTGCGCCAACAGCTGGAGCGAGCCAAGTCTGATGCCGAGTCGGCTTCAAGGGCCAAGAGTGCCTTCCTCGCGACGATGAGCCACGAAATCCGCACCCCAATGAATGGGGTCATCGGCATGGTTGAAGTGCTGGCTCAATCGCAGCTGTCCCACGATCAGTCGAATATTATCCGAACAATCCGAGAGTCGGCCGACTCGCTCTTGAGAATCATCGATGACATCCTCGATTTTTCGAAGATCGAGGCCGGCAAGATGGAGATTGAGCGAACCCCCATATCGATCCGTCATATAGTCGAGAGTTTATGCGGATCGTTGATGCCGGTTGCTGGAAAGGCGGGAGTGCGATTAACCAATTTTGTCTCGCCAGGGATTCCTGATGAAGTCTTGTCGGACGGCACTCGCCTCCGGCAACTGCTTTATAATTTGGTCGGTAATGCAATCAAGTTCTCCGGTGGTAGATCCGACCAAGCCGGACGCGTCGAAATTCGGGCAGAGACGGTCGGTAGTAACAGGGCCGCTATACAAGTTCGTTTCACCATCTCCGATAACGGTATCGGCATGTCCCAGGACACGCTGACCAATCTATTCACGCCATTTACACAAGGTGAAGTCTCAACAACGAGGCGATTCGGAGGGACCGGCTTGGGCCTTGCCATCTGTCATCGCCTCGTCGAGCTGCTGGAGGGTGACATATCGGTCTCCAGCCAGCCGGGTGAGGGCTCAGTGTTCAGCGCGACGTTGCCATTCGAGATGGCAGAACAACCCGCCCCGCCGTGTGATCCGGCATTACCTGGCATCGATTGTATTCTGGTCGAGAGCCGTCTATTTTCCGCTGAAGATCTTGGCACCTATCTCATTGACGCGGGCGCGAGCGTAAGGATTGTGCAAGCGTCTCCTGGCTCGCTAAGTAATGAAAGAACGCGCGATTCAATATTAGTACTCATCGATGATGGCATGAATGACGAATGTCATAAAAATGGCTATCTCGAGGATGAGGATGTCCATCGAGATGTTGGACGCGTGGTGATCGCGCGAACAAAAGAGCGAATTTCCCGTGCTGAAGATGCTAATGTAGTTTTTTTGGGAATTGAGATGCTGGGCTATTCGTCACTTCAGGAGGCCGTGGCAACGGCGGCCGGTCTGGCCTCCTGCCAGAAGACGTGCGGCGATAGCAGTCGCCAAGATAGACCCCCTGCCGGCCCCGAGGAAGGGGATGACTTGGAACCGCCAAAGTCCGGCTTGATCCTTGTCGCCGAAGACGATGCCATCAACCAGCAGGTCATTCTGCGTCAACTTGGCCTGCTGGGATATGCAGCCGAGCTGGCCAAGGATGGCAAAGAAGCTTTGCTGCTGTGGCGGAGTTGTCGATTCAGCCTGATTCTGACCGACCTCAATATGCCCGAGATGGACGGCTATGAATTGGCCACTGCTGTCCGGCAGGAGGAGGACCTTGGCTCGCGCATCCCTATCTTGGCGCTGACGGCGAACGCACTTCAGGATGAGATGACACGGGCCAAGGCGGTAGGCTTCGATGGATATCTGACCAAGCCCTTGCACCTGAATTTGCTGAGGGAAGCCCTGGAGCGGTCCCTGTCTAGCGTTGAAGCGCCTACGCCAGTGCCGCCAAAAGCAGAACAAGCATCGTGCAACAGCTATGCATCGCAGCTAAAGCTGTCGGTGTTGACCGACCTCGTTGGCGACGACCGCGACATCGTCAATGGCTTGCTCTCTGATTATCTGATCGCGTTGAGAGGGCAGACTAAGGATCTACGCCTGCATGCGAGTAACGGCAACGCCCGCCAGGTCAGCTTGATCGCCCACAAGCTGAAGTCCTCCTCTCGGTCAGTTGGAGCTCTGGCGCTGGGCGACCTGTGCGCGAAGCTGGAGAGCGCCGGGAAAGCAGAGAATTATGAAGAGATCGATCACTGCATGTCACAGGTAGAGACTGAAGTGCCACTCGTCGAAGCCGCCATCGATACTTGGTTGGGCCAGGAATCATGAACGCGCCACCGTCTCGCCGCGACCTTTCCCATGCATTTGAGATACCCATAAGTCAGAAAGTAGGAGAAATCATGGATTTTATAGTTGCCAAACTGCATGGCAGGCTGCCATACAGAACCCGCCGTGCGTTGCGGGTGCCAATCGCGAGGCGGGCATCATGAAGGGCAATCCACCCATCCTGGTGGTGACACCCGCGGTCGCTGATGCGGAGCTGGTTGCTGCCCTGCTGAGTGAAGAGTTCGACAACATCCGTGTCTCAACCAAGCCCGAGTTCGCCGTCAGCGACTTCGAGGAGCACCGGCCTGAGGTACTTGTCCTCGCTTTCGACAAGCTGGAGGATGCGGAACAGTATTATCGAGACCTCTTCCGTTTGAGCTCGGTTGCGCCCACCGTGCCACATCGCACGCTCGTCTTATGCACTGGCAGCGAGCTGTGGAAGGTCTATGAACTATGCAAGAATGCGCATTTTGATGACTACGTCCTATTCTGGCCAGCCACAAATGACGCGCCGCGGCTACGCATGGCTGTGCATCACGCCCTGCGACAAACGCGCCAGCCGCCGCCAGACACGGTGTCAGCCGGGCAGCTAGTCGCCTGCGCCAAGCAACTCGCCAGTTACGATGTCCAGCTTGACGACCAGGCTGCCGAGAGCAGAGAACGTATCGACCTCGCGACCCGTTCGCTCAGCCTAGCCGAGCAAGCCATCGCGAGGGAGCTCGATGGTTTTTTGCACAAGGTTCGCGCAATGCCGAGCACGAGAACCATGGTTACCGGTGATGCGTCGGATTTCCAGCGCACTATCGAGCAGTTGAAGGCCGAGGCAATCGGTAACCACTTGGCGTCCATCAGACACACCATGGAGGATATTCGGGAATGGCTTGGCAGTCTCTCGCTGCAAGCGGGGCCGCGGATCGAATCCGCTCACGCACTGAGAGAGCTTGCAGAGAAGTTCCAGCCGCTAGTGCTAGTGGTGGAAGACGATGAGTTTCAGCACGACCTGTTGCGCGAGCTCTTGCGCGGTGCAGGCTTCAGACTGGTATTTGCTACCACTGGGCTGGAGGCGACGGCCGGCCTGCGCCAGTATCGGCCCGACCTAGTGCTGATGGACATCGAGCTCCCGGATATCAGCGGCATTGAAGTGACGCGGAGGCTGCGCCGCTTGCCCTACATGACCGATGTGCCGGTGATCATGATCACGGGAAACAGCGAACGAAGCGTGGTGATCGAGTGTCTGAAGGCTGGCGCCACGGATTTTGCGGTCAAGCCATTCGACAAGATCAGTCTGATCGCCAAGATTAATAGCTCCCTGAGCAAGCTCGGCGTTGAAAGCGGCAAGTCCTGATCTCGCTTTGGAATCCGTCGGGGTTGGGCTGCACGGCAGCGCGTTGACGCGATCCATGGGCAGAGAAATTTGTGCGGATCGACCTAATAAACATGGAAAACGACATAGAACGAATGAAAGTGCTGGTGGTCGATGACGATCCGTTCGTCCTCAATTTATTGACTCGTCAATTGACGCAACTGGGCTTTCGGGACATTGTCGCGTTCGAGCGCGCGCCGGAGGCCCTGGCTCTGCTGGAGAAGGAATCGCGGTCGATCGGTTTAATTTTCAGCGACTTGCAGATGCCGGATATGGACGGCGTTGAATTCGTCCGGCATCTGGTGGCAGCCGGCTATGCGGGGGGATTGCTGCTGGTGAGCGGAGAGGATCCCCGTGTCATACAGAGCGCCCAGAAGCTTGCCAGGATCCGAGGGCTGCATGTCGTCGGGGCCTTGCGCAAGCCCGCTTCGGCAAGCCAACTGAAGGAGCAACTGCTGGGCAAGCCACTTGCCTCCGCTCAAACCGGTCCGACTGCTCAGCGTTGCCGCTTTCAAGCGGGAGAGCTGCGACGCGCGATTGATACCGGGGAGATCATCAACTATTACCAACCCAAAGTATCGTTGCAAACAGCGGCGCTGGTGGGTATGGAAGCGCTGGCGCGCTGGCAGCATTCCAGTGCGGGCTTGGTGGCCGCAGGGCAGTTCATCGAGTTGGCGGAAGAGGGCGGGTTCATCGCCGAACTAACACGTTCGGTCTTGACAAGCGCGTTACGTCAGGCACGGTTGTGGCAAGACGCAGGCATACCGTTGTCGGTAGCAGTCAATCTATCCATGGACAACCTGACTGCACTGGACCTCCCGGACTTCATTGAACACACAGCCGACCAATCGGGGATCTCCCTTTCCCGCCTGGTGCTAGAAATCACGGAGTCGCGGGTAATGGCCGAACCGATGCTGTCATTGGATGTGCTGACGCGTTTGCGGCTCAAGCGCATCTCGCTTTCCATCGACGATTTTGGCACTGGGTATTCATCTCTGGCACAGCTGCGGGATATCCCTTTCGATGAGATGAAGCTGGATGGGAGCTTCGTCCACGGAGCATGGAGGGAACCACCGCTACGCACGATTCTTGAGGCCACGCTGGGGATGGCACGTGAATTGGGGATCCATACCGTGGCGGAAGGCGTCGAGGACGTCCAGGACTGGCAATTTCTGAGGGCGAGCGGCTGCAATCTGGCTCAGGGCTATTTCATTGGTCGGCCGATGCCTGCCGGGGAAGTGGAAGCGTGGATCGCATCTTGGGAAGCGCGGCGTGCTGGCTTGACAGGCTAACTCTCGGTACCGTTCCACGCGCCGACGTCGCCTTCACGACGGGATGCATGGATTGGTACCGCAGTAGAGCGTCAGGGCATGGGCGTCAGATTGCTTTTTGGCGCGCCTAGCGAGGTTCGGCCGCAAGCCTGCATAATTAGTGGAGTAACAGGCACTAGGATTAGTGCATCCACAGCTGTTTTGGAGTCATTACCGTGGACACAAGCCTCAAGATCTTAGTGGTCGACGACTTCCCTACCATGCGTCGGATCATCCGCAGTCTGCTCAATGAGCTCGGCTTTTCGAATATCGAGGAAGCCGAGGACGGCGCGATCGGCTTGGAGAAGCTTCGGGATGGTCGATTCCAATTTGTTATTTCAGATTGGAATATGCCCAATATGGACGGCCTCACTATGCTGCAGACTATCCGCAGTGACCCGACGCTGGCCAAGCTGCCGGTGCTGATGGTGACAGCTGAGGCGAGGAAAGAGAACATCATCGCGGCGGCAAAGGCGGGGGCCAATGGTTATGTGGTCAAGCCGTTTACCGCGGCAACGCTGGAGGGGAAGATCACCAGGATTTTTGAAAAACTGGCCGCCGAAGGGTATTAGGAAGGTATTCTTGCGACAGGTCGCGCTTGAACACAGCATTTGCCCACCTTGAGTCCAGCAGCGCCGGAAGGGAGTAGCGTCGCGCACGCAGGCGGCACGATAAACGTGCCCTGGTCCAGCCGGTGGCGGACCATTGTTTTCAGCTGTTCAAGGACCGGTTATCCGCATCGACGCCCGTTGGCTAGGGCCGAGCCATCTATGTCGGTGCATGCGCTGATCGGAGGCGCGCTTGCTGCTGGTCTTCGCGCGGAGCACTCTCACCACGCAACGAGGTGTCCTCGCCGGTAACGGGTAGCGCTGCTGTCAAGGCGCTGGATTACAGAATCATAAACTGGCTGGGCCGAGGCGCGGCTCGCTGGCGAGGCGAGCGTTGGTTCGCCAGGCCCAACGAGGAAAGGTTGCCAAGCAGGTGTCTTGCGCTGCGTGCTAGGCTGTTGCGGGGCCCGTTCAATGAGCGACGGCCCGCGCTCGGGTGTCGATTGGAACGAGACCAACCATGTCTATCGAGAAGTATCGAGGATACATTATCGAGGGATTCGCAAAACCCGCAGGCAGCGGGGAATTTGCATCCCTGGGGCGCGTGACCAAAGATCGCCACGTCATCGTGGAGTCGGAGGTGCTCGGGCTCTACGAGAGAAACGAGGACGCACAGGGGCATGCGATTCTGTGGGCTCAGGATTACGTCGATCGGCTGGAGAACCCTCACTGAGCCTAGTTCAAGTGTTGACGCTCCAGTGGCACAATCACGCCACTAAGAAATAGGGAGTGCCCGTTATCATGCTGCGGTCCTGCGCCGAGTGAGCTATGGGGCAGCTATTGCGATGGATTGTGGAGGAGTACCGGGGGATGTACGTCCACGCGACCGCCTTCAAAGTTCAAGTCTCAGACGACGTTGGGGCGCCCGAGCAGATGTGGCGCTACATCGTGGCAATCGGACGCAACGCGGACCACACCGATTGGGAGTGCGGGCCGGAAGCCGATTTCGCCAGTTATTTAACGCGCGAGGCCGCTGAGCAGGCCGGACTGGAGATCGGGAAGCGTGTGATTGATGTCATTCAAGATTTGGGCTAAGTTCACGGCGTTATTCTCGGATAAGGGCAAAAATGGCAAATCATGCAGCCACGGACCTGGCGCAGCGGCTGGGTGAGATCGTCGTCGGCGACGTAGGCGACGGTCATGCCGATATGCAGGCCGGTGGCTCTCCAGGCTCATACTCCACGCTGGAGGGGAACGCCCTTTCGATGCGTGACATCACCTATTCGATTGATTTAAGATCAGACATGCGTCGAAGTTAATTGACCCTTCCAACGCACTCCCGACAAGCCGCCAAAACCTGGCGGCTTCTTTTTGTGCGTGCCCAGCACGTCACGCATCGATGCTGCGCAGCTGCGCAAGAAAAAAACGGGGTGATCTTTCCGTTAAAATCTGGCGGCATGGTCGGAATTTCTCTTTCAAATCAGCCGGTTGTAGCCATCTGGCCTTCTTGGGAGATCCCGTATAGACGTTGTCAGATAGGGCCTCGCGGGCCAGCGACCGACACATTTGCATGGAAAGTACTACAAGGGCGATTTGGAAGATCCTAGCAGGCGGGCGTCCAGGCTGACTTTTCTACCGGCGAGTTGACTTTGGGCGAAACAAAATTCCCATGGGGAAGAGAGGAGATGCGCTCCCATCGGCGGCGACAAGGCTCGCGGTTCCAGATTGCCACGGCGTGCTCACAGAGGCTCCGGTTCATGAAGACGTCAACCCCACTGCTCAAATCCCTGACCGCCGCGGGGTTGGCCGCTGTCGCGCTGTGCGCGACAGCGCCGGCGCAGGCGCAGCCAGCGCGCATCGCCGCTGTGAATTCCGAACGGCTTCTGCGCGACTCGCAGCCCGCCAAGCGGGCTCAAAACAAGCTTGCGCAGGAGTTTGATAAGCGCGACCGTGAACTGCAGGGCATGGCCCGTAAGAACCGCGCCCTGGCCGCCCAACTCGACACGGACGCCGGCGCGCTGTCTGATGCCGAGTGGCAGCGCCGCCAGCACGAGGTGGCCGAGATGGACCGCGAGCTCCAGCGCAAGCAGCAGGCCTTCCGAGAGGACCTGCAGCGGCGACACAACGAGGAGCTGGCCCGGCTGGCGAAGCGCGCCAACCGGGTGATTCGCCAGCTGGCCGAGCAGCGCGGTTACGACCTGGTCATACAGGAAGCGGTGTACGTGAATCCGCGCATCGACATCACCGAGGACGTCATGAAGGCGCTGAACGCCAGCAGCGAGTAAGAGCGAATCGTTCGAATCGTGCTGACAAAGGTGGCTATTGCGATAACTATTCTTATCGCAATAGCTGCATCGGTGCAATAAACTGGCAGACATGAAAATGCTGTCAGCCACCCCCCAGACCCATCCCGCGCCGCCTGACTTCCCCGATGCGGCATCGCTGGCCGCGCTACGCGCCTGGTACGAAGGGCTGTCCGCCCGCGACGCGGTGGTGCGCTACCTGGGCGAGCGCAAGGCCAGCGGCCAGTCCGCGCGCGGCATCCTCGGCCATATCCGGCGACAGTTGGCCGATTTCGCGTGCCGCCGGCAGCGCCATGACCTGGCCGCCTTGTTCGCACACGGCGCGGCTGAGCGAGTCGGGCGGGCGAAGGCCATCCACCAAGCGGTCGACTGGCTGCGCCGCTTGCCCTCGCCGCAGCCGCAGGTCGGCGACGACATCGGCGAGTGGCTGCCGCCTCGTGCCGTGGCGGCGCTGCGCGCCCACGGCATTGAGACGCTGGCGGACCTGACCGTGAGTATTCCGCGCCGGCGTCGCTGGTGGACGGCGGTGCCTGGCCTGGGCCCAGCGAGCGCCCGGCGCATCGAAGCCTTCTTCGCCGAGCATCCTGCGCTCACCGAGCGCGCCCGCGCGCTGATCGCCGCGGCGGACCGCGGGGTGATCGTGCCCTGGGAGCACCTGCGCCTGCCCAACGAAGTCGACGGCTCGTCCGGGACCTTCCGCGCCCCGCGGCAAACCTGCACCCTCAATGCCGACAACGACTACGAGGCCGTCCAGGCCTGGCTGGCGTTGCATGAGTCACCGGCCACCCAGCGGGCCTATCGCAAGGAAGCGGAGCGGCTGATCCTGTGGGCGATCGTCGAGCGCGAGCGTCCGCTGTCGTCGCTGACCACCGAGGACGCGATTGCCTATCGCACGTTCCTGCGCCGGCCGACACCCCACAAGCGCTGGGTGGGACTGCCCCGGCCACGCACCTCGCCCGAGTGGCGGCCGTTTGCGCAGGGCCTGTCGGCCCGCTCGACGGCCTATGCCTTGTCGGTGCTCGGGGCAATGTTCCGCTGGCTGATCCAGCAGCGGTACGTGCTGGCCAACCCGTTTGCAGGCATCAAGGTGCGCGGCAGCGCGCGGGCTGCGCCGCTGGATACGTCGCACGTGTTCACCGAAGGGGAATGGCTGCTGGTGCGCACGCTCGCCAACGGACTGGAGTGGTCCTACGGGTGGGAGGCGCCGGCGGCCCAGCGCCTGCGATTCCTGCTCGATTTCGCTTATGCGACCGGCCTGCGCGCCAGCGAACTCGTCAGCGCGACCCTTGGCCGTATTGAAATTGATCCCCATGGCAACCACTGGCTCAATCTGGTTGGCAAGGGCGCCAAGCCGGGCAAGGTGGCGCTGCCGCCGTTGGCGCGCGCAGCGCTCGACCGTTATCTGTTGGAGCGCGGCCTGCCAGCCACGCGAGCACGCTGGGACCCGCGTGCTCCGTTGATCGGCAGCCTCGGCCAGGACCCGGCCGGCGGCATCACCGGCACGCGCCTGTGGGCCGTGTTGCGGCGCTTCTTCAGGCAAGCGGCGGACCTGATCCAAGCCGACCATCCGATGGCCGCCGAGAAGCTGCGACAGGCCAGCCCACACTGGATGCGCCACACCCATGCGACCCATGCGCTGGCGCGCGGCGCGGAATTGACGACGGTCCGGGACAATCTCCGGCACGCGTCCATCTCGACGACCTCAATCTATCTGCACGGCGACGAGGTGAAACGGGCACGCCAAATCGGGGCGGCGTTCTCCGCTCCCTAGCGACTTGGTGGTGGGCCAATTGGGGGTGGTCAGCGAATCCTTGCTTATATCGAAATGAGGTAGTCCTTTTCTTTCAATATAACCGCAAAGCTTATGATAGCGAACGGGCTGTATCTTGGCATGACCCCTTGTTCAACTGAGGCCGCCCGGCCGGCCAACACGGTCCCCGCCATGCCATGGTCAACCACGCCCAGCGCCGGAAGTCTCCTGCGCGCGATGCGCAAATGTCTAGGCCCGCGCGGCGCGCCATACCGCACGAAGGGCGGGAACACCTAGTTGAAGCTTTCTTGCAGATGGCAGACGAAATCGTCGCGGCCGCGCGCCGGCGGTCAGGCCAGTGCCCAGTGCACTGCCGAAGTTCGGGCACGGCGTCTTATCAGTAAAGCCCGTACGCGAGGCCCCTTGCGCAGTCCTTCTCGAAGTCGAACCACGCCGGGGCGTCTCGTACAGCACGCGATCTAGCTCTTCGAAGAGCATTCTGGAGGTTGATCGGCTCCGGTAGATGCGCATGCGCGCCTCCTCGGCAGCGCCTCCGCGCTCGTGCGCGCGAACGAAAGTGAAGCCTTTTGGGCGAGTATCATCGTGTCCATCTTCGACACGTTCATCTCCAGCCCCTACGACTCGGCACTGGTGCAGGACGCGGTCGCGGCTGACGAGGACGAGCTGACTCTACCAGTGGTTGCGCGCCGACTAGGCCAACATCCTGGCGGCCACGCGGGGCCTGTCGGGCGAGCAGGTCACACAGGCCTGGAGCAAGAGTAATTGCAGCAGAGCCCACCCCGCGCTGTTCGGGGGCGTGGCGGGCGCGCGGCTGGATCGCAGGTTGTCCCGCGATTTCGTGGAAGGCGCGCTGGGCGGCATGGGCTGTGGATGATGGCATCGCCGTTATGCAGTTGGCTGCCGATGACAGCCAAGGGCAGTCCCGACAGTCGACCGGGATTCGCCATTATGCGCTGCAGCGCAATGGCGAATCTTGGCAGCTCGCAAAGCGAGGATGGGCGTGGAGCAACGATCATGACGATGACATGCCGCGCGCTGAGGCCGCGACGCCTGGTGTTTGTGGGGGTATTACTGCTAGGTGCGGTGCTGCAATCAGCATTCGCCGCGCAGACGGCCATGGATCTGTACAGGCAATGCCGCGACAAGGCCACCACGGCGCTGCAGCGCCAGTGCTTTCCCGCCGCGATTCGGCAGTCAGAGATCGAGCTAACCGCTGCTGAAAAATTGGCGCGCGCGAATTTGGAGGAGTTGGAAGCCATCAGTCCGGGCAGTCGATCCGTGCATCCTGTGCGCGCCTTTGATGAGGCTACACGCGCGTTCCGGACCTTCCGAGAGGCCGAGTGGCGGCGGGTCTTGACCTCCTATGGGTCCGGCACTGGTGGCGACTTGGCTGCATCCGAGACCGTGATTCGCATGAACCTCGAGCGGGTGGATGCACTGACCGACGAAGCGGCAACGCGCTGACTTGGGCGATGTCTGGAGCGTCATGCATTTCGTGCATGCAAAGTGCCATCGAGAAACAGCTGCAAGTCGCGCCGAAGCCGCGCTGGCCAACTGGCAGGCTGCCTCGGCGGCCGCAGCCACGGATCTCGCCGCCCTGCGCGCTGAAGCGCGCCACCAGGCGCACGCAGCTGAGACCGCGCGCGACCAGGCCGCAGCCGAATGCGAAGCCTCCCAGCAGGCGCCGTCGGCTGTCACGCGCTGGAAGCCGTCCGCGCGCAGCTTGCCGAACTCCAGGAACACTGTCAGCTGAACGCCGCGCCATGCCGCGACCGATGTCCGCCTGCAGGAGGCCCGTAGGCAACTGGCCGAGCGGCGCGTCGGCTCACGGACACCCGGGCCGAATTCGGTGCCCAGCTGGATTGGGAGCGGCAACGCGAGGGGTCCGCGCTGCGAACTGCTTTTAATGGAGGTTTCTCCAATGAATTCTGACGAATCGCATATCGCTGGCGGGCCGGTGTCGACACGTTGCGCCAAGTGTGCGGCGAACGAAGCGATACTATTCTCATGCAGATGACTAGTAACTGACAGCCTCCATTGCTAGACTCCACTTTCTCAATGCGAGTGGTGGGTAGCAGGTGCCTGCTCTACGAACGCGTAAAATGCGGAAGATAACGGGTACCGAAATACTGCCAGACAAAGTATTTGGCAAAACTAGACAAGATGAATTACCGAGCCATTCTCACGCTTGCAAGCTTGACGCTTGCAAGCTGTATGCGCCATCCGGACGCGTCAGGCCATCTTATTCGTACTTCGCTCATTGCGAGTTGCCTCGCCAGCATAATGGGGCTGGATGTCGTCGACCAAGAATACATCCGCCTTGCAACGCCAGTTCATGACCTGGGTAAGTTGGCCATTCCGGATCATGTGCTGCTCAAACCGGGGAAGCTGGATCCTGAGGAACGGCGCATTATGGAGCGGCATTCGGGGATTGGGGCCGAGCTGCTCACCGGTAGTCTCCATGAATTGCATCAGTATGCATCCGTGATTGCCAGGCATCACCACGAGCACTTTGACGGCAGCGGATACCCCGACTGCCTCGCTGGCCAGAGCATCCCCTTGCCCGCACGTGTCGTTGCAGTGGCGGATGCGTTTGATGCGATGACTGAGGCTCGCTGCTATCGCGCGTCGATGACGGAGATGGCTGCGAAAGCCATTATCTCGGCAGGAAGCGGCACGCATTTTGATCCGGCCGCTGTCCATGCATTCTTGGAGGGATTTTCCAGCATCATGCGCGCCCGCCGGGCAGCAAATGAAATATTGTCGCTCGGAAGCGAGGCTGCAGTTGTTGCTCAGTTCTATGGACTCACTCGCCGAGATTTCCCCGGACTACGCGATCAATGGCGGACCACTTCGTGAGCCCGTTCGTCCGAGCAACGAGGGCACTCCGAGGAAAACTGACTTTTCAGCAAGCTCGGGTGTTCATTTCCTGCCTGGTTTACAACGCTGCGCGGGCGTTCTGCAGCACGGCGGCCTTTGGGCCATAGTGGCTGCCCAGGCGGCGAGGTGATGCGCATCAACGGGCTATACAAGGCTGAGTTGATCCCATTCTCTCACGGCTCGTTCAGGTACTTCAGCAGGAGCGCGTGCGGACGACACGACTGAGTTCGCGGAATGCAAAGATGAGCTGTGCGCACTGTCCGAACTCCGGAACCGCCTCCGCTCCGGCGACATCTGGGTCCAGGGTTCTCGACAGTTCAAGGACTTCGACGAGTACCTGCTGCCCGACGAGAAGTTCGTCGCACTCAGAGATAACCGGTTGCTGCCGCTGCCCATCTTCACGGATTGCGACTGCTACCTGAATGAGCGGCGCCGGCTTCTGGAAATGAAGCTGGAAACCGTCAACCGGTTGGCCGCCGCCAACAAGCTGCCGGACGCGATCATCACTCAGTCGGGCCTGAAGATCTCGCCGCTCGATGCGGCCGTCCCGATGGAAGCGCAGACCCTGATTGACCGGACCGCGCTGATGCTGCCGCGCGTCAAGATTACGGAGCTGCTGATGGAGGTCGACGGGTGGACCGGCTTCACCCGCCATTTCAAACACCTGAAGACCGGTGAGCCTGCGGCCGACAAGACGCTGCTGCTCACGACCATTCTCGCCGACGCAATCACATAGTACCGGCGATCGTACTGTACTTTCCACCACCGAGCGAAAGAGCCTGCTCTCATTTCCGGACACTGACGAAGAACTTATCCGTCACTACACGCTCAATGAATCGGACCTTGCGCTGATCCGGCAGCGCCGGGGCGCCGCGAATCGGCTCCGGCCATGGTCTGCAGGTGCGCGACGACCTCGGTATCGATGAGTTCATCCAACTAAACCGGCAGGTCTCGTATAAGGCCTGTGTGCGATTGCTATTGAGTGGCACGATGACACGCGATAGCACTCCTGCAATGTTGAGGTCGTAGCTTGCCGATTTGAAAGTGGAGACGCCTGTGGTGGCGAAGTCCTGTTTGACCAAGGCCCCACACATTTGCTCTGGTGACATGTGGCCCTCAGTGTCGTCGCGCAAGATTCTCAGGACAAGCAGGCGCGCTTCCGTCGGTGGAAGGCCTCTGCGACTCAATCGCATTTTCAGTAGTGCATCCGGGTCATTGCGCGCAGCCGCATTGCGATTCTCTGACCAGTCTGAAGCAGGCGAGGAGCCACGGTGACTGCGTGGCGCGTGACTGGGCTGCGGTACGTTCATTAGCATGAACGTCTCCATATCGCGGGAGCAATTAGCATAGTGCACCCAATAGTTATTCACCATCAGCGGCAGCGCTACTGGCCAGGCTGGTGCGGCACGCGCGCCCAATCGGGCGCTCAGGTTTCACGCCGATAGCCCGCCACCAACTGCTTCATAGCCCGGAACGCCGTGGCGCGGTCGTCGCCGAGCAGGAAGGCGTGGACGCCCTGTTCGCGCCAGTGTTTGCATTGCCCTGAAGCGCGCGGAATCGCACAGAACGGCACGCCACGTGCTTGGCAGGCTTGCACAATGCGCCGGATTGCTGCCTGCACCGAAGGATGCTGCGCGTCAGCGGGCACACCAAGGCTTTGCGACAGGTCGATGGCGCCTTCCAGCACCATGTCAATGCCCGGCACGGCGACGATCTCGTCGATGGCATCGACACCCTCTCGGTCCTCGATCATGGCCACCACCATCAGCTCACGGTTGGCCTGCTCGAAGTACTGCGGCAACGTTAGCGTGCCGAAGCCGGTGGTCCGGCCCCCGGTGATGCCGCGCGTGCCGAGCGGGTGATAGCGCGCGCTGTCGACTGCCAGCTCGGCCTCCGCCCGGCTGCGCACGTGCGGCACCACGATGCCTTGCGCGCCGGCATCCAGCACGCGCAGGATGATGTCCGGCGCCGCGCATGGCACGCGTACCAGGGCGGTGGTGCCGGCGCATTCCGCGGCGCGGATCATGTTTTCCAGCGTTTGCGGGTTCACGCCGACGTGTTCGAGGTCCAGGATCACGAAGTCAAAGCCGGCGTAGCCGATCATTTCTGTCATCAGCGGCAAGGGCAGCGAGTTGATCAGCCCGAACACATCGCGCCCGGCCGCGAGCGCGGCCTTCAGCCGGTTAGGCTGCAGCATGGGCATCCTCCGCGGGCAGGTAGCAGTGGTGCGGGTGCGGGTGGCGCAGGAAGTCATGATGCGAGATGTGCCAGGCGTAGGCGCCGGCATATGGGAACACCACCATGTCGCCGGCGCGTATCCTTGCCACCGGCGCGTCGTGAGCGAGGATGTCCTTCGGGGTACAGAGCTGCCCGACCACACTGACCCGTGCGTCCTGCACGCCGGGGCGGGAAAACGGATAGCGCCACGATTCTACCGGCAGCACGCGGAACGGGTGGCTGTGCCCCTGCGCGTACGGCGTGCGGAAGTGGTGCGTGCCGCCGCAGGCGACCACGAAGGTGCGATCGAAGGCGTGCTTCACGTCGATCACTTCCATCGCGTAGTAGCCGCAGAAGGCCGTGATATAGCGACCGCATTCGAAGCGCACGGCCAACCCGTCGCGCTGCGCCGACAGCGCCGGGAGGCCTGCGGCAAAGGCTGCCCAGTCGAACTGCCGTTCGGGCTCGCGGTAGTTGACGCCAACGCCGCCGCCGACGTTGACCTGGTCCAGCGCATCGAGCCCGTACTCCGCGCGCCAGCGCCTGACCTGCTGCAGGTAGGCGCCGAGCAGACGCAGGTGCGCGGCGGCGTCGAGCTGGTGCGACATCAGGTGAAAATGGAAGCCGCGCACCCGGATCTCCGGATGCGCGCGCAGCCACGCCAGGCAGTCCGGCAACTGGTCGCCGGCGATGCCAAACGGCGTGGGTTTGCCACCCATCATCAGCGTGGTGGCCTGCAGGCCTTCGATGGCAAGGTTGACGCGTAGCAGCACCGGCGCGGTGACGCCGCGCTCGCGCGCGAGCCAGGCCAGCCGTTCGAGTTCATGCAGGCTTTCCACATGCAGCGCCTCGACGCCGAGATCGAGCGCGCTGGCCAGTTCCGCATCGGTCTTGCCGGGGCCGCTGAAGATCAGCGGCACCTCGGCAAAGTGCTCGCGCACCCAGGCTAGTTCGCCGCCGGAAGAGATTTCGAAGCCGTGCGCGAGCGGCGCCAGCGTCTGCAGGATCGGCAGGTCGGAGTTGGCCTTGATCGCGTAGAACAACTCGAAACCCGGCGGCAGGCTGCGCGCCGTGGCCGCGGCGTGGCGCCGCAGCGCCTCCAGGTCGTAGACGTAGGTGCAAAGTGGGGCGCTGGCCTCGGCAAGCACGTCGTGCAGGTGGGCGGCAACGCGCGTCCAGCGCAGTTCGGGGGCGGTCATTGCCATGCGGCCTCCACGCCGGCAAAAGGAATGGGATTGGTGACAGGCACGTAGGTGGAAGCGCGGTCGGCGCGCTGGAAGAAGCGGTTGCTGAAATTGGTCTTGGCCGGGAAGGGGCTGCCGGCCAGCAGTCCGTTGACGCGCCGGGCCGAGGCCGCATTGCCGTAGCGATGCTGGTAGGTATGCAGATGATGGCGCACCACGGACCATAGCCGTGTGGTCATGGACGGCCTGCCGGCACCGAGCTGGGCGATGACTTCGCACAGGTTGTTGACGAACAGGCAATAGGCCACGCGGTTCCAGCCTTGTTCTTCGTCATACCACAAGGACGCCTGCGCGCGTTCGCTGAGCCCGGGCATGGAAGACGCGGGATGGCGCGAGGGCGTCAGCTTCACCCCCTCGAAGTCGCGCAGGAAGAGCTGCGCGGGCAGGCCCTGGCGCAGGCCGAGCACCACGTTCTGCAGGTGCGGTTCGAAGATCACGCCGTGCGCGAAGAAGAGGTGGAAGACCGGATAGAGCAGTTGCGACACATAGGCGGAGAACCAGCGTTCAGTCGTGACATCCGCAGGCGTCCCCGCCTGCGCGGCGAGCTCCGTCAGGAGCCGCTGCACGCGCGCTTCGCCGTAGTAATGGTTGCCGAACAGTGAGCCAGCCAGCAGGGGCACGCAGTCAGGCGTGCGCAGCGTATCCACGCTCTGGCGCAGGATCAGGCCGAAGCCTTCGATGACCTGGCGATTCTTCTCGATATCGGCGTCCCTGAGGTCGACCGACAGGAACGCCGGCTCCTCCATCAGCGCCAGGCCCGGGAACAGTCGTCCAAGGTCCGGCAGCAGCGGCCGCAGCACGCGGTTGACGTGCATGGCGCTCTCCAGCTCGTACCAGGCGTTCTTGCGCACGCAGTTGGTAATGCGGATGTTCAGCGACAGCTTGTAGAAGTACGGATTGCCGGGCTGGTACAGGGTCCGGATCGACGAGGTCGGAAAGAAGTCCGCGCCCTGCGTGCCCAGGTCCTGCATGCGGCCGCTCGCCAGCGCATCGCGCACCAGCGGATGCTCGCGCAGGTAGTCCGACTGCCAGGGGTGGACCGGCACCGCCACGCGATCGGCGGATACTGCCGGGGCATTCGCCGCGATCAGCTGGTCGCAGCTGGCGTCGAGCAGGGACTGCTGCGCGATGTCATCGCGCGGCACCGCGAACCACGCCAGCGGAAAGCGGGTGCGCAGCTCCGGCGAGTAGCGCAGCAGGTCATCATCGGAGAAGCCTTGCCGGCTCTTCGGCGTGGGGTGGAACGGATGGCCGAAGGTCAGCGATTGCTCGGAATCGATATAGGCCTCCACCGAATCGGCCGGGATCGTGGCGGGCACCGGCACGGACAGCACTTCCGTGCTGACGGCGACGCTATTGCGGATCTGCTCCATCAGCTCAATATTGGGCGGCAGCTCGTGCTGCTGCGCCATTTCGCGCAACAGCAGCGCGGCCAGCGCTTCCCAGTCGAGCAGTGCCCACGGCTTGTTCTCGGCCTTGTGGAACATCGGCGACAGATAGCGGTAGTTGCCGGTCAGCCAGGCACCGCCGACCACGGCCAGCAGACGGTCGTGGATATGCGGCAGCTGCACTTCCAGAACCTGGGCCGGCTCGCGCAGCAGCATCATGGCGATCGTCGCGGGCCAGTCATTCTGCCCGGCGGGCGGGCCGACGCGCAGCTGGCCGGCGGGCGCCGCGACCTCGCGGCAGTAGCAGTTCAACAGCGTTTCCTGGCAGCGACGCGCGGCAGCCAGTTCCGCCAGCAGGCGGCGCGCGCCGGTAGCTTCCATCTTGGTTTGCACTTGCATTGTCTTGTGACCTCGTTCTCGGGAGCGATCAGAGTGTGCTCATCCGCTGTCTGGCGGTAAGGATCAGGTAAGCGACGGCCGGCGCAAGCAGCGCGGCGCCAAAGAGGTAAGGCGCACGCTGGCCGGACAGGCTGACTGCCGCACCGGCGGCAAGCCCGGCCACAACGCCACCCCATTTCGAACTGCTTTCGAACCAGCCGAAGGTCCGGCCGGCGTTGCCTGCGTGCACGACGCTTGCCACCAGCGCATGCAGCGCGATGAAGCCGACCGTCATGGCGGTGCCCATCAGCAGGCGCCAGGCCACCAGCGCCGGCAGGCCGAGCGGCGCCGCCTGTGCCAGCAGGGTGATCACCAGCGTGCCGTAGGCGGTGGCGAGCAGCCCCAGTGACGGGGTCAGCCCCAGCCGCCGTGACAGCAGCGGTGCTGCGGCCAGGTACACTAGGTGTGGCAGGCCGAACAGCAGCCCGGCCGTCGCCGCGGATATGGCAGGCATGCGCTGCTGCATGTCGGGGATGAAATACGGGAACGTCACGACGGTGGCAAACACGAACGCGAACTGCAGCACGTAGATCTGCCGGGGCGTGGCTGGTGCCGCGGCGGTTGTGCCGGCGGCGCGTGCAGCCGGACGCTTTGCGGCGCTGGCGGCCTCGCCCGCGGGCAACCATGCGATCAGTGCCGCGGCGACCAGCGGCAGCAACGCCAGCCAGCGGTACAGCACGATTGGCGACTCCGCCCCCATCCACAGGCCGAGGCAGGCGGGCGCCGCCACCAGCGCGGCGCGCGCCGACCACTGCATCGCCGTCAGGCTGCGTGTGAGCGTGGTGCCGCTGGCGACAGTTGCCAGGTAGGCATTGGATGCCGAGAAGGTGCCGCCCAGCACGCCCTGCAGCACGAGCGCCGCCAGGAAGGTAAACGAGTTGGTCGCGTAGCTGGCAAACAGGAAGCTTGCCGCCAGGCCCAGTTGCGCTCGCATCAGCAGCGGCTTCTTGCCGAAGCGGTCCGCGAGCTGGCCCCACCATGGCGCCGAGACCGCTGCCAGCAGCGTCGGCACCACGTAGAATGCGCCTGCAAGCCACGGCACGTCGTTATGCAGTGATCGCTGCAGGATCAGCGCGAAGAACGGCGGCATGCCCAACGCCGCGAAGGCGGCGATGAAATGGCACAACATGACCACCGCGACCACCTGTCGCGTGCCGGGACTCATGAAGCCACCCGGAGGAAGTTGGGCGCGCGCTTGCCGTAGAACTTGTTGACGTCGGTTGCGCCGGTCTGTGCCTTCTCCACCAGCGACGCCGCGGTCAGCAGGTACTTGAGGTGCAGGCGGTCGTCGTCGAGCAGCACCTGGCGCGCGAAGGCGCTGTCTTCGCCGGCGGCGGCTAGGTCGGCAAGCACGGCCTCCACATGGCGCCGCACGCGCGCGTAACCCGCGGCGGGATCGGTGCCGCGACGCTGCGCGAGGCCTTCCACCAGGGCTGCAATGTTGAGCTGCAGCGTGATGGTGACGAACATCTGCGCCAGCGGCAGCACATCGGTCACGCCGATGCGCTGGTCCTCCAGCCCGTCGAGACGGGCCGCCAGTGCCGGCCAGCGGCGCGCGAGCGTGCCGCGGTCGATGCGTGCGGCATCGTTGTCTTTGAGCAGCAGGCGCAAGCCATCGTCGCCATAGACCAGCATCGAATTCTGCTGGTTCGACTCCAGGGCAATGCCGTAGCGCAGCCACAGCGTCAGGTGCAGCTGCAGCGTGAGCGCCAGGTAGGCGTCAAACCAGGCATCGAGATCGCCGCCGTGGTAGCGGCCGGCGAGTTCCTCGGCCACGCACAGGCCGCCGGCGGCGTCCGCCAGCAGGCCGGCCACCGACACCACCGTGGCGTGCGACAGTTGCTGTTCGGGGTAGCGGCGCAGGATGTAGCCCAGGAACGGGCGCTGGTCCACATGGGCGCCGTTGGCTTCATCGGTGAACAGCACCCGTCCGTTGAGGCCCGGTTCACGCCGGACGATATCGCCAAGCAGCGACTGGATGCGGTGCCCGTCGCCGATGGTGCTGGGCTTGATGGTGCGGATATTCTTGGCGCCCAGGGTGCGGATCGTGAGCGGCAGCTTGACGTGCCAATCGGGTGCATCGAGCAGAATCAGCGAGCGCACCGACAGGGTGGGCGACACGCGCAGGTATGCGCGCGGAGCGCGGATGACGTGGCCGTCGAGCCCGGCTTCCGCCATGAAGCCGTCCAGGTGATGCTGCCACACGAACGGATGCACGGGCACCAGCGCATGCGACCGACCGAGCGCGGGATCGAGGCCGACATCGGCAAAATCCGGCCAGTTCGGCGGCAGCGTGCCGCCGCTGGGATGATGGCGCTCGCGCGGCACCGCCAGCCAGTTCAGCGCGAATGTCGGCTGGAATTCCGGCGCGTAGTGGGCGAGATCGCTGGCGGCAAAGCCAAGCTTGGCACGCGCAGTGGGGTAGTAGGGATGGTCGAGGAAGCCCGCAATGCGGTCGTAGTGCAGCATGCGCTGGTCCCACGCCGGCAGCGCGTGGCCGGCTGCGCTGTCCGGCTGCGCGAACCAACGCGCGCGTTCGGCCATCGCCGCCTTGCGGTGCTCGACTGCCTCACGGCATTCGTCGCCGTAAGCGTTGAACAGTCGTGCTTCTGCGGCATCAAGGTCGCCGGCAAATGCTGCCAGGATGGTGTCGACGTCATTCAGCGCGGAGAATGCGCCGGCCACTTCGCGCAATAGCGGCGGGCGGGCCAGGCGCCATTCCTGCATGTAGCGGGTGGGCTTGACCGGGATCCAGAGCGTGCCGGCGCCAAGGTGCGCCACGCGCAGCCACTGCTGGCTGGCGTCGAAGCCATGCGCAGTGGCGGCCGGTACGGCATCGGCACCGTGCAGCTCGCCGCGGCTGGCGCACGCGCGGACATCTTCGCGCAGCAAGGTGTCGACGACACGGATGCAAATATAGGCGGCATCCGGATCGGGCCCCGCGACGGACAGGTCCGGTTGGTCAGGCAGGCGCGCGGTCATTGTGCGATCTCCCATGCGAGCTTGCTGCTGGCCAGCTCCACCGCGGCGGCCAGACCCGTGGTGTCCGGGCCGCTGCCGCGCAGCACACCCAGGTAATCCTTGTTGGAGTTCGTCAGCTGGATGGCGTCGCCCACCTTGCGCAGGGGCTGGTAGGTCAGGCGCACGCCTTCGCCTTCATGCTGGCTGTGGGCGGGCGCATGCCGCAGCGTGCCTTCCGCCTGTGCCGTGAAATAGCGGATCCAGGCCGCCCGCTTCGGTACCTCGAGCGCCGGCAGCGCCTCGCCGAGGTGCAGGCGCAGGACCTGCTCGAACAGCGGGAACTGCAGCGTGTCGGACAACAGGAACTCGCGGTAATCGCCGATGCTGCGGTAGTTGATCTCGATGAGCCGCGGGCCTTTCGGGGTCAGCACGTATTCCGTGTGGCAGGCGCCGAAGCCGATGCCGAAGCGGCGGATGGTGTCCAGGACCTCGGCCTCGACCGAAGCGGGCAGGCCGGTGTCCCATACTGCTTCCAGTTCTACGAAGTACGGCGGCGGTGATAGCCTCACGCGGAAGCCGCCCAGCGCGCGGATCTCCTTGCCATCCCCCAGCGTCTCGAGCGTGTACAGCGGTCCCTCTAGGTATTCCTCAAGCAGCAGCGCCTGGCCCGGGTGCCGGGCCCAGATCGCGCCGCAATGCTCGGCCAATTCGGCATGGCTGCGCGCCAGGCTGACCTGCTGGCTGGCCACGCCTTCGCGCGGCTTGACGATGCAGGGCATCGGCACGTCGGCGAGGGCAGCCAGGCCGGTGGTATCGCAGACGACTGCGTGCCATAGGGTATCAATGCCCGACTCAGCCAGTCGCCGACGCATTTCTGCCTTGTTCTTGGCGGCATAGGCGACACGCCAGTCCTTACCCGGCAGTCCGAAGTAGTCTGCTACGATCGCGGCCGCAGTCTGTAGATGATCACTGTTGGAAAAGACTGCGCCGGGCTTGCCACCTCGTCTGGTGATGGCATCGATGGCTGCCAGCGGATTAAAGACATCGCACGGAACAATATCATCCGGGTAGGCGGGCAGCCCTACGCTAGCGAAGTGAGCGCGATGGGCATCGGCGCAATCAGTCAGCATGACCACGGATAGGCCTAGTGCTCGTGCGGCAGGCAAGAACCCTTCGTTGACGGGGGCAGTAGGGACGTGGGCGAGTACAAAGATCTCTTGCATCGATATCTAGCCTCAAGAAAATTCTTGAAATTAACTAATAGTAAAATACAAGTAAAAATGATTCGTATTTGCGATACGTGGTGGAATTTCATCGCGACAATGCGCTTATTGAGATGCCGGGGCTAGAGAAGGGACGGCCCCGAGAGCCGCCCCTAGTGGCCTATGGCCTCACCGTGAGGACGCTTTACATTCGGTAGCGCAGCGTCGCCATCACGCTGCGCGGGGCACCCGGCATGTTCAGGTTGGGGCTGGTGCCATGCGCGGACACGATGTAGCCCTTGTCGAACAGGTTGTACAGGTTCAGCTGTGCCTCGAAGGCGCCGCGGCGGTACCAGGCCATCGCATCGGCGGTGACATAGCCGGGCAGCGTCACGGTGTTCAGCGGGTCGGCATAGCGCGCGCCCACCAGGTTCAGGCCGGCGCCAACGCCGAAGCCGTGGCCCAGGTCCTTGGTCAGCCACGCGTTGCCGGAGTGGCGCGGCGTGATGGTGGCGCGCTTGCCCTGCAGCGCGGCGGTGGACTTGGTGACGGTGGCATCCAGGTAGGCGTAGCCGGCCAGCATGCGCCAGCCGCCGCCGAGTTCAGCCGCGCCGGAGATCTCGATGCCGTCGGTGCGCTGTTCGCCGATCGGTAGCAGCGCCGTGTTGGTAGCGTTGGCGATCTTGATATTGCTGCGCTCCAGCCTGAACACCGAGATCGTCGTGCTCGCCTTGCCGTTCAGCCAGTCGTACTTTGCGCCCACCTCGGTGTTGTTGGTGGTCTCCGGTGCCAGGTCGGCATTGTTGGCCGCCAGCGCGAAAGCCTCGCCGGAGGGCTGGAACGACTTGCTCCAGGACACGTAGTACGACTGCGACTTCGACGGCTGCCACACCAGGCCGGCGCGCGGGCTCCAGGCGGTGTCGGTGCGCGACAGGTCGCGCTGGCCTGCGATCCGGTTCTTGGTCTCTTGCTGGAAGTTGTCGTAGCGCACCCCGACCAGCGCCTTCCACTGCTCGCTGAACTTGATCATGTCCTGGGTGTAGAACGCCAGGGTGTCGAACACGCCGAGGTTCGAGGTCGTTGGGTTGCCCGGCGCCTTCAGCGGCAGTGTCTTCAGCACCGGGTTGAACAGGTCGAACACCGCCGGGCGGCCGTTGGCGCCGAGCACTGGCTTGGTGTTGTTGACCTGGTCCTTGTTCTGCTGCCCGATCTCCATGCCGTACAGGAACTCGTGCTCGATGCCCAGGAAGGTGGCCTTCTGGGTCAGGTCGGTCTGGTTGAACCAGCCATGTTCCTCGCGGCGGACATTGCCGTGGTTCATGGTGAGGGTGCGCGCCGCTTCGTTGACGGCGCTGGTCAGCGTGTTGTTGCGGTCCAGAGAGTAGTGGTAGTAGCGCGTGGCGTTGCGGATCGACCAGTTCTCGTTGAAGCGGTGGTTGATCGTGGCGGTGCCCGAGAACACGCGCGACTGCGAGTAGTCGGCATCGCGCGCGTTGGCCGCGCCGTAGTAGCGCGAGGCCGGCACGTTGACCGGGCGGCCCTGGTAGGCCGGGATGCCGAAGTCGGTGACGCGGCGGTCTTCGAGGTAGTCGGCCTGGAACAGCACGGTGGTCTCGGGCGCCACGCGCAGCTCGAGCGACGGCGCGATCGCCTTGCGGTCCAGGAACTGCTGCGAGCGGTAGCTATTGGCCTTTTCCACGGCACCGGTGATGCGGAACGCGGCGGCGCCGTCGGCGAACACGCGGCCGACGTCGGCCTCGGCGCGGCGGTCTGCCCACATGCCGTAGCTCAGCGCGAAATCGGTGACGTCGATGCCAGGCTTCTTGGTAACGCGGTTGATCAGGCCACCGGCCGAGCCGCGCCCGTACAGCACCGCCGCCGGGCCCTTGACCACTTCGACGCGGTCCACGTTAGACAGGTCGCGGAAGTACAGCGCGTCATCGCGGATGCCATCGACAAACTGGTCGGCGATCGCGGTGAAGCCGCGGATCGAGACCTGATCGCGCTGGCCGTCGCCATGCGAGAACGACACCCCCGGCACGTTCTTCAGTGCGTCCTGCATCGACGTGGCGTGTTGGTCGCGCATCACCTCGGCGGTGACCACGTTGACGGTCTGCGGAACATCGCGCAGCGGCGCTTCGGTCTTGGTCGCGCTGACTGCGTTGGGCGGGTTGTAGCCGGCGCCCAGCTCGCGGCTGACATCGGCCTTGACGGTGACCTCGGGCAGCTGCGTCGCTGCCGCTGGTGTCGCCTGCGACCAAGCTGCGATCGGTTGAAAAATGAAGGTCCCTGCTACCGCGGCAGAGATCGGGTGAAGTCTTATTCTCATTCTGCTGCTCAAGTTTTGTAATGATTCGTAATAATTTATCGCAAACGCGACGCATTATCATTTGCGTTTGCTAGATTGGTCAACACTTCCTTGACCCAATCGGGGGACAGCTGTCGCAATTCACGGGACGACCTTGCCTAAGAGCAGTATGGTGCACATCGATCCGGCCTGGCGGCCGCCCTACAGACTCGCGTCTTGGCCACTCTATGGTGTAGCTTGGCCGGCCAAGTGCACTCTGCCGGGTGGCCGCACGCCAGGCAGTTCGACGTGGACAAAAAGCTGCCAGGCAAATAGCCGAGCTGCGGTACCTGGCTTCGAAATGGATCGGAAGGAGTCAGCCAACGGCTTGTGAGAGCTAATCCGGCATGGCGGCTTACGACACATCGGCCGTAACGCCAGTTCGCGAGCGAGCGGGATACATAGCCTTACAAGGCTCTCAACCGCGAAGGTCAACCGTGAAAACCCACTGCCGTTACAGGAGGTAACCAGCTTTAGGTTCTGCACATACCAAACAGGGCGAGAACGCTCTAAGGTATTGGCAGCATTCGACGGACATCACTTACATCTGGACCGACAAGGGCTGGCTGCATCTGGCCGTCGTGCTGGACCTGTTTAACCGGGAAGTCGTCGGTTGGGCGATCAAGCCGCGCATGACGGCGGACATCGTGTACGGACGCGCTTACGATGGCGTGGTTCCGACGCAGGCCAGAACCCGACGCGATGCATCACTCGGACCGCGGTCGCGCAGTATGGAAGTCACGACTTCCAGCGCAAGCTGGCGGAATATGGCATGCACTGCTCGATGAGCCGCAAAGGAAATTGTTGGGACACTCAGTCCAAAATACGTTTCGAACGTCGGACCGATCTGACCCGTGCTGGGATTGGCCGAGCTGCCTTGGCGTTGACCTGTCGATCGGGTTCCGGCGTTCCCCGAATGTTGCTGGATTTGCCCCCGTGTCCCGGACACGGTCACACCCTTAGGCTGATAAGGCCATCGCACGTCTGAACTCCCGCGGCGAGCGGTAATTCAGGGCGCTATGGGGTGCTGCTCGTTGTAATGCTCAAAGGCGATGGCCAGATTGCGAACGGCCGTCTCGGCATCAGGCTTTGGCATGAGGGCGACGTAGTCGCGCTTCATGGTCTTCACGAAGCTCTCGGCCATCCCGTTGCTCTGCGGGCTGCAGACCGGCGTGGTCAGCGGCTTCAAGCCGATGGCCGACGCAAACGCCCTGGTCTTGTCGGCCGTGTAGCCCGAGCCGTTATCGGTCAGCCATTCAATTTCCGTCGGCGTCTTCAGCGCGTTTCCAAAGCGATTCTCGACGGCGACCAACATCACGTCGCGGACCACGTCACCGCTATGCCCACCTGTGGTCGCCGCCCAGCTCATCGCCTCGCGGTCGCAGCAGTCCAGGGCGAACGTCACGCGCAATGGCTCGCCGTTGTCGCAACGGAACTCAAAGCCGTCAGAGCACCAGCGCTGATTGGCTTTCTCTACAGCAACCTTGCCGTCATGCCGGCGCTGAGGCCTCGGTGGAACCGCTCTGCGTTGCGACAGCAGGCCGTGCACACGCATGACCCGATAGATACTATGGAAGGGCTGGCCCAAGTAAGCCCCTGGAGTAAAACGAGGATTCGGATAACCCGTTTTTCGAAAGGAGCATGCAAATGAATGCGCCTGAAACAGCCCTTCAAGGACAGGATACGGCAGTCATCGGTCGGCTGTACATAGCCTTTGAATTGGGCGAGAAGAGCTGGAAGCTGTCGTTGGGTGACGGCGTGCACGCGCCGAGCCGGTGCACGGTCGCGGCAAGTGATATGGCGTCGGTGCTAACAGCGATCTCGAAGGCCAAGGCACGTTGCGGCCTGGCCGGGCAAGCGCCGGTGCGCAGTTGCTACGAGGCTGGCCGTGACGGCTTCTGGTTGCACCGCTGGCTCACGGAGCAAGGTACCCATAACCTGGTGGTCGATTCGGCCAGTATTGAAGTCAACCGCCGTGCACGGCGCGCCAAGACGGACCGACTCGACGGTGACAAGCTGCTGTCGATGTTGATGCGTTACCACGCTGGCGAGCGGCGGGTCTGGGCAGTCGCGCGGGTCCCAACACCAGAGCAGGAAGATGAGCGGCGTTTGCACCGCGAGCTCGGGCGGCTCAAACAGGAACGCACGGCCCACAGCAACCGGGTTCGTTCGCTGCTGATATTGCATAACCTGCGGGTCGCCCACATCGGTGACCGCCTTTGGAAGCCATGGTGGAACGAACATGGCCCGCAACTGCCCCCTGGCTTGCGTGCCGAGATCGAGCGCGAAGTCGTGCGACTGGCGCTGGTGAAAACGCAGATCAAGACAATCGAAGCCCAGCAGCGCGAGGCGGTGAAGCTCAGCGCGCAGCCAGCCATCGCGCTGCTCGCGCGGCTCAGCGGGATCGGCGTGGGCAGCTCCTGGCTCCTGGTCAAGGAGCTGTTTGGCTGGCGGCGCTTTCACAACCGGCGCGAAGTCGCAGGTTGCCTCGGACTGGCGCCGACGCCCTACAGCAGCGGCGAAAGCCAGGTCGAGCAAGGCATCAGCAAGGCGGGCAACAAACGAGCGCGCTGGCTGATGATTGAACTGGCCTGGAGCTGGTTACGCTACCAGCCAACGAGTCATCTCACGCAATGGTTCAATGAGCGCTTTGCGCCAGGCGGCAAGCGCACGCGGCGCGTCGGTATCGTTGCACTCGCCCGCCGACTGGCGATTGCCCTGTGGCGCTATCTCGAGTACGGCGAGATTCCCTCCGGGGCAAGCCTCAAACCAGTAGCGAAGGGATGCCGGCCTTGAGCGTGTCAGGGCTAAGCGGGTAACGATAGCAGGTCAGCGCGCCCGTAAACGGGTCGGGCTACCTCTGCCGGGTAGCCGTCGTTTTAGATGGGGCGCGCAGGTAACAGGGGCAGTTCCAGCGCTTTGCGCATGTGGTATGTGGTGCCCGGCCCTGCGCCGGCACGGATAGAAGATAGTCCGGGCAGTAGCCCGGGCCATTGAGCACCCCGACCTCCGGCTTCGTGCCGCGTCAGTTCGCGAACGAAAATTAATGGCTTGCAAGGAGGAAGAGTATCGCGCCCCAGATATGCCTGCGACTGAAATCCAATACTGAAGGGGCTTGACAACCTCGCCCCCATAGAAGACCCGTTTTACGTTGACGGGCGGTGCACTATGGCGCTCGCGCTCCCTGCGCAGTACACCCCAGACCCGGCGATAGCCGTAGCTGGGCAGATGCGCGACCGCATTGCGAATCTCCTCAACCAACCCTGCATCATCGGTTTGCCCGGCGCCGCGCCCATCCTGCCAATCTGCAGGACGGGTCAGCTTCTCTGCCACATTCGAGCGCGCTACACCGAGAACTTCGCAGACCCTCTTCACAGGTCGTCCCCCGGCAATGAGGGTGAGCGCGCAATCCATTTTCGCGACTTCATCACCTCCACTGCCTCGCGCAGAATCTCGTTCTCCATGGTCTTCTTGCCCAGCAGGCGTTGCAGCTCACGAACTTGCTTGAGCGCATCCTGTGTCCGGAGATTCAGGGGGCCGCTCCACCAACCTTGGGAAACATCCGGTTCATGAAGGGTGATCGTCGCGGACGCCGCAGCCCATGCCGGCTGTTGAAACCTGAACCGGATTGGCACGTATTGGTGGGCGGAATGACCGCCAATACGGCTTGAAAGCATCGGGGAACTGAATCGGCATCTAGTCGAGGCTGCGATCAACGAACGCCCGCCAGGTACCACGCCCCCAGCACAATCATTGCGACGCCACCTACACGCGCCACACAGGTACCGCCGGGGCCCAGTTTTTCCAACATGACAAGCAGCGCCAGGATCGCTACCCAGAGCAATGTCATCACGCCGCTGACGAACAGCACGCACATCAGCGCCCAGCAGCAGCCGAGGCAAAATGCACCATGGCGCACTCCCATTTCCAGCGCGCCACGCTTCCCGTCGCGCCAATGCGTCATCAGAAATCCGAGCGGACTACGGCAATGCATCAGGCATGCTCGCTTGAGCGGCGTCAACTGATAGGCACCGGCCACGAAAAGGATCATGCCCCCGGCCTCTCGGCTTGACATGGCCATCGCTGGCGACAGCATTGCGGCCTCGTGCATCGCCCATTGCGCGATTGTCGCGCACGCGCTGAAGGCAACCCACACGGCCAGATAGCCTAGGCCGAAGAGCAGAACGATCAGCGGCACTCGATGGCTATCGAGCCGTGCGTGCAGTCCTGCGTAAAGCAGCAAGACCGGCGCCGCCGATGCCGTCATCATGGCTGCCATCATGACGATCCACATCGCGAAGGTGAAGAAGACGTCAGCGCGCGTCCAGGCCCTTGGCTCGGACATGCCCATCTCGGCCATCATCGTGTCGTACTGGATAGCCGAAGCCATCTGATGATCGAGATAAAAAAGATAACCCCATGCCAGCGCCGTGATGGCAACCATACAGGCCCACACGAGTAGACGGTCGCAGCCAGGGAGTTCTGCGACCGGTCCGGAATCTGGGAGCCGAGCGGAGGTTGCCGGCTTAGGCGCTCTGCCAGGCAAACGGAGCATATTGACCATTGTTCCGCCCGCTGACATCGTCCCAGTCGATGCCCAGCGCGTGAACATGACTGTACGAGGCACGGGCAAGTGCGAATCGATTGGCGGCGGGGTGGCCTGTGTTGTCGAAATGCAGCGGCTCGGTGGCCTCGGGGTTCATGCCCATCGCGCCTTCAGCAGCCATATCGACTTGATTGGTCGACGTGACAGACCACTTGCGCCCATCCCGGTCAAAGCGGATCGCTGCAGGCTCGACGCCGACGAACGATGTGACGAGGGGCGCAAGCGCCGCCATGGGCCCTCCGGCGCTACCGCTGGCAATCGCCGTGATTGCACCGCGTTGGGCATTACTGGCCCGCTCGTCGGCAATGACGCCCACGGACCAGTTTCCCTTGACCATCGCATCTGGCGTCGACCCGAGCACGATGAATCCTAGGCCGTCAAGTGAAAGTCCGTCGTAATGGCCGTGCTCGATCTCGAATGCCATGGCGAATTTGCACGAGCCCTTGCTCGGTCTAACTGCCAGCTGGCCAGGCAGGCATGGGCAGATGAAATCACAATTACACGTCTCATAGTATTGACCTCTGATGTTCCAAGTCGGGGATGCCATCATCTGCCTCCTTACTAAATTGATGCGCACATATGTTGGCTGAGCGGGCGGCAACGTGCGCCGCCGTCGATGCAACCAGCGAGGCGCCCTTCCGGCCTGCAGCGACCAGTCGAGGATTCGACTTGACTATAGATGAATGGCACCCCGACGCAACGTAATCGGCGGCCGACGAGATCAGGCCCACAATGGGTACTTATCCAGATTTGACAGTGGCTTTGCCAGCCCACTGGCAAGGTCCGCGGAGCGCATTTCGGGGCGCACCTTGGTTCAACGCCTTTTGGCGCCAGAGGCTGCCCCGATCTGCGTGTGCATTCTTCACATCGTGCCGTCATGCCCGATGCGGGCCGACCGAACGCGATCATGTCGGCGCGCCCGTCGGCAATCGCCTGCTCCGCGGATGCTCCATCATAGCCGCCCGCCAGCATCAGCACGCCGCGGTACTCGGCTCGCACTGTGTGGATCATGCTGTCCCAGCGCGGGTCGGCAACTTCGTCATGACCGTGCCGACCATCGCCGGCTCTACCAGGTGCAGATAGGCTAGCGGCCAGGCATCGAGACTGCGTGCGATGTGGCCGAAGGTGGCTTCGGGCGTGGCATCGCCCGTCCGCATGAAGCGGCCCATCGGCGTGAGCCGTACGCCCACGCGTCCTGCGCCGATCTCCGCCGTCACGGCATCGACCACTTCCAGCAGAAAGCGTGCGCGGTTCTCGATGCTACCGCCGTAGGTGTCGGCGCGGTGGTTGCTTTCCGAGTTGATGAACTGGTCCAGAAGGCAGCCATTGCCCGCGTGGATCTCCACGCCGTCCATGCCCGCTTCCATGGCATTGCGCGCGGCCTGGAGGTAGTCTTGCACGATGTCTGCGATGCCCTCGGCAGTCAGTGCCTGCGGCGTTGGGATTTCGCTCCACACGCCATTGCCTTCCGCGTCGGCGATAAAGGTCTTGCCGGGCACGGGCAGCGCGCTGGGTCCCACCGGCAGCGCGCCGCCAGGCTGGAATGACGGGTGCGATACACGGCCTACATGCCACAGTTGCAGGAAGATTCGGCCGCCTTCGGCATGCACGGCGTCGGCCACGGCACGCCAGCCTTCGACCTGCTCGGCGGTGTGGATGCCGGGTGGTCACCGTTGCCCTGGATCGCTATGGCCCGCTGGCCGTTCCAGCGTAATCAGTTGGGATGGCGTGGCGCGGGACAGGCGAGACCTCCCAGCTGACAGATCTGGCCATTTCCCTGTTCCGCATCACACAGGAAGCGCTGACGAACGTTGCGCGCCACGCCAAAGCGAACGAAGTATCCGTAAGCCTCTCAGCGGTCTGGCGCATAGGCCTGGTGGACGCCAGCGGCAAACCATCGATGATCACCTGCAGGCCGTCCTGCCAGCCCGGAACCGGTGAGCGCGGCGTAAGGACCGAACCCGAGTCGCGGACAATCGCTTCTACGACCGCCAGGCCGAGCCCGCTGCCTTTCGCTGTAGTCGCGCCGCGCTCGAACGGTTTCGTCAGACGCTCAAGTTCATCGTCCGGCATCACTGGCCCTTGATTCCTTACGCTGAGCGTTCCGGTGTACCGACAGCACAATCCCCACCGGTTTCCCGGGCGCACCGTGCTTGAGCGCATTTTTCGACCAGATTGCGCACGACTATGGCGAATGCGTCCGGCTCGATCCACGACGGCGCGGGCTGGTCGGGCAGGTCGAGTTGGATCGGCTTCCCAGATGCAACGCGCCGAAGATCCTCGACGACAAGTTCCAGTACCGGGCGCAGATCCTGCGGCGCGTGCGCAACTCGTGCCTGCGAGGTTGCTGCTTCCAGTTGTCGAGCATTGCGCGGTCCGTTCGATTGTCGCATGGCGGATTCCAAAGCGCGGGCTTGGCTCGCCAGCGATGAACATGCCGCTGCGAGGTTTGCCGGCATCTGTGCTTCCGCGACCTGGGCATTGGTGATCTGTGCCTGATACTGACGGTTCTCGGCAGCGAGGCGCGGAAGGAATGCATGCTCCTGTGCAGGACCTGGGCGCCCCGTTCCCGATGTTCGAGACTGTTCCGTTCGCTGCCGTCATGATCGGTGTACCCCGATAGTCAGCATCGATCTTGCGTATACGGGGTGCTCTTGCCGATCCGGCATTTGGTCACATAGGCTGGGGTCGACCGCCAGTGTTCATGGGGAGCCACTGCTGATCGTAGCAAACGCGGGCGTAAGACCACGTGACGGATCACGCGCCTGGTCAACAAGGCGGGGGCGCTCGGCCGCATCGTCTTGGCGCTGGGTTGCGGGAGCTGCTTTCCCGCGATCGCCAGCCTGGGCGCGCTTATGTATGGGTTTTCAGCGATTTCTCGACCGGTTTTGTCGAAATCGATTCGGCCCTTTGTCGGGAATTTACTTGTGTCGGCCACGCGATTGCAGCGCCTTCCCGGCCGCTGCATTGAAGAGCTGATTGACGATGGCCGGCGGCGTGCCCGCGGGTGCCGCTCGGCCCCGTTCATCCCAGCGCGACAAGATCCCGGAGTTGGTTGTTGCGCCAGTAGCCACTGGCTGGCACGCCTTCGCTACGGGCTACTAGTTTGAACGCGCGCCATCGGTGTACGGATCGCGAGTTCGCGTGCGAGCCCCGTCAGTAAAGGTGTCGCGCTTGCCCTGGTTGGCACCTTCGGTGTACGGATCGGGCGTTGACTGGCGCGCGCGCGCGGCGGGTTGGCTCCCCTTGCTACGACTTGATAGTTTTTTTGCGCCATCAGTGTATGGATCGAATGTGCCGGATTTTGCACCATCGGTATAAGGATCCGGCGTTTTCTGCGCATATACGGACACGGAGGCCGCCGAGGCGACAACAAGCAATGTCATCACGAGTTTCCTATTCATTTCCTGCTCCTGCGTGTATGAGGTGATCGTTGCCGCGCTCGATAGCGGTGACCTCGTCCAGCCTTTGCACAGTGCTTCGACTGACGCTTTTAAGATAGTCGGGCACGGGGTTCCTGGATTGACGCGCATCAAGCTAGGGCGAAGTGGAGCGACATAGCGATTGACCTGCGGAGGCGGCAGGCCAAGCCCAACCTAGCGCGACGGATCGATGCGCCGATCAGAAATCGCCGCGCGCGCAGCGGGAATGGGCATGCAACTTTGGTTGTAACGCTGACAGCGAACTCGTCCATCGCTATCACCGTCGATACTAGGTCGACCAGCCCCAGTTCCTGCTCTGGATTGCGTAGATCGATGCGCTTGATCGTCGTCCAGGCCAACCGGTAGAAGCCCGCGAACTGACGCAACGACAACCTTGCAGAGTCGCACTACGCTAACCGCTAACCGAGTCGTGACCCGCGCAGTGGGCGCGAGCCAGTCCAGACGCTCCAGCTTTGGGCCACATCGCCGACAAGCTAGACGAAGCCGCGGCAATCGGCGAGGAAGCAGCCATGAGTTTCTTTAGCATTTAACATAAAAAGATCACCGAAAACGCTAGGAACTTCGTTGTGGGCAGGGGTAGGTGGCCCAGGGCTGTTGGAGGCCGGGCGGCCCGCCCCTCAGTCAACTGTCGGCGAGCGGTCGGCGGTAATGGGGACAAGGTCAAAACGGGCGACTGCATAAAGTGCATTGCACGCCCAGACTTCTTCGCCGCCCCTGTAGAAGGCGACCCATTTGCCGTCGCTGACGCAGTGCGCGCCAGGGAAAACTTCGGCATGACCGTTGCCACCGTCCAGCGGTAAGGGCGCGCGGGGCACGGCCCAGTAGTGGTCGCTCGGTAAGGCTTCGATCGATTTCCAGGTCATTCTTTTCATCACCGCCATGCGGCGTCACGTGACGCACGACTTCGCCGCCGCGGCGAAACGGACTGTGTCAATCCTCCAAAGGCGTTACACCGTGGCGAGACGGCCTCGTGTAGGCTCACTGCCAATCCACTCATGTTTGTACAGTAATTTCGCCATGGCGCAGTACCTCTCCATTGCCGTTCGAGCGTTCGGCGTCGGCGCCATCATTGTGATCATCGCCGTTGTCTCGCGGAAAGTCTATCTGCAGGCCGCAGAAGATGGCTTTGTCCGCGCTGACCAGGAACCCGCAGCTACGATGATGGTGCGGTGTGAGGTGATGCACAGCCGCCTGCAACGTCGGCATATTGCCGAAGACGCAGCGAATGCTGACGAGATGCTGCCGCGTTCGCGGTGTCTGGAGTCCTGAATTTCCGAATTCGTGGCGAGGGTCCATCGGCAGACGGCTCGCTCGCTAAACACCGAGTTGGAAGCGATTGGCGAGTTCTTCGACGATCAAAGCCTGTAGTCTGTCGCGGGAAACCTTGAGTGGATCGCGATCCGCGGTCGATGCCATCCAACGCTTGAAGTCGACAAACGCGGTTGGACTGATAGTTGTCATCCGAGCCATCCGTCCGGTCACGGAAACGATGGGCGCCGAGAATGGAGGCGACCCCAGCAGGACATTCGCGCGTCGCGCTTGGACTGCCCAGAGGTCGTCTTCATCGTCGGTCAACTGAAGCGGGTGGGGGTCAAGATCTGCGGCCTCACGGCGCAGGATGTCCACCTCAAAACCCTTTGCGTTCACTGCCGTAAAGAGTTGGTCATCCCGAATCTCGAATGTGCTATCTACCTTGCGTAGAACATCCAGCATCGACAGGTCCAGATTCTTCATTCGAGAGGCAAACAGGAGGCGTTTCCGCGTATCCCAAAGGAGATCGACGTCGCGAGTTGCGAGCGCGCGTTCTTGCAAGCGAACTCCGGCCGCGGCTTCGTATGCGTATAGGGCATGTGTCCCGATGACGATGAAGTGTTCGGCGATATTGAGCCGAGTCATCACGTGAAGGATGGCCACGAGGATGTCCGGCGCCCGGCCGACGTGGACCGCGCGGTTCAAGCGCCGATGTCGGTCAAGCTCGTCAGTGAGTGTCTTAAGCCTGTTTTCGGCGGCTTCTTTACGCGTGATGAACCGCGAGTACAGGTCCTCGGTCTTTTCGGAGCGCGGCCCAAGGCTTTTCTGTTTGTTGTCGACGCCGGTCCTAATGAGGTACTCGCGGCCTTTTGTGGTTCGCCAGAGCATGCCACCGCGGACTTCTGCGGCCTTGGCACGCGCAGATTCCCACGCTTCGAATACCGCCTTAGCGTCGATATACTGGCGCAGCGCGTCCTCGTCCAACTCGATCCATGGATCCATATCGCTTCAGTACAAAACAGCCATATTGCAATTTTATACTGAAACATCATGGATGTGGCTCAGGCGGCGCCTGCATTAGTCCGCTCGCGCAGCTTCACCATCGACAGCACCCCCGGCAAGGGGTTTTGCCTAGTCGTGCAAATTCCCCACGAAAGGGTGGCCTGATGCGACATGCATCTTGATTGGGGATGGCCTCGGCCCAAGCGACGGCGCTGAAAGCCGCGCCTTGAGCCAGGGTCTTCGATAGCAGCTGCAAATGCTGATGTGTATCAAGGCCCGTCTGCGCAACACATATACGTTAGAAGAATGGCTAAGAAGCCCTAACAAAATGATCTTGCAGGGCTGTTCACTTCAAGTGATCTTTGTTAACCTTTGCGTTGTTTAGTCAGCGCGAAGGACATGGCAAAACCAATACTCGACGACGAACTGTGGGCACTCATTCAGCCACTGCTGCCGCCTCCGAAAGCTCGGCGCGCTCGTTACCCCGGTCGCAAGCCGCTGGACGACCGGGCTGTGCTCACGGGCATCCTTTTCGTCCTGCAGTCCGGCATTCCCTGGGAGATGCTTCCCCAGGAAATGGGTTGTGGCTCCGGCATGAGTTGCTGGCGACGTCTGCACACATGGCAGAAGGCCGGTGTTTGGGACCGCTTGCACCAAGTACTTCTAGCCAAGCTGCGTGCAGCGGACCGCCTCGATTGGTCACGTGCCGTCGTCGATTCTTCTTCCATCCGTGCCGTGGGGTCGGGTCAAAAACAGGACCCAACCCCACTGATCGCGCGCGACCAGGTTCAAAGCACCACCTCCTGACGGACGCGCAAGGCATTCCACTGTCACTGATACTGACTGGCGCCAACCGCAACGACATCACAACTGCTACCGCTGATCGAGGCGATTCCTCCGATTCGTGGCAAACGTGGTCAGCCCTTGTCAAAGCCAAGCATTGTCCAGGGCGATCGCGGATACGACCACGACAAGTACCGCAAACCTCTGCACGCCGCTGGCATTGCTACGGAGATCGCCCGTCGCGGCGAGCCGCACGGCAGTGGTCTTGGCAAGACCCGCTGGGTCGTCGAACGAACGATCGCCTGGCTGCACAACTTCAAGCGGTTGCGTGTGCGTTTCGAGCGCCTAGCCATCATCCACGAAGCCTTTCTGAAAATGGCCTGTTGCATCATCTGCTGGCGCCACCTCAGAAAGTCATTTTGTTAGAGCTTCTAAGGCGCGAGTGCGCCATGTAAGAGGCCGAATAGGGGGTGACTTCAGAAAACGGAAAATAAAGCACGCTAAGCTCTTGAAGCCCTGCTAGACCCGGTGTAATTCGAGTATTCGAGGATGGCACAGGCGTGCTACTGCGGGGACCGCTTGATGAATGACTTCGGGGGCCAATGCTCGGCTCGCTCATCCCCGCTGTCGGCACCGACGAGTGGGAAGCGCTTCTGCTCCGAGGCTGACACAGCGAAGTGCATTTTCAGCCAGGGCGTTGCCTGATCCCCGCGCCTCCAGCGCTTGACATCGGCGATAATCGTGGCCGCACCGGCATGACGGCGTATCGAACGGTCGTGCCAGCATCCGGTATTCGAATCGGGAGGACGCCATGCGTGACATCATCGACGGCTTTCTGCGCTTTCAGCGCGAGGTCTATCCGCAACGTGTTGAGCTTTTCAAGCAGCTCGCAACGACACAAAATCCGAAGGCGCTGTTCGTCACCTGCTCGGACAGTCGCGTCGTGCCCGAGCTCCTCACCCAGCGTGAGCCGGGCGAACTGTTCGTGATCCGCAACGCGGGGAACATTGTGCCGTCCTATGGTCCAGAACCTGGTGGCGTATCGGCCACCGTCGAATATGCGGTCGCGGTCCTGGGCGTGCAGGACATCGTGATCTGCGGGCACTCGGACTGTGGCGCGATGGGCGCGATTTCGCGTTGCACGTGTCTTGACCATTTGCCGGCGGTCGCGAACTGGTTGCGCCATTCGGATGCTGCGAAAGCGATCAATGCGGCACATCAATTCGATTCGCCTCGCGCCAAGCTCGACGGCCTCGTGCGTGAGAACGTGATCGCGCAACTGGCTAACCTACGCACACATCCGTCGGTGGCACTTGCGCTCGAACAGGGACGCATGAGTCTGCACGGCTGGGTCTACGATATTGAGACGGGTAGCATCGATGCGCTTGATGGCGCGACACGACGCTTTGTGCCACTCGCCGAGTCACCGACCACCGTTGCCGTGGCTTCGCGCAATTGCGGACAGGTGTGATATGTGTTAGCCGGGATTCGATGTAACAGGTAGTCGAGCGGTCTGTCTGTGGCCAACGGGCAATCACGCCGTGGACATTGGTGAGGCGCTTACTTTGCGTATTGAAAGGCTAGCTGCCGCCCCAGCCGCAATAACGCTCAAGTAGGCCCACCTTTTCGAGGCCCCACATTATGTGGGATGCTCCTAGCCAGGCCCGGCCTGCTGATGGGTTATGCCAAGATAAAGAGCGGCTATCATAAGCATTATTGTTATAGATAACAAAAAACATTCCCTTCAGTTATAACGCTGGTCTAGAATTTCGCCACCGTCCTCGGCTAGATCGTTTCCCGAAGGTGTTCTCCACCAAGGAGCTACAGGCGTGCTACACGCCGGATGCCGAGGAACTGAACAGGCTGCTCCGGCGCATGCCGACGCGCAATCTGCTGGACGTGCTGGCCAACATCGAGCACTGGACCCACTTCACGCGGCACTTCGGCCCGCTCTCCGGCAGCGACCCCAAGATCTGCCATGCGGCCGAGCGCTACCTGCTGACCATCTTTGCCATGGGCTGCAACCTGGGGCCCACCCAAGCCGCCCGCCATATGGGCGAGCGGGTCACGCCGCACATGATGTCGTTCGTCAACCGCCGGCATCTGAGCCTGGAGCGTCTCGAGACCGCGCAGCGGGAATTGATCGAGTTGTATCTGCGGCTCGACCTGCCCAAGCACTGGGGGGATGGCAAGACTGTCGCCGCTGATGGCACCCGGTACGACTTCTACGACAACAACCTGCTGGCCGGCTACCACTTCCGCTACCGCAAGATGGGCGCGGTGGCCTACCGGCACGTGGCCGACAACTACATCGCTGTGTTCCGGCATTTCATTCCGCCCGGCGTGTGGGAGGCCATCTACGTGATCGAGGGTCTGCTCAAGGCCGGCTTGAGCGTCGAGGCCGATACCGTGCACGCCGACACCCAGGGCCAGTCGGCCGCGGTGTTCGCCTTCACGTATCTGTTGGGCATCAAGCTGATGCCACGCATCCGCAACTGGCAGGATCTGAAGCTTTACCGTGCCGATGCCAACACCAAATACAAGCACATCGACCGGCTGTTCTCGGACACCGTGGACTGGGGCCTAATCGCCTTCCACTGGCAGGACCTGATGCAGGTAGCGCTATCGATCCATGCCGGAACAATCTCCTCGCCGCTCCTGCTGCGCCGGTTTGGCTCGGAAAGCCGCCGCAACCGCCTGTTCCTTGCTGCACAGGAACTCGGCAAGGTCGTGCGCACGGCGTTCCTGCTCGAATGGATTGGCAGCCGCGAACTACGCCAGGAGATCACCGCCACCACCAACAAGATCGAGTCCTACAATGGCTTTGCCAAATAGTTCTCGTTCGGCGGTGACGTGCTGGCCGAAAACGACCCTGACGAACAGCAGAAGCGCCTGCGCTACAACGACCTGATCGCCTCGGCCGTGATTCTGCAGAATACGGCGGACATGATGCAGGCCCTGCGCGCGATGGTGAAGGAAGGGATCAAGGTCGACGTGGCCGACATCGGCTTCCTGAGTCCCTACCTCACCAGCAACATCAAGCGCTTCGGCGACTATAAACTCAACCTGGAGCGATTGCCGGAAGCCTGGACTCGCGACAGCCTCTTTGCCGGCCCCGGCCACTCAGCCCGCAAACCACGTCATGCCTCAGGCACGCGACCCGGCGCAGGCACTGCTGCTGCGCGCGGCATCCCCGCACTGGTTGCGTCATGCGTACGCGCGCACGCTGGTGGTCGACCACCAGGTGCCGCTGCCTGCCGCCCAGGCGCTGCTCGGGCATGCCTCGGTGCAAACCACGGCGGCCTATGCCCGGACCGACCTGAGCCAGCTGCGCACCTTTGTGGACCAGACTTTCAGCGACCAGTCGCGGAATGAGGGCTGAGAAGCCGAAAACTGCGGTAGGATGCTTTCTCGGTCTGCTCGGAGTGAATGCCGCACGATCATCTGCCAGGAAGCAGTGACCCTATCAATTGAAGCAACGTGTCGCGATCGACGGGCTTGCGCAATATCCCTTCGCAAAGGCCCGCCGGTGCGGACCAGTCGGAAGCCGTACAGACGATCAGCGGAATCGCATTCAGCGATTCGTCAGCCCTGATGGCTGTACACAAGCCCGCACCGTCAAGCACCGGCATGTTCAGGTCCGTCACCACGATTGCCGGTCGCGTGCTGCGTACCAACTCCAAGGTTTCAGCCCCATCGCTGGCTACCATCACGTGAAAGCCTGAGCCTTCCAAAACGAGAGCCCAGGCACGCAGCAGCAACTGCTCGTCGTCAACCAGCAGGATGGTTGCCATGGAGCGCGGCGCAAGAGTTTGACTGGCCATGGTCGCCCCTTGGTGTCCCTGTGTAAGTCAAGTGTACGCGATCGCTGGGCGCGGGGCCGCTATCGGCTGCGTTCGGACAGCCTGGCGTACAAAGGGTCATGCCACGATAAAGCCAATCCGCTATTATAAGTCTTGTGGTTATATAGAAAGAAACGAACCGCCACCCCGATTTGGCGCGCCCGTTTCACCTCGTCGCCGTGCAGGTAGATCGAGGTCGTCGAGATCGACGCGTGCCGCAGATTGTCCCGGGTAGTTGTCAGTTCCGCGCGGCGCGCCAGCGCGCGCGTTGCGTGAGTGTGCCGCCTCCAATGGGGGCTGGCCTGCCGCACTTTTCGGCGGCAGCCGGGTGGGCGGCCTGGATCAGGTCGGCCGCGTGCACAAAGAACCGCCGCAACACGCCCCATAGGCGCGTGCCGGTGATGCCGGCGGCCGGCTCCTGGCCGAGGCTGCCGATCAAGGTGGTATGCGGGTCCCAGCGCGCCGGCGTGACCGGCAGGCCGCGCTCCACCAGATAGCGGTCGAGCGCTATGCGTGCCAACGGTGGCAGCGCCACCTTTCCCGCCTTGGCGCCCTTGCCGAGCAGGTAGAGCCAGTGGTCGCCATGGGGATCGACCTTGATGCCGCCAAGCGTGGGCGCCAACGAGCTCACTCGCATGCAGTCCCGTCGCGTAGCCAAAATTCCAGCACGAAGCGCAGCCGCTGCGCCGCCACGGCCTCCCAGCCGTAGGACCAATCTAGTCCGTTGGCGAGCGTACGCATCAGCATCCATTCGCCCTCGGTGAACGCGTGCGACGTATCCCAACGGCGCAGTCCGCCCGCTGCCGCGCACCTTGATGCCTGCGAACGGATTGGCCAGCACATAGCGTTGTTGGAACGCGGTGACAGGCCCTGCGCAAACGGCCGCCATTCGGGCGAGGTGCGTGGCCGCGGCGGTCCTACCTAGCGCTTGTGTGGGGCCGTTGATGCGGTTGATCAGCTGGTCCAGCCTTCTCACGCCAGGGAGGTGATGAGTCGTAAGCATCACACCTAGAAAAGAAACGCGCGCTATGAAGTTCTTCGGCAACTCTGTTCAGGACCCTGGATGACGCCCGATTTCACTGAATGGTGACTTTCAGCATTTGGTGAAAGCCTTCGTTTCAGTGAAAATTTCGCCATTATTTCAAGAGTTATGGTATTTTCAGCGGATGTTGAAAGGGGTTCATTCAATGAAAGAGGCAGAAGCCTGTGCTGGGGAGGCGTTGCGACGGCTGCTTGAGAAGATCCCGATCCTTCAAATCGAAGACATCGAAGCCGCCGCTGTGTCCAGCGATTGGGGGCCCGACTTTATCGCCCGGTTGCTCGTGGACGGGCGGGAGCACCTACTCATCTGCGAGTACAAGTCGAACGGCCAGCCGCGGTATGCCCGTTCCGCAGTTCTCGAACTGCGTAATTACGTGGCGCAGCGAGCACCGCAGGCGACGCCCGTCCTCATTGCACCCTACCTCTCACCTGCGGTGAGGCAATTGTGCGCAGAAATGGGCGTCGGCTATCTCGACCTGGAGGGAAACGCGCGGATAGCCTTCGGCGGCGTGTTTATCGAACGCATGGTGGCAGACAAGCCCGCTGCCGAACAACGCGAACTAAAGTCGCTGTTCAGGCCGAAGTCGGCCCAGGTTCTACGCGCCATGCTGCGCGAGCCCGACCGTGCTTGGCGCGTCACCGAGTTGTCGGAAATCTCCGGAGTCAGCCTAGGGCACGTCAGCAATGTGCGCACCGGCTTGATTGATCGGGAATGGGCGAGCGCTTCGGACGATGGCCTCGTCCTCTCTGCGCCCGACGCGCTGCTTGACGCATGGCGGGACAGCTACACCGCGCCATCAGGTGAGCGGCTGCGGTTCTACACGCCATTGCATGGCAGCGCGCTGGAAGGCGCGGCCCGCAATGCGTTGGGCACACAAGACGGCCAGGGACATGCTGCCTTTGCGTCCTTTTCGGCCGCACAGTGGCTTGCTCCTTATGGGCGAACTGGCACCCACTACTTCTTCGCTGACGAAGATGGTTTGCGCAAGCTCCAAGCCGCACTAAAGCTCTCGACTGTCTCTAAGGGCGAGAACGTGGTCGTCACCGTCCCGAAAGACTTGGGCCTGCTTGCTGACACACTTGAACCTGCACCGGGCGCGATTTGCACGAGCCCCGTCCAGACCTACCTTGATCTATCCATTGCGGGCGAACGCGGCGCTGAGGCCGCCGAGCACCTGCGCCAAGAAAGGCTCTCATGGCCCAAATGACACCCCAGGAACCACAGTCGGCCGCCGAATACGACGACCGGACGACCGCAGCTGTGAAGTCGGTGCTGATCGAGATCGGCCAGATCCTTGGCAGCTTCAAGGGCAAGTTCGCCATCATTGGCGGCGCAGTTCCTTGGCTGCTACTGGCCAACGAGGATATGCCGCACGTCGGCACGCTCGACGTGGACGTAGGACTGGATGCGGAAGCACTCGGAGATGGCGAGTACGCGACCTTGATCGGCGCGCTTCAAGGCCATGGATACGCGCAGCGCGAGGGGCTTCGGCGCTTCCAGTTGGTTCGCAAGGTTACAACGCGAGATGGTGGGGAAGCGATCGACGTCGTGGTCGATTTCTTGATGCCGCGCGACGCGGAGATCGTCAAGAACAATCCTCCCTTGATTAGCGACTTCGCTGTGCAGCGGGCGGACGGCGCCGACTTGGCGATGCGATTTTACCAGCTGGTCGCTGTGGCAGGGCCGATGCCCGACGGCGGAACAAACCGGGTGGAGATCGCGGTGTGCTCAATCCCCGCTCTTCTTGCCATGAAAGGTCACGCACTGGCGGGCCGCTACAAACAGAAGGACGCCTACGACATCTACTACTGCGTGCGAAACTACCCCGGCGGTATCGAGGTGCTGGCACAGGAATGTTGCCTACTGCTGGGACATGCCAGTGGCGAGCGCGGTTTCCGACACATCGCCGACAAGTTCGACACCTTCGAGGGTTACGGACCCACCTGCGTAAGGCGTTTCGTCGAAGACACGCATGCGCTAGGCGATCGCACGCCAGAACAATGGCAGCAAGATGCGTTCGGGCAGATCGACGCGCTGCTGCGCGCCATGGCGCTGCGAGGTTGAGGCGCACGCCTATGAACTACGCGCGACTTCGCAACCTGCTGGAGCCTCTCGTCAACGCGCTGAAGGATGCCGCCACCCACAGCACGTACGAGGAGCAGCTACGGGCCTGCGGCAGCACAGTGGCCGCAGGCACTAGTCTTCGCGCGGAACCAGAATTTTTCACATAACGACCGTACTGAGAAACTTTGCCGGCCCCCGAGAAGTTACGTTCACTGGGGGCGGGTGGATGGCTGTCGGCACCGACAGCGCTTCAGTCGGTCGTCGGCGCGCCGGCGCTCAAAAAACGGTAGCAAAGTCGAAATGCGCGGCGGCATAGATGACATTGCCGCCCAGACTTCTTCGCCGTCCGTGTAAAAGGTGACTCATTTGCCGTCGCTGACGCAGTGGGCACTAGGGAAGACTTCGTCATAGTCGTTCAGACCGTCCAGCGGAAACGGCGCGTGTGGCGCGGCGTCGGCGCCCTCATCGTGATCGCCGCCATCGTCTGCCGGCAAGTATATCTGCGCAGCGCCGCGGACACTGCCGACGTCGGCGCAGACGAGAAGCCTGCAACAATGATGTTGATACGCTGCGAGACGATGCACGTGTCTGCAGAATAGGGACAGATTGACCGCGGATGCTGACGAGCGGCCACGTGCTCGATGTAGAGAGTCCTGACTTTCCGAGAGCTTCTGACTAGTCAGTTAGGAATCGCAGGCAAAAGAAGCCCGCTGCTCGGGCGGGCATGAATCCCTTTCGGAGAAAGAGAGGAGACGAGAGTAAGTATAAACCCTTGAGAAGACTCTCGCAGAGCCCTCCACAGAGGCCCAGAGATTTAGGCTGCAGGCCTGGTGGTGACACTTCGAAGAAGTGCCCAATCAATAATTTCATGATCACGAAATTGTTGTGACGGTGACGAGGGAGCCTGCGGAAGGTTCGTGCTCGTCGTCTCTAGCCGACCCCGAGCGGTCTATGAAGATTTCAGATTTGGGGGGCCGGTCTGGTACCGGAAACCGTCGTTGGCACATGCAGAGAACCGCTCAAGATTCAAAAAATTGAAAGCGAAAGCCGTCGTTATGTGACAAAAGTTTGCCAGCGGTCGGCGATGGGAAATGCATCGACAGCAGCGTGACAGGCGCATCGACGCAACGGGCCATCAGGCGTCGACGCGTGAGCATTGCCAGGTCCGGACGCCAGTCGCCGGTGTTCTTCAGGGACGGTTCGTTGAAGACAATGGGATGATGGAAGACGTCGCCCGTCATGATCGCTTCGTTGCCTGCACCCTTGATATGCACCGAGACATGACCTGGCGTATGTCCGCTCGCGTCCTCGATCCAGATGCCGTGAGATAGATCACCGTCCACGAAATGGTCCACGTCAATCAGGTCCGCTAGACCCGATTCGACAACTGGCAGTACGCTATCCGCGAACGAGCCCTGGTTGACCGGCAGGGCGGGGTAATTCGTGTGCACCTTCATGAAGTGATCGAACTCCTGCCGGGAGAACAGGTATCGAGCATTTGGAAAGGTCGGCACCCATTTTCCATTGTCCAGGCGCGTGTTCCAGCCGACGTGGTCTGTATGAAGGTGCGTGCATAACACCACATCGATGTTCTCCGGTCTTAGACCCCGAGCGGCGAGGCTCGTCATATAGTTGTCGGAGGCGAGCTGATGTTGCCACAGCGCGCGAGGGCGATCCTTGTGATTGCCATTGCAGGTGTCCACGAGAATGTTTCTTCCACCGGACCGGACGAGATAGCTATGAAAGCTTATGCAAAGCTGCGATGTCTGCGGGTGGATCAGTCGCGGGCCAAGCTGTGCCTTGTGCCTCGAAACTACCTCATCTGCGATGCCCGGATAAAGCCACGATGCATCGGCCCAGAACTGCTCCTGTTCGACAATTCGGTCGATCGTGACATTCCCGAATCGGAGCTGTCTCATCGTTTCTCCTTATGAGTGCGTCGAGTACTGGTGAGGTATCAGATGTTCTGTCGAACCACGCCGGCGTCCCGGGTGATGGCGGACCAGCGTGCGGACTCTTCAGTGATCAGTCTGCTGAACCCGGTGGGACCGAGCGATTCTGACTGCGCACCCATGCCTTGGAGTTTCTTCCGGACTTCAGGTTGCCGCATGACCTTGGCGGTTTCGGCTGCGATCACGTCGACGATAGCGGCCGGCGTGCCGGGCGGGGCCATAAGGCCGACCCAAAAGCCCTTGCTGTCCGCCGCCTTGCCCATGCCTGCCTGCGCCAGTGTCGGCGTCCCCGGCAAGGCGGCAGACAGCTCGCGTGACATCACGGCCAACGGACGGAGTTGTGCGCGGTTGGTGGAGATCAGCGGTATGGCGCCCATCATGGCATCGACTTGCCCGGCGAGCAGGGCCTGGACGGCCGGCGCGCTGCCGGTGAACGGCACGTGCAACATGTCTGGAATGCCGGCGGAGCGCATGAAGGCGAGCATTGCCGCATGGCCCGTCGTACCGATTCCCCAGGTGGAATAGCTGATCGTCTTCTTCTTGCACAGTTCGACGAACTCGCGCAAGTTGGTAACTGGCAGGTTTCGGTTCACGGCGAGCGCGAAAGGCACGAAGGCCAGCGTCGCGATCGGCACGTGTTTCTCCGGCACGAACTTCGAATTGTTGAAGAAATGCGGATAGATCGTGTGTGTATCGCTGCTGGCAGTAAGTAGCGTCTGTCCGTCAGGGGGCGCGTTGGAGAGCAGATAGGACCCGATGACCCCGGAGGCACCAGGGCGGTTATCGACGATGATGCGCTCTCCCAGGTCGTTGCCCGCACCGGCACCAAATACGCGCGCGACGATGTCGGACATGCCGCCAGCCTGGCCGGGAACGATTAGCTGTATGGGGCGGGTCGCCCGCCATTCGCTTTTGGCACCAGCCAACGTGTGCAAGCCCGTCAGGGCCGTAGCAACCGATGCCTGTATCAACATGCGTCGCTTCTGATCCATTGATCCTGTCTCCGTCAAGTCTTCTAATTTTCGAGGCGTGCCCTGTTGAGACACGCGTATGCAGCGTGCGGACTTGGAAATTCAGTCGCGGGAGAACGTGGCGCCGCCGTTGGGGCGGATATACCGTGGCGTTGGCAAGCCCATGGCCTTGGCGGCGTTGAGAATGCCGTCCTCGATCGCGCCGGCGTCACGCACGGACTGGTATTCGTTGTCCTTGAAGATGACGTTAGCGCCATAGACCACCATGAAGCCCTCAGCGGGTTCCTTGGCGTCGGCTGGCACCGAGAAAGTGTGAATGGAACCGCCCGGCTCGTACAGATAACTGCCGGCTGTTTGAGGGTCCTCGGGGTACTCGACGTAGTTCCATTCGCCCTTCGTTGTGAGGAAGTGGACGGTTCCGGTGTGGAAGTGGGGCGGCAGTGTCGTGCCCGGCTCGAATTTTCCGTACAACACCCAGACACCGTTCTCACGGTCGAGGAGGAGCGGGACGATGGTGGAACCGGCTTCCGAGCCTGGGAACTCGACTGAATCGTGAATGTTGACGGTCAGCAGACGATCCTGATGAGTAAAGACCTTGGGCAATGCCATAATGCAAATCTCCTGAGGCGACGGGGCAAATTGCGCAGATGCGGGCAAGTCCCGTCGCCGGTATGTTTAATGTTTCCGGGAAGTCCGGAATGGCTCAGAGATACAGCCCGCCATCGACTGTGATTTCGGTGCCTGTGATATAGCGCGATTCATCGCTGGCGAGGAACAGCGAAGCGTAGGCCACGTCCCAGGCGGTGCCTTGATGGCCCATGGGGCAGCGCTGGTTGCGCGCGTCGCGTGCTGCCTGGACTGCAGCAGCGTCACCGGTGGTGAGGTGCGCGGCGTGTGGTGTGTCGATCAATCCGGGTACCACGACATTGGCGCGAACGTGATTTGGGGCGTAGCGGCGCGCCAGCACGCGCGTCATATGGTTGAGCGCGGCCTTCGATGTGTTGTAGGCCAGGAAGGGCATCGGGCTCCATTTGCGGCTCGCGATCGATGAAATATTAACGATGGATCCGCCCCCCTGTTGCACCATGCGCGGGATCACCTGCTGGCAGGCCAGCATGACGCCTTTGAGATTGATGTCGAAGACGCGATCCCAGTCTTCCTCGCGGATATTCTCTAACTCAGCCACTATTTCGATACCGACATTGTTGTGCAGCACGTCGATGCGACCGTACTCGGATGCACAATAGCTGGCCATGGCTGCAAGCTGGTCCTTGCTGCATACGTCGGCCTCGAAGGGCAGGGCATTGCCGCCGGTTTCGCGGATCTGCTTGACGACGCGTTGCGCGGCCGCGGTGTCGCGGTCCACGCAGAGTACGCGCGCGCCTTCTCGCGCATAGACGATGGCCGCAGCCGAACCATTGCTGACGTCCGCGCCACTGGAGCCAGCGCCTACGACGATGGCGACCTTACCAGCCAGCCGGCCGTGCCCGCTAGATGTTGCGAGTGCTGGATTTCCCATCCCGTGCCCCTCAGAGCAGGCCGAGCGCGCGCAGCTTGGCGTCTGGCGCCGAGTACGGACGCTCGCAGATGATCTTGTCCGAGCCTGGCGCGAACTCGAACGTGGCGGCCATACGCACACGGAAGGTGCGACCAGTCGGTGCAAACGTCTTGCCGTTGGCCTGAAGCTGGCCGAGATGCGTGCCCTGCAGCCAGAACTCCACGAGCACCGTTTCGTCGACAGCAGCAATGGCGATGATTTCATTCTTAAGATCGGGGAAGGGGATACGCGACGAATCAAAGTATCCGCGCACCTCCGTTTCGCCGTCGAAGACGACACCGCTGCCATGCATTTCGTAGCGGGGGTGAGCAAACGTGTTGATGACGGCGTCCCAGTCATGCACACATTCCAGGGCCATGTGGTCGCGCACGGTTTGAATGCGTACGGCGTCGAGCGTAGCGGACATGAAGAGAATCTCCTGAGGTGGGTAGTGGGAATTCGAATAATGGATTGGGGCTGTGTACAGGTCCTGCGGCTCAGTCCAGCTTGATGTGGGCTTGCGTGGCGATTACTTTCCACATAGGAATGTCGCGGGCGTTGATGGCCTGTTGCTCCGGCCCCGGCACGTATTTGGCTGTGATGCCCAGCGACAGCAGCTTATTCACGACTTCCAGTTCCTTGAGCGTGGTTTCCAGGACGCGGGAAAGTTTGTCCACGATGGGCTTCGGCGTCTTGGCAGGCACATACATGACCCATGTCAGTTCGCGGTCGAAGTCCACGCCCTGTTCCTTGTAGCTGGCGACGTTCGGCAAGCTCGGCGAGCGTCGCGTGCACACAGCGAGCGCCTTGACCTTGCCTTCCTTCACGAAAGGGGTGGCGGTCACCATGTCGACGAATCCCACCGAGATGTGGTTGCCGAGGATGTCGGTCACGATTTGCGACGTGCCCTTGTATGGCACATGCTGCATCGAGATGCCGGCCTTCTGGCTCAGTACCTCGCCGCAGAAGTGGCCGGTCGATCCCGCCCCCCAGCTTGCATACTGGATCGGCGTCTTGTCCTTGCGCGACAGCGCAATCAATTCCTTGAGGTTGTTGGCCGGGTACTGGTTGGCAGCAATCATGACGATTGACGAGTTGCCGATCGCGCCGAGGCTCTGGAAGTCGCGCACGGGGTCGTACGGCAGCTTCGTGTAGGTGGCGGGTGCAAGCTGGTGAGTCGACATGCCGCCGATCATGATCGTGTAGCCGTCCGGCACCGCGGTGGCCGCAGCATGGGTACCGATCGTGCCGGCCGCGCCAGGCTTGTTTTCCACGACTACAGGCTGCTTGAGATGTGCTGCAAAGCGCTCGGCGAGCAGGCGTCCCAGAATGTCACCACCGCCGCCGGCGGAGAAGGGCAGCAGCATGCGGACGGGGCGATCGGGGTAGCCGGTGGCGTCGCCAGCTTGGGCGGCGGTGGCGGCAAGGGCGAGCAGGGTGCTGGCGAGAAATTTGTTCATGCTTGTCTCCATGGGTATCCGCCGCATTCTGCAATGCGGGCGTTGTCGGCCGCGTTCCATGTCGGTGGAAACGTTTCCAGAGAAGTTTGGTAGACGTGTGGGCGGACAACAATCATGGTTAACGCTATATGGCGAACTTTTATTCATCCGATACATTCATAGAATGGAAACGTTTCCAGAAAATTCAACGAGGAGGCAGAATGAGCTTGCTGTTCGGTGGCGTTTGCCAGATTGGCTACGTTGTGCGCGATATCGAAAAGGCCATGCGGCACTGGAGTGACGTGCTCGCCGTCGGGCCCTGGTTTTACAAGGAAGCGGTTGGGACCACGGAGTTCCGCTACTACGGACAAGCATCGGCGCTCCCGGACTTGTCGATCGCGCTGGCCAATTCGGGTGGTGTCCAGATCGAGCTGATCCAGCAACGCAACGACGCGCCGTCGCTGTACCTGGATTCGCTGAAGCACGCCGGCGAAGGCATGCAGCACATCGCCTACTGGACCGACGACAGGTTCGACGAATACGCGGAAGCGCTGCGGGCGCGCGGCTATGTGGAGGGCCACGGCGGCCGCATGGGCATGCGCGGCCGGTTTGCCTACTACATGCATGCGGACCTGCCGGGCAACATCGTGGAGATTTCGGAGATGGCCGGCGGCAAGGGCGAGTACTTCGCGACGATCGCCGCGGCGGCCAGGGGCTGGGACGGCGCTGATCCGATTCGCGGGATTGGAGCGGGGCAATGACCGCCAGCGAAAGCATGGAACCGGGACGGCGCGTCGCGGTGGTAACCGGCGGCGCGCGTGGCATCGGATTGGCGATTGGCGCCCGGCTTGCCGCCGACGGTTTTTCGGTGGCATTGTGGGATCGCGATGCCGGGCAGCTCGACGAGGCCGGGCAATCGCTGCGCGCAAGCGGCGCGAATGTGCTGCCCGTCCCGGTTGACATTACCGACCGCACACAGGTAGACCACGCACTTGCGCAATCTGCGGACGCGCTGGGCGGGCCCACCGTGCTGGTCAACAATGCCGCTATTCTCGGGCGCAGCGGTCCCACGATCGACGCCTCGCTGGACGAATGGAAGCGTGTCTTTGACGTGAACGTCTTCGGGGCATTGCAGTGCATGCAAGCGGTGGTGCCGGCGATGGTGACCCGTGGCTACGGCCGTGTGGTCAACGTGGCGTCGATTGCCGGCAAGGAGGGTAATCCCTTCGCCGGGGCCTACGCGGCATCGAAGGCTGCGCTGATATCGATGACCAAGAGCCTGGGCAAGGAGTTGGCCGAAACGGGTGTGCTGGTCAATTGCATCACGCCCAGCGCAGCCGATACCGATATCTTCGGCGTGTACCACGAGAGCCAGCGCGCGCAATTGCAGTCGCGCCTGCTTGAGCGCGTACCGATGAAACGCTTTGTCCGCGTTGAGGAAGTGGCCGAGATGGCCGCCTGGTTGTGTTCCGCGCGCTGCAGCTTCAGCACGGGCGCGGTATTCGACATCAGCGGCGGGCGAGCCATGTACTGAGGCCAGGACTGGACGGCCCGGAAATTCGGCGATAATCACGATCGACGAGTTTGCGGCCCGGCCGCCATCCGCTCGCATTTTCCCCTTCAGGATCACAGATGAGCAGCCGAACGCGCACCACCAGTCCCGATACGCCCACGCGCGTCACGATTCGCGACGTGGCGCGCGCTGCCGGCGTGTCGTTGGGCACTGCGTCGCGGGCGCTCAATCGTAGTGGTCCCGTAAGCGAGGCGGCCCTCCTGGCTGTGGAGCGGGCGGCGAAGGCCCTGGCGTATGCGCCCGATCCGATCGCGCAAAGCATGCGTACCGGAACGTCGGGGGTGGTGGGGCTGCTGGTCTCCGACCTGGCCAACCCGCTGTATGCCCGCATCATTACCGCGGTGGAGATCCGCCTGCAGCGCGAAGGCTACGCCATGGTGGTTGGCAATACACACAACAGCAAAGCGCAGGAAGAACTGATGGTGGACCTGTTCCGCCGGCGCCGAGTTGATGGGCTGATTCTTGGCCCCTGCGAAGTAGAACGCGCAGACTACCTCGAACAGGTCTCGCGTGATCTTGCCGTCGTGGCGATGGATCGCGACTTTGGCGCGCAGGGCTCGGGCGTTCACGTCGATCATTTCCGAGGCGCATATGAAGCCTGCCGGTACCTGCTCGACCTGGGTCATACGCGCATCGCGCTGTTGACATCCGACGGCGCCTTGCGGCCCGGACGCGAACGCATCGATGGATATCGCGCGGCGATGGCGGAGCGCGGCCTGACGGTGGACGAAACGCTAGTGCGCGCAAGCCGCTCGGCCATGGACTTGTCGTTCAGCGACGCGCTGGCCCTGCTTTCCGCAAAGTCTCGGCCCACGGCATTCATTTGCCTGGGCACCCGCATCCTGTCGGGCGTACTGCAGGCAACGCGACAAACCGGCTATCGCGTACCGCACGATGTCAGCCTGATCTGCGTCGGTGACGGCGATCTCCCCCAACTGTATTCGCCAGCGATCACCGCGATCAGTTGGGATCTCGAGGCAGTGGGCACGGCCGCCGCTGAAATTCTACTTCGAGCGATTGGCGGCGGCGAGGACCGGGCCCAGGCGAAGGCGCAACGGGGTCAGGAAGTGCGGCTGACCACACAGGTTGTCATGCGCGAATCCTGCGCACCGCCTCCCGTCGGCACGGCCTGAGCGCACCATCGCACGGGCGCTCAGCGTGCTTGGATGGAGCCCTCTACCACTGGTCCCGCATCGCGCGGTCGGAACCACGTGACCAGAATCACCGCCGCCAGTACCAGCGCCAGGCTCAGGAGGTAGAGGCTGAGCGTAAAGCTGCCGGTTGCCGCTTTGATCGCGCCGACTGCGGCGGGCGCCACCATGCCGGCACTGCCGCCTACGGTGCTGATGATGGCGATTCCCGCCGCGGCACGCTGGCCGGTCAGGATGCCGCCGGGCATCGACCACAGGACTGTGAAGGCGCTCGATGTGCCGATGCTAACCAGCGTCAGGCACAGGATGGCGGGCAAAGGATCCTTCGGAAACAGCGTCGTCAGCATCAGCCCCACGGCAGCCACCAGTGCGGCAATGGCAAAGTGCCAACGACGTTCGCCGGTCCGATCGGAGTGACGGCCGATTAGCAGGGAGGCGGCTACGCCGCAGGCTGCGGGAATGGTCGCCACCAACCCTACCTGCATGATGGACAGGCCCATTCCCTTGAGCAGCGTCGGCTTCCAGAACGCCAACGCATAGATGCCGAGGATAACCAGGAACGACACAAATCCAAGCACCCAGACGCGTGCATCGCGGATCGCCGCACGCACGCCGCCACCACCGTGGGTGGTGGACGTCGGGGCGTCGGCCCGGAGCAGGTGCGCGATCCTGTCGCGTTCGGCATCGTCGAGCCATCCCGCCTGCTCGGGCCGGTCCGGCAGCGTGGCGAAAGCCATGATGCCCAGTAGCACGCATGGAATGCCTTCGAGGACAAACAGCCATTGCCAGCCGCGCATGCCACGCGCGCCGTCGAGCCACGTCATGATTGCGCCGGCCGTTGGTCCCGCGACAATCGGCGCCAGGCTGAAGGCCATGAAGAAGAGGGCGGTTGCCTGGGCGAGCCGGCGGCGCGGAAACCATAGCGTCAGGTAGTACAGGACGCCCGGTGCGAAGCCGGCTTCGAATACGCCGACCAGGAACCGCAGGATGTAGAACTGCGTGGGCGTCGCGACGAACATCATCGCGGCTGAGGCCAGACCCCATAGCCCCATGATGCGCAGCAGCGTGGCCCGCACGCCGATGCGGGCCAGCAGCATATTGCTCGGCACCTCGAATAGTGCATAGCCGACGAAGAAAATGCTGGCACCGATACCGAAGACGGCATCGCTCAACGCAAGATGCTCTTTCATCTGCAATTGCGCGTAGCCTACGTTGGTACGGTCCAGGTAATTGAAGACGTAGCAGAGGCAAAGCACGGGTAGCAATCGCCAACTGATCTTGCGAAACAGCAGATCGTCGGTCTTGCCGGTCGTTGTCGAACTGGGGGCCATCGATGTCATACATCTCCTCTCGTTATCCGTGACAGCCGGAGCGCTGGCGCCAATTATCGAGAGTGGGCGATCCCCGAGACTGTCGCCTTTTGGCAGTCGCGGGTGGGGGATAACCCTTGCCATGTAAATTGGCCGGTAGCGCTGCGTACTTGCTATGCTCTTGTGGCCCCTGCCCAGCCCATGATTCCTGATGCCACGCACCGCGCAAGACCCCAGTCCCGCCCCGGAACTTCTGTCACCCGAGCTTGAACGATTGCTGCGTACCCATGCCATGCGCAAGCGTCTGGCCAAGGGCGAGGTGCTGTTCACCTACGGATCGTCACCCGATGCGCTGTTCTGCGTTGATAGGGGCATGATTCGTGTCAGCGTGACGGCATCGAACGGCCGCGAAGCCGTGGTCAGCATGCTGGAGCCGGGACAATGGTTTGGTGAGGTCTCGCTGTTCATCGACGCGCCGCGTGTCTATGACACGCGCGCCATTGTCGATAGCGAACTGCTTGTGGTGTCGGCACAGGCATTTCACGAGATTGTCGATGGGCGTCCGGACTTCCTGATGGAATTCATCCGCCTGATCTGCAGGCGCTACCGCTGGGCGCTGGAATGGATCGACGAGACCATCCTCCAGCCGCTACCGGTGCGGCTTGCCCGCCGGCTGCTGGCTGCGCAGCATGCCCATTTGCTGTCCGCTCCGGAGGGCAGCGGATCGGCCTTGCGCCTGTCGCAGGAAGACCTCGGTCAGATGCTTGGTGTGTCGAGACAGAGCATCAACCGGCAGCTCAAGGAATGGGAGTCGCAACGGTTGCTGCGGCTGGATTATGGACGCGTGACGGTGCTGGACCAGGACGCCTTGCGGCGCCTGGCCTGAGGGGGTGCTCCTGTTTCAGGCTAATGGTGCGGAGAACGCCGCGCCGCCATTCGGGCGGATATAGCGCGGCATGGGCATCATGCCGGCACTCACCGCGCCCAGGATTGCCGCTTCGATGGCACCCGCATCCATGATGCTGTGGTAGTTGTCGCCCACGAAATTGACATTGGCGCCGTGCACCACCATGAAGCCTTCGGCGGCCTCGCTGGCATCGGCCGGCACCGTGAACGTATGGATCGACCCGCCCGGCTCATAGAGATAGCTCCCGGCGGTCTGTGGATCATCGGGGTATTCCGCGTATTGCCACATGCCCCGGGTCGTATAGAAATGCACGGTTCCCGTGTGGAAATGCTTGGGCAGTATGGTTCCCGGTTCGAATCGCCCATATAGCACCCAGATGCCGTGTTCGCGATCGAGAAAGAGCGGTGTGATGGTGACCCCTGGCACTTCGGTGGGCAAACGCGGCGCAGTTTCCGTGTTGAGGGTGAGAAGGCGGTCCTGGTGGGTCGTGACGTTGGGTAGGGACATGATCGTTATCTCCACCGTCCTCAGGCAGTTGCCGGCATCGGGTCGCCCTTCGGCGACAGCATGCCCCGTAGGGCCTGCGCCTGCATCTCGGCGGGCAAGCCGGCAAGCAACTGCTGCATCAGCGTCAGCGAATCGAAGTAGATCCGCTCACAGGTCAGCGTCTCGCCATCGAACAAGAACAGGGCAATCATCCGGCAGCGAAACGCATTGCCGGTGGCGGGCAAGCCGTTCAGCGTGCCGCGATGCGTGCCAAGCAACCAGAATTCAACGATCACGGCGTCGTCGGTGTGGCGGAGGTGGATGATCTCGCTTCGTTGATCGGGAAATGCCTGACGGCTCTGGCTGTAGTACCGGCGGACCTCATCGTCCCCGTCGAAGACATTGCCGTTGGCAATGAGCTCATAGTGCGGGTGGGGAAAGGTCGACAGGACGGCGTCGAAGTCCTGTCTGATCTCGTCGGCAAAATGGTCGCGGACAATCTGTTCGCGGCGTTCCTGCAATCGTGTCGGGCTCTGTGGCGTGGTCATGCACGTCTCCATCATTTGATTGACTGATTGGCTGCCGCCGCCGCTAGGTCGACGGTGGCCGAGTGCCATTCTCATTGGATGGTTTCGCCAAGACTGTCGACAATTGGCAGTTCGCAGTCGGGAGTAACCCGGATGCAAGCTGCGAAAAGGCTTTGCCGTTGCGGCTGTCATCGAAGGCTGTCATGCGGGATGCATTGATGACCAAGGGCTAGCGTCGCTTCTGCCGCCACTCCTGCCGTTCGCTGGAATCGTCGTGACGACCGCTACTGGCAGCCGGCAACTGCAGTTGCGCCCCCCAGACTCGCCAGCAAACAGGGCGCTGCGCGCGCGACCAGGATGGACCCCATCTTGGCGTTACCAAGCCAGGCGATAAGGCACGATAACGGTGCCTTGTGTTATGTACTGCATTGAATGCAGGAACGTTGTGATCTATAAAGCATATATGCAGGGCATCCGCGGCAGCTGACTATCGAGTCGTATCGACGCGAAAGTCCTGCTGCGTCCTGCTCTGATACTCTACGGCCAAAAATTGAAGCGATTCGGCGGTGTTGGCCGCCGGCAGGCTGGAGTCAGACAATGAAAAGGGCGTCAACCAAGAAGAGTGACGGTGCGGTGGTGCGCGCCACCTCGAGCCTTGAACCGGCCGATGTACTGAAGCATCTGCATTTCAATCCGGCGGAGGGCCTCATCTGGCTCGAAGACCGCCGTATGGTCCTTCTCCATGTGGAGTCCCTGGGCGCCTTGCGGCAGGAGTTTGTCTTGGGAGTCGGCATGGAAGCGACGCGCGGCCTGCTGACGCGCTTCGGCTACTCGGCCGGATGTCGCGATGCCGAGCTTGCGCTGAAGCTGCAGCCACCCGGCACGTCCGTCGAGCAGCTTCTGATCACCGGCGGATATTTCCACGCCCTGCAGGGCATTGTCAGCCCGCCGGTCGTGCTGACCCAGGAGGTCAATATCGAAAAGGGCTCCTGCCATATCGACTTCTATTGGAAGAACAGCTACGAAGACCAGCTGCATATCGAGGCATTCGGCATTGGCGGCTCCCCCGCTTGTTGGATGGAGACCGGCTATGCCTCCGGCTTTCTCAGCACCTGCCTGGGCCGACGCATTCTCGTCCGTGAAGTCGAATGCCGGGCCATGGGCGCGGACGTTTGCCACTGCATCGCACGGCCGGTCGAGGACTGGCCCGATGCCGAGCTTGACCTGGCCTACTACGAGCCCAGGCCCTTCAGCCTCGCGCCAAAAGAACCGTCGGAGCGCCCCGCAGCGCAGGCAATGTCGGTCAAGATGGAGAGCGGCTCGCGCTCCGGCAATGCCGAGGGGGTGATTGGCGCCTCCGTCGCCTTCAACAACGTCATGCACAAGATCCAGCGCGTGGCATCGACCACGGCGACGGTGCTGTTGCTTGGGGAGAGCGGCGTCGGCAAGAGCGCCTTCGCGAGGCAGATACAGCGCCTCAGCGCGCGGGCCGACAAGCCGTTCGTGGAGCTTAACTGCGCGGCAATTCCCGAGTCGCTGATGGAGGCGGAGCTCTTCGGTGTTGAGCGCGGCGCGTACACCGGCGCCGGCGAAGCGCGGCCGGGGCGCTTCCTGGTGGCGGATGGCGGCACCCTTTTCCTTGACGAGGTCGGCAGCCTGCCGATGACCGCACAGGGCAAGCTGCTACGCGTGCTCCAGACCGGTGAGTTCGAGGCATTGGGCAGCGCGGCGACCCGCAAGGTCGACGTCCGGATCATTGCCGCGACCAACGAGAACTTGTGGGCCGCCGTGAACGAAGGCCGCTTTCGAGAGGATCTCTTCTATCGCCTGAATGTCTTCCCGATCCAGATTCCGCCGCTGCGGGAACGGCGCGACGATATTCCGCTGCTCCTCGAGCACCTGCTGCGCAAGTACAGCGAACGCTATGGCCGCCGCATCCGCGGCGTGACGGCGCAGGCGTTGCAGATCCTGCTCAACTATCGCTGGCCCGGGAACGTGCGCGAGTTCGAGAACGTGATCGAGCGCGGCATCATCCTGGGCGAGGACGACCAGCCGCTGGGCTACCATCAGCTCGTCACGATCGACAGCGAGATGGGCGCGCAGGGTCCGATGGCGCTCAATGAGCTGGGCCTGCTCGCGGAGAAGCGCGACTATCACCTGGACGCTGCCTCGCCCGAAGCCAGCCACGAGGCGGAGGCCCTAGCCGTGTGGGCTGAAGGCATTGTCGCGCGCTCGCAGGTATCGATGGACGTGATCGAGAACACGCTGGTCAAGGCTGCATTCAAGGCGGCGCAGGGCAACTTCACCCGGGCGGCCAGCCTGCTTGGCCTGACGCGCGCGCAACTGTCCTATCGGATCAAGAAGATGGGAGAGGACGGCGTTTCGCTGCACTGACCGGCCGGTACGCCGGCCGACCCCCGACCATGCCCGGAGGCGTCCATGCCTGCCGGGCATTCTTTTTTGCGCACGAAACTGCGCCTGCGAAAATTCGCAAGCGGCGCAACGCCGAACTCCCTGCATCTGCGGAAAATTATCAGGTGAATCGCCCCGACGCCGCGTACTGACGCGCGCCCCGCACACCCTCGCGCTCCAAAAAACTTCAGAAATATCAACGACATGAGCCTTTTCCCCGCGCGTCCCGAGACGCCCGCGGGCGGCACTGGCACGCCGATTGCGGATAGGTAGTGACGCCGAACAAAAACGGCAGATTTTCTCAACCAAAGAATTCCGCCCGTCATCACCCGCATGGCGGGCAAGCAAGGAGACAGCATGTCGGAAATTTCCGCCCTGGGTTACGTCGTCCTCAACGTGAGCGACCTGGATCTGTGGGAATCGTTTGCCACCAACATCATGGGTCTGCAGGCCAGCCGCCGCACCAGCGGCGCGTTGTCGCTGCGCATGGACGAGTGGGCGCAGCGCATCCTGCTGGAACGCGGCGAGGACGATGACCTGGTCGCGCTCGGCTGGCACCTCGATACCCCGGAAGCCTTGCAGGACTACGTGACGGGCCTGCGCGCACGCCATGTCGAAGTCGTGCACGGCGACCGCCAGCTCGCGCAGTCGCGCCAGGCCGAGGCCGTCTACTACTGCATCGACCCGGAAGGCTTCCGCCACGAGTTCTTTTGCGGCCCGACCCATGCGCCGATGTCCCAGCCGTTCCGTTCCCCGGCTCTCGTTGGCAAGGGTTTCGAGACCGGCCGCCTTGGCGTGGGCCATGTCTTCGGCGTGTCGCGCGACTACGCGGGCGCAGTCAAATTCTGCACCGACGTGCTTGGCCTGAAGATTTCCGATTACATCCGCGACTCGGAGACGATTCCCGGCGTGACGGTGGACTCCACCTTCTTCCACGTTGCCACGGGCCGCCACCATTCCTTCGCCACGGCGGGCATGCCGTTCCCGAAGAAGATGCACCACCTGCTGCTGCAGGTGCAAGCGCTTGACGACGTCGGCCTTGCCTATGACCGCGTGCGCAAGGCCGGCGTGCCGGTGATGATGGAAATCGGCCATCATCCGAATGACGGCATGGTGTCCTTCTACTGCGTCACGCCGTCCGGCTTCGCGATCGAATTCGGCTGGGGCGGCATCGTCATCGACGATGCGCAGTGGAACGTCCGCAACTACACCCAGCTCAGCGACTGGGGCCATCGTCCCCCGATGCCGCAGCAGGCGTGAGCGCGCGCCGCCATCAACCATTTCCCCAACCAGCCCAGACACAACCAATCCGAAAGGGAGACCCATATGAGCTTGTGGCTTGATTTCCTCGGCGCGGAGATCCGCTATGTGAAGACCAGCTTCGGCGCCATCCGCATCGCGGAAGCCGGCAAGGGCAATGCCGAAGCGCTGTTCCTGATGCACGGCATCGGCGGGCATATCGAAGCCTATGCGAAGAACGTGATGGCGCTGTCCGACACGTTCCACGTGATCGCGCTCGACTTCATCGGCCATGGCCTGTCGGAGAAGCGCGAAGACGTCGAATACACGCCCGTCACGTACGCCAGGCTGCTCGCCGAACTGATGGACGTGATGGGCATCCGTTCGGCCCATATCTCCGGCGAATCGCTGGGCGGGTTCGTCGCCGGTGTCTTCGCGGCCATGCACCCGGATCGCGTCAAGCGCCTGGTGCTGAACACCGCGGCGGGCATTCCCGTGGTCACGGAAAAGGGCCGGCAGGATCTGCGTGACCTGGACGAGCTGAACCGAAAGAACTTCGGCAAGCCGCCTTCGATGGAGACCATCCGCCTGCGCATGCAATGGCTGATGCACGAGTCGAACTGGCACCTGCTCGACGACGAGCTGATCGGGAGCCGGCTTGCCCTGTACAGCCGACCCGATTTCCAGAAGACCGCGCCGCTGGTGTTCGCGCTGGTCCGCCGCCACCACGAGTTGGCGGAGGAGGGCGCCATGATGCAGCCGCAGGACATCCAGTGCGAAACCCTTTACCTGTGGACGCGCTACAACCCGGTCCACGACGTCGCCGCCGCCGAGGCCGCCTGCGCCCGCACGCCGAGGGGCCAGCTCTACGTGATGAAGGCCGACGCGGCGCACTGGCCGCAGTACGAAGCGCCCGACGAATTCAACACCGTCATACGCAACTTCCTGACGACGGGCCAGTGCTGAGCCGAAGGGAACCCAAGAGAACCAAGGAGAAGACAAAGTGGGCGTCATTGTGGAAAAGAACATTGCTGTGCCGGGCACGGAAGAGCTGGTGCAGCGCGCGCAGGCCATGATTCCCTGGCTGCGCGAGCAGGCCGAAAGCGTGGAAGAGAACCGCGCCGTGCCGCCGTCTACCGTGGAAGCCTTTCGCCAGGCCGGCTTCTTCAGGATCCTGCAGCCGGCCGCCTGGGGCGGCTACGAGATGAACCCCGAAGCGTTCTACCGCGTGGTGATGGAGATCGGCCGCGGCTGTCCGTCGAGCGGGTGGACGCTTGCGATCCTGGGCATCCACCAGTGGGAATTCGGCAAGATGGACCCGCGCGTTGGCGAAGAAATGTGGGGAAAAGACCAAGAGGTGCTGGTCAGCTCGTCTTACGCGCCGCTCGGCAAGGCCCGCAAGGTCGAGGGCGGCTGGATGCTGTCCGGCAAGTGGCCCACGTCGAGCGGCTCCGAGCATGCACCCGGCGGCGCCTTCCTTGGCGCACGCGTGTACGACGACTCGGGCAACTTCCGCGACCTGCGCTCGTTCCTGGTCAATCGCGAGGACTATGAGCTGATCGACGACTGGCACGTGGTGGGCCTGTGCGGCACCGGCAGCAAGAGCCTGAAGATCAAGACCGAAGCCTTCGTTCCGGACCACCGTTCGCACAGCTTCCTTGACTATCAGCTGGTCCCGGGCGCTGCGGCAACCTACCAGCTGCCGTTCAACCAGGTATTCTCCGGCGTGATTTCTTCGGCGCTCGTCGGCTTTGCGCAGGGCATGGCCGATCTGTTCATCGAGCACACCAGGCCCAAGCAGAACCAGTTCGCGCTCGGACCCAACCCGGCCAAGAACCCGTTTATCCAGGAGAAGCTCGGCACGGCCATGCTGCAGATCCGCTCGGCGCGAGCGCGCATCCTCCAATGCACGCAGGAAGCCTCGGTCTACGCGCGGCGCGGCGAGCTGGTGCCGCTGGAAGTGCGCGTGCAGCAATTCCTGGACGTGCAGGCGACCGGCAAGGACTGCTTCGGCGCGGGCCACATGCTGTTCAAGAAGAGCGGTGCGCGCGGCATTTTCCTGAACACGCCGATGCAGCGCCAGCTGCGCTCCCTGCTGGCCGGATGCAACCACATCACCCAGAACGAGGACGACTTCTCCGCCGTCCTTGGTGCCTACCTGCTCGGCGAGCCGGTTCCGCCCGGCGTGTTCGGCGTGCCCGCGCCTGCGCGGGCCTGACCGGCACGGGCGCCTCTCCCGGGGAGGGGAGAAGCGCCACGACCGCCGCCCGGCGCGGCGGCCCGCAAGCATGACGAAGGTCCGGGATCACGGACCCATAACCAGGTCCATAAGCACAACCAGAAGACTGGTGGAGGAAGACATGAAGAAGTCCAAGGCATGGCGCAACGCCCACGTCGTGAGCCCCCTGTTTCTCGCGTATCTGGCGGCGCTGGTCGGCAGCGGCCGTGCACACGCGTTCGAGCTGGAAGGGTGGTCGGACGTGAAGGCGCGCTGGGACAACACGGTGAAGTATACCGCCGCGGGTCGTCTCAAGGACCCGGATCCGTACGTGACCAACCAGAACGGCATGCAGCCCAACGTCGACTTCGGCGACCTGGGCAACCGCAATGGCCTGATCAACAGCCGCTTCGACGTGCTGTCCGAGTTCGACCTGAAGTACCAGGACGTCGGGTTCCGCGTATCCGGCGCGTACTGGAACGACAGCCGCTACACGCGCGACCACAACGATTTCAACACCCCGGTGCCGAACACCCAGGCGGCAGTGCTTGGCGGCGCCAACAACGCGATTCCCCATGGCACGAAGCGGACCATGGGCGAGCGCGCCGAACTGATGGACGCGTTCATCTTCGGGCAGTTCGATATTGCCGACCGCAGCCTGACGCTGCGTGCGGGCCAGCACACGCTGCTGTACGGCGAGTCCCTGTTCCTCGGCATGAACGGCATCGCCGCCGCCCAGGGGCCGGTCGATGCGATCAAGGCGCTGTCGTTGCCCAATACGCAGTTCAAGGAGATCGCGCTGCCGGTGCCACAGGTATCGGGCAGTTTCACGATCGCGCCCGACGTGAGCGTTGGCGCGTACTATCAGTTCGGCTGGCGCGCCAGCCGGATTCCCGCCGCCGGCAGCTATTTCAGCGCGGCCGACTTCGTCGGCGATGGTGCGGATCTGTTGTTGCTGCCGCGCGCCATGCAGCAAGCGCTGGGGGCACCGACGCCGTTCGCCACGCGTGGCGCGGATGCCAAGGGTCGCAACAATGGCCAGTTCGGCATGCAGTTCCGCTTCAAGGCCGGGGACGTCGACTATGGCCTGTACGCGGCGCGCTATGACGACAAGGCACCGATCGCCGTGCTGAACGTGCCCTCGGTCGCGACGGGCGGTGGCAACTTCGGCAGCGGCACGTACAACCTGATGTACGCGCGCAAGATCGATGTGTACGGGGCGAGCTTCTCCACGGTTGTCGGCGAGACCAACATCGCCGGTGAGATCTCCACCCGGCGCAATGCACCGCTGGCGGTCCCGGGCGACCTGATCATGAGCGGCAGTCCGGCGGCCGACAATGACCGGAACACGCCGTACGCGCGCGGCAATTCCCTGCACCTGAACCTGTCGGCGATCAGCGTCTTCGGCGGCAACGCGCTGTGGGGCGGCGCCAGCCTCGTCGGCGAGCTTGCCTACAACCGGCTTCTCGACATCACCTACCGGCCGACCGTCGCGCCTGGCGTGCCGGACCCGGTCAGCACCACCAGCACCCGCGACGCGGCCGCGGTGCGCCTGGTGTTCACGCCGACCTTCTTCCAGGTCTGGCCCAACGTCGATATCGATATGCCGATCGGTATCGGCTATGGCCTGTTCGGCCGCTCGGCGGTCGTGCACATGGCGCCGGAGCGCGGCGGCGACCTGTCGCTCGGCATGGTCGCGACCATCCATCGCAACGTGAAGGTAAGCCTGAACTACACCCACTTCTTTGGCGGCAGCGGTACGGCACCGTCCCCGTCTGACGGGTTGACGCCGTCCTACGCCTCCTACAAGCAGTTCTACAAGGACCGGGACTTCGTCGCACTTACCGTGCAGACCACGTTCTGAAGCCCAGCCAGCACCACCACTCCAGGAGACCCGCATGACGCAGTACAAGCAGATGGCCGCGGCCATCGCCATCGCCACGCTCGCGGCGAACATCGCATGGGCCGCCGTTCCGGCCGACGAAGCGGCGCAGTTGAAGTCCACGCTGACCCCGCTCGGGGCCGAGAAGGCGGGCAACAAGGAGGGCACGATCCCAGCTTGGACCGGCGCGTATTCGGCGGCGCTTCCCGGCGCCGGCAACGGCAAGTACCCGGACCCGTTCGCCGCGGAGAAGCCAGTGCTGCAGATCACCGCGCAGAACATGAGCCAGCACGCCGGCAAGCTGACCGAAGGCACCATGGCGCTGCTCAGGAGATACCCGTCTTTCCGGCTTGACGTCTACCCGACGCATCGCACGGCTGGCGCGCCGCAATGGGTCTATGACAACACATTCAAGGCGGCAACCACGGCCAGGCTCACCGACAACGGCCTGAGCTTCGAGGGTGCGTGGGGTGGCGTTCCATTTCCAATCCCGAAGAACGGCAACGAAGTCATGATGAACCACCTCGTCCACCCGACGCCGGTGGCCTTCGACAGCGTGTCGCGCAACTTCGTCGGCACGTCGGATGGCAAGTACAGCATGGTGTCCAAGACGCAGCTGGCCAACCTGTCATCGTACTGGCAGAAGGATGGCAACGCCGACAAATACGGCAAGGTCTACCGGTATGTACGCCTGGAGACCGTCGCGCCGACCTTCAAGGCCGGCGAAGCCGTGGTGTCGCACGGCTCGCTCGACGTGTCGCAGGAGCCGCCGGCCTGGCAGTACCTGGTCGGCCAGCGGCGCGTGCGGCGCGCCCCGACCATCGGCTACGACACCCCTGACTTCATCGCGTCCGGCGCCAACTACTTCGACGAGGTCTACGGCTTCATGGGCCGCCTCGACCGCTACAACTGGAAGCTGGTCGGCAAGCAGGAGATCTACGTTCCGTACAACAACAACCGGTTTTTTGCCGCGGGCGAGGAGAAGGCCATTGTGCCGTTCCACACCAACCCAGATGCCGTGCGCTGGGAGCTGCACCGCGTGTGGGTAGTCGAGGCCACGCTGGCGCAGGGCAAGCGCCATGCGGTGCCGAAGCGCCGGCTCTATATCGACGAGGACAGCTGGGGCGTGCTGACGATGGACGGCTATGACGCCGAAGGCAAGCTGTGGCGCGTCTCTCACGTGATGAACCAGGTTGTCCCGGAGGCCGGCGGCGCGCTCGATTCCAGCTGCTCCGTGGTCTACAACCTGCAGGCCAACAGCATGTCGGTGATCCAGTACATGGACAGCCTGAAGCTGGTCACGCCGCGCCCGGTCAGCTACTTCACCGGCGATGCCTTGAGCAACGCCGGCGCACGCTGACGCGCGCGTGCTGCCTGCCGGAAACTCCGGCGGGCAGCACTCTGCAATGCCATATTGAAAGCCCCCAGATGCGTGATCCCATGATCGTATTGAACATCGCCGCCAGCCGGAACGGCTGGCTGCTACCGCTGGCGTTCGCGTGCTGCCTTAGCAGCGCTAATGCCGACGTACTCGACAAGCCCGCCGTGACCTCGGAGAAAGCGGCAACGCTGGTGCAGCTGTCAGTGGCCCGCGCTGGCAACCGCCTGGTTTCCGTTGGCGAGCGTGGCGTCATCCTGCTGTCGGACGACAACGGCAATCGCTGGCGGCAGGCGAAGGTGCCCGTCTCCGTAGCGCTGACGCGCGTGCGCTTTGTCGACGACAGGAACGGCTGGGTCGTCGGCCACAGTGGCGTGGTGCTGGCCACGCGCGACGGCGGCGAGAGCTGGAGCATGCAGCTCGACGGCACCAGGGCGGCGAGGACAGAGTTGGCCGCCGCCAAGCGCGAGGAGGGCGATGCATCGCGCCGCACGGCCGATGCCCGCCAGCTTGTCGAGGACGGCGCTGACAAGCCTTTCCTCGACGTGCGCTTCTCCGACGCGCAGCACGGCATAGCCGTGGGTGCCTATGGCATGGCATTCCGCACCGAGGACGGCGGCCGCAGCTGGCTGTCGTTCATGGGCAGCCTGGCCGCCGCCGATGCGCGCCATCTGTATGCCATCGTGCCGACGCGCGACGCCCTGTTGCTGCTCGGCGAGCAGGGCACGGTGCTGGCGTCCACAGACGGTGGCCGCCAGTTCCGCCGTATTGACTTCCCTGGCAAGGGCACGCTCTTCGGCGCGGTGTCCTCGGCCTCGGGCCAGACCATTCTTGCCTATGGCCTGAAGGGAAACGTCTATCGCAGCGCGGACGCAGGCATGCATTGGGAACGGGTGGAGTTGCCGCCAGTTTCCATCACGGCCGGCACGCGGCTCGGCGCGGGCGGCTTCCTGCTGGTCGACGAATCGGGCCAGACCTATCGCAGCGACGACGACGGCCGCCAGTTCCGCGCGGCGGCGCGCGGCCAGCCTATGACGGACATCGCACTGGCAGCGGATGGCGCGCTGGTGGGCAGCACCGTGCGGGGGCCGGTACGGTTCGCCGCCGGCAACGGGAAAGAGGCAGGCAAGCCATGAGCCATGTTCCGACAGGGTACGAGCCGCCGGTGATCCGGGACCTCAGCGACTTCGACCGGCAATCCGGCTCCTTCATCGAACGGCTGCTGTTCAACCATCGCGGGGTGGTGGTCGCGCTGTGCCTGCTCGTCACCGCCATCCTCGGCTTCCAGGCCACCCGGCTCACACTCGGCGCAAGCTTCGAGAAGATGATTCCGGCCCGGCACCCGTATATCGTCAACTACCTGGCGCACAAGGCGGACCTGGCCGGCCTGGGCAACGTGGTGCGCATCGCGGTGGAGAACACGCAGGGCACCATCTATGACGCGGAGTACCTGGAAACGCTGCGCAAGATCAACGACGAGGTGTTCCTGCTGCCGGGCGTGGACCGACCGTTCATGAAGTCTCTGTGGACGCCCGCGGTGCGCTGGATCGGCGTGACGGAAGACGGGCTGGACGGCGGCCCCGTGATCGAGGACAGCTACGACGGATCGCCCGATGCGATGCGCAAGCTGCGCGCCAACGTCGAGCGCTCCGGCGAGATCGGCAGCCTGGTCGCCGCCGACTTCCGCTCCAGCATCGTGCTGGTGCCACTGATGGAAGGTAGCGACGGCGCGGGTGAGCGGCTGGACTACCACCAGCTGGGCGACCGGCTTGAACAGATCCGCACGCGCTATGAGAGCGACCGGATCCGGATCCACGTCACCGGCTTCGCCAAGATCGTCGGCGACCTGATCAGCGGCCTGCAGCAGGTGCTGCTGTTTTTTGCCGTGGCGATTGCCTTCTGCACGGCCGTACTGTTCTGGTATACGCGCTGCTGGCGCAGCACCTTGCTGGTGGTGTCGTGCTCGCTGGTGGCGGTGGTCTGGCTGCTTGGCGTGCTGCCGACCATCGGCTTCGAGCTCGACCCGTACTCCATCCTGGTCCCGTTCCTGGTCTTCGCGATCGGCATGAGCCACGGCGCGCAGAAGATGAACGGCATCATGCAGGACATCGGGCGCGGCACGCACCGCCTGGTGGCCGCGCGCTATACCTTCCGCCGCCTGATCCTGGCCGGGCTGACCGCGCTGCTGGCCGACGCCGTCGGCTTCGCGGTGCTGATGGTCATCGATATCCGCGTGATCCAGGACCTGGCCATCACCGCGAGCATCGGCATGGCGGCGCTGATCTTCACCAACCTGGTCCTGCTGCCGATCCTGTTGTCCTTCACGGGCGTCAGCGCCGGGGCGGCGCAGCGCAGCCTGAAGGCGGAGACCGCAGGCATGCAGGACGGCCACGGCAAGCATGCACTGTGGGCGTTTCTCGACCGCTTCACGCAGCGCCGGTGGGCTGCCGTGGCACTGGCCGTGGCCGTCGTGCTGGGCGCCGCCGGCTTCGCTGCCAGCCTGCACCTGAAGATCGGCGACCTCGATCCGGGTGCGGCAGAGTTGCGCCAGGACTCGCGCTACAACCGCGACAACTCCTTCATGACGCAGAGCTATGCCGCCAGCAGCGACATCTTCGTGGCCATGCTGAAGACGCCGCCGGGAGAATGCGCGAGCTACGCCAACCTGGCCAGGGTGGACGCGCTGGAGTGGGAGCTGCAGCAGCTTCCCGGCGTGGAATCCACCAACTCGCTGGCAGCGGTGGCCAGGAAAATGGCGGCCGGCATGAACGAGGGCAGCATGCTCTGGTACGAAATCCCGCGCGCGCAGAGCATGATCAACGCGATCGTCACGCGCGCCCCGCGCGAGATCTTCAACCAGCGCTGCGACCTGCTGTCGGTCTACGCGTACCTGAAGGACCACAAGGCGGACACGCTGGCGTCCGTGCTGGCCGCGGTCGAGGACTTCGCGCGGCGCAACGACGACAAGGACGTGAAGGTGCTGCAGGCGGCCGGCAACTCCGGCATCGAGGCGGCGACCAATATCGTGGTGAGGACCGCCAACACGCAGATGCTGCTGCTGGTGTACGCGGCCGTGATCCTGCTGGCCTTCATCACCTTCCGCTCGTGGCGCGGGGTGATCTGCGCGGTGCTGCCGCTGATGCTGACCTCGGTGCTGTGCGAAGCCCTGATGGTGGCGCTCGGCATCGGCGTGAAGGTGGCAACGCTGCCGGTGATCGCGCTTGGCGTGGGCATCGGCGTCGACTACGCACTCTACATGCTGACCGTGATGCTGTCGTTCCTGCGCAAGGGGGAAAGCCTGTCGCGGGCCTATTACCAGGCGCTGCTGTTCACCGGCCGCGTGGTGGTGCTGACCGGCGTCACGCTGGGACTGGCGGTGGCCACGTGGAGCTTTTCACCAATCAAGTTCCAGGCGGACATGGGCATCCTGCTGGCCTTCATGTTCCTCTGGAACATGCTGGGGGCGCTGATCCTGCTGCCGGCCCTGTCGTGCTTCCTGTTTCCGCCGGGCAAGCGCACCGTGCCGGAGCCGGGCGTCACGCCGCTGCAAAGGGCCGAGCCGTCGACGCCGGCATCGTAAGGAACAAGGAGAGTTTCGATGAACCAGCCAATCAACCAGCGTCTTGACTGGACGCCCAACCCCGAGCTGCTCGCGCTGCCTGCCGTCAGCGCACAGGAGCACCGCGGCGGTCTGCGCAACTTCGCCGCAGCCGTCAGCATCGTTACCGCTCGACATGAGCAGGCGCGGGCCGGGCTGACCGCCACAGCAGTAGTCTCGGTCACCGCCGAGCCGCCGCGCCTGGCCGTGTTCGTCAACAAGAACGTCGTGGCGGCCAACATCATCATGGACAGCGGCGCGCTGTGCGTGAACGTGCTGTCGAGCCACCAGGAAGGCGTAGCCAAGGCCTTCGCCGGCATGATCGAAGGTGTGCACGGCGACGAGCGCTTCCGGCATGGCGGCTGGAGCACGATGGTGACCTGTTCGCCGGCGCTTGACGACGCGCTCGTCAACTTCGACTGCCGCGTGGTCAAGGTCTATGACGAAAGTACGCATCACGCCTTCCTGTGCGAAGTGCTCGCGACCAGGGGCTGCGCCAACGGCGCCGGGCAGGACGCCCTGGTCTACCTCAATGGCGGCTTCAGGCAGATCCCGCACTGAATGCCGTCAACCATTTTCAAGAAGAAGGAGTCCGACTTGAACCAAGAACTGATTGCCGATATCGCGCGCCGCCTGCGGGAGGCGGAGGCCACGCGCACGCCGTGCCCGCCGGTCCGCGAACTGATCCGGGAAGCGGCGACCGGCGCCGACGTCGTGGGCGCAGCCTATGCCGTGCAGGCGCACAACACACGACAGCGGCTGGAGATCACCCGCCTGGTCGGCCGCAAGATCGGTCTGACGTCGCTTGCCGTGCAGAAGCAGCTGGGCGTGGATGCCCCCGATTTCGGCATGCTGTTCGCCGACATGGCCGTCGGCGACGGCGAGGAGATCGCTTTGTCGCGCACGCTCCAACCCAAGGCGGAAGCCGAGATCGCACTGGTGCTGGAGCGTGACCTGACGCACGAGAAGCACACCTTCGCCGATATCATCGGCGCGACCGCCTATGCCGTTGCCGCGATCGAGATCGTCGGCAGCCGCATCGCCAACTGGGACATCACGCTCGCGGACACCATTGCCGACAACGCATCCAGCGGACTGTTCGTGCTGGGTTCCCGCCCGGTGCACCTGCACGATCTGGACCTGGTGAACTGCGCCATGACGATGGAGCGCGCCGGCCAGCAGGTGTCCGCCGGCACGGGCACGGCCTGCCTGGGCAATCCGCTCAATGCGGCAGCCTGGTTGGCGGACATGATGGTCAGGATGGGCTCGCCGCTGAAGGCCGGCGATGTGCTGATGAGCGGTGCCCTTGGTCCCATGGTTCCGGTCAGCGCCGGCGACCGCCTAGTGGCCCGCATCGAAGGCCTCGGCGAAGTGCGCGCCGTGTTCGCGGAATAAGACACCAGGAACCATGATGAAGCCAGACAGCAAGAAGATCCCGGTTGCCATCATCGGCTCGGGCAATATCGGCACGGACCTGATGATCAAGGTCATGCGCCACGGGCGGCATCTGACGATGGGGACCATGGTCGGCATCGACCCCGCTTCGGACGGCCTCGCGCGGGCCTCGCGCATGGGCGTGCCGGTCACGGCGCAAGGCATTGACGGGCTGCTCGCCATGCCGGACTTCGGAGACATCGGCATCGCCTTCGACGCCACTTCCGCTGGCGCGCATGCGCGCAACAACGCGCTGCTGCAGGAGCGCGGCGTGCGCGTGATCGACCTGACACCAGCGGCCATCGGTCCCTATGTCATCCCAGTCGTCAACCTTGACGCGCATCTGGATGCCCCGAACATCAACATGGTCACCTGCGGCGGGCAGGCGACCATCCCGATGGTGCGCGCTGTCTCCCGCGTCGCCCCGGTCCATTACGCGGAGATTGTTGCGTCCATTGCCAGCAAGTCGGCCGGTCCCGGCACGCGCGCCAACATCGACGAGTTCACCGAGACGACTTCCCGGGCCATCGTCGAGGTCGGCGGAGCGCGCCACGGCAAGGCCATCATCGTGCTGAACCCGGCCGAGCCGCCGCTCATCATGCGCGACACGGTCTACTGCCTGGCCGAGCTCGACGCCGACCAGGACGCGATCCGTGACTCGGTGCGCGACATGGCGGCCAGCGTAGCCGAGTACGTGCCGGGCTACCGCCTGAAGCAGGCCGTACAGTTCGAGCGCTATGCGGTGGAGCGGGCGCTGAACCTGCCGGGCATCGGTCGGCAGGCCGGCCTGAAGGTGTCGATCTTCCTGGAGGTCGAAGGCGCGGCGCACTACCTCCCGGCCTATGCCGGCAATCTCGACATCATGACCAGCGCGGCGCTGGCGGCCGCGGACCGGCTGGCCGCCGCGAAGCTCGGCCTGTGATCCCCGGAGGAATTCCCATGTTCGACAAGACCAAGAAGATCTACGTCTCCGACGTCACGCTGCGCGACGGCATGCACGCCATCCGCCATCAGTACTCGCTGGAACAGGCCGTGCGTATTGCGCGTGCGCTGGATGTCGCCGGCGTCGACAGCATCGAAGTCGCTCACGGCGACGGCCTGCAGGGTTCAAGCTTCAACTATGGCTTCGGCGCCCACACCGACCTCGAATGGATCGCGGCGGTGGCTGATGTGCTGAAGCACGCGAAAGTGGCCACGCTGCTGCTCCCAGGCATCGGCACCATCCATGACCTGAAGCAGGCCTACGAAGCTGGCGCCCGCATCGTGCGGGTGGCCACGCACTGCACCGAAGCCGACATCTCGAAGCAGCACATTGAGTACGCGCGTCACCTGGGCATGGACACCGTCGGCTTCCTGATGATGAGTCACATGACCACGCCACGGCACTTGGCCGAACAGGCAATGCGCATGGAGAGCTATGGGGCGCAATGCGTGTACGTGGTGGACTCCGGCGGCGCGCTGAACATGTACGACGTTGCCGACCGCTTCAAGGCATTCAGGGATGTGCTGAAGCCCGAGACGCAGACGGGCATGCACGCCCACCACAACCTGTCGCTCGGCGTGGCAAACTCGATCGTGGCGCTCGAGCATGGCTGCGACCGCATCGACGCCAGCCTGACCGGCATGGGCGCGGGCGCGGGCAACGCGCCGCTGGAGGTGTTCATCGCCACGGCGGATCGCATGGGACTGAACCACGGCTGCGACGTCAAGACGCTGATCGATGCGGCGGAGGACATCGTGCGTCCACTGCAGGAACGCCCGGTGCGGGTGGACCGCGAGACGCTGGCGCTTGGCTATGCGGGCGTGTATTCGAGCTTCCTGCGCCATACCGAAGTTGCCGCGCAGAGGTATGGGCTGTCGGCGTTCGACATCCTGATCGAGCTGGGCAAGCGGCGCATGGTGGGCGGGCAGGAGGATATGATCGTTGATGTGGCGCTGGATTTGCTGCAGCGGCGCGATGCTCGCGGTGCCGGAGCGCATTGAGCCGACGACGTTCCGGAATCAGGAGGTGACAACAGTAAATGGTGCAGTCATTCTGCTGGCGGGTGTGCTGGCGACCAGCATCCTCAGCGTGGCGTCTGCGGCGGACTCGGCTCCGCGCGGTGCGGACCAGCGGCCGAATACCCTGCTGATCTTGGCCGATGACCTCGGGTATTCCGACATCTGGGCCTTTGGCGGGGAAATCCATACGCCTAACCTCGACGCGCTGGCACGTCAGGGCGTGCGCATGACGCAGTTCTACGTCGCACCGACCTGCTCGCCCACCCGTGCCATGCTAATGTCCGGCGTGGACAGCCACCGCGCCGGCCTCGGCGCCATGGCCGAGACCATGGTACCCGAGCAGCGCGGCAAGCCGGGCTACGAAGGCTACCTGAACCAGAACTTGGTGGCGTTCCCGGATCTGTTGCGCGATGCCGGTTATTACACCTACATGACCGGCAAGTGGCACCTAGGCCAGAAGGAAGAGCAGAGCCCGGCGGCGCGGGGCTTCGAACAGTCCTACGGGCTTTGTCGCAATAGGCCTCCGATAGAATGAGCCGGTATCGAACTCAGGCAATGTGGGCAGCGATGATGAACGCGGAGATTGCGAAGGTATTGAAGCGCCTGCACTATCCGCTGGAGGTGATGCTGACCTGCATGCGCTGGTATGTCGCCTATCCGCTGCGTCATCTCGAGGAGATGATGGCCGAGCGTGACATCTCGGTTGACCAATCGACCGTGCACCGCTGGGCGCTGAAAATGCTGCTGCCGGCGCTAAACAAAATCTTTCGCCGCTCCAAGCGCCCGGTGGGGAAAAGCTGGCGCATGGACGAAACCTATATCCTGGTACGCGGCAAGTGGAAGTATCTGTACCGGGCGGTCGACAAGGGGGGCAATACCATCGACTTCCTGCTGCGCGCCCAGCCTGACAAGGCCGCAGCACGGCGGTTTTTCGAGAAGGCCATCGCGCAGCACGGCCAGCCTGACACGGTGACCATCGACGGCAGCGCATCTAACCTAGCGGCCCTGCATGACGTTAACGCCGAACGAGAAACTCCCGTCACCATCCGGCAGGTCAAGTACCTGAATAACATTGTCGAGCAGGACCATCGAGCCATCAAACGCTTGACTCGACCAATGCTGGGATTCAAGGACTTTCGCTGCGCGCGCATCCTGCTGGGCGGTATCGAGCTCATGCACATGATTGCCAAGGGCCAGATGCAGGCCCACGAAGGGCGCAATCCGTCCGCTGCAGAGCAATTCTATTCACTGGCAGCATAAGTCAGTTGTGCCCTCTGGGGTCTTCTCGTCCTTGCTCCCTTACAGCTACAGAGCCCTTCGTCGAGATAAATGGTGATCGCCACTGGCTGCCAACGGGGGATCACCGAGAGTTCATGAAAGTGAATGCCACGCGGCAAGAGTTGCCAGCGCTGACATACAGCAGGACACTACAAATCAATTAGGCATCCGATGAAAGTGCCAGGGCCACCAGCTGCATCGTGCCGCTTACGCCGCCTACAGACTGCTGGGGAAGGACGTGCTTCTCGCCAAGATAGCCCTGCACGCGAGCCCGCTGATAGCTGGCTCGCGTGGTGAGGCCTCGCGTCCCCTGGATCTTGTTCTGCTTCTCAAGCTTGGCCGCAAGATTGACCGTGTCACCAATCACCGTGTACTCAAGGCGGCTGCCATGCCCGAGTATGCCGAACAGCACCGGCCCGCTTGCCATCCCAGCGCCAACGTCAGGTGCAGGCTGACCGCTGGACTGCCGCCGAACCCGCCATTGGTCAACCGCTTCCAGGATGGCATCGATGGCACGCAAGGCATTTGCCGCATGGCAATCGTCGGCAGTGACGGCGCCAAAGCTGGCAAGGATGCCGTCGCCCATGAATTTGTCTATGCTGCCGCCATGCGCTTTGACAATCGGCACAACCAGGCTTTGGTATTCGCCCAGTAATTGGATCAGTGCGGAGGGCTGCAGCATGGCAGACGCCTGAGTGAAGCCGCGCATGTCGAGGAACACGACCGACGCCTCGCGCAGCTCGGCGTGGCCGACCATGACGCTTGCTTCGGAGTCGGTGATGCGATGGGCCACGGAATCGTCAAAGAATAGCGACAGGTCCGCGACCGCCAGTTGGCCCTTGACGGCCTTGACCACAAAGCCGCGCGCCCTGGCCAGGGCCAATGCCAGCGTGGCGCTGACGATCAGGATGGAAAGCAGCTTGTCGAACTCCGCTCCGTAGTGGATCTGGGTCGAGCGCAATGCGGTGACATAGTCCCAGGTGACAGGGTTGCCGCTCGCGTGTGTCAGCGCGTAGTGCAGCAACAGCAGCCAGCCCAAGGTCGCTGTGAGGCCCGACAGCGCCACCCAGAGCGGTTCGAAGCGCAGGGCACGCAAGGCGATTAAGCCGAAGATATAGGCGAATTCGGTGGTTTTCAGGTACATCTGGGCAGGCTGCTCGTACTGCAGGTGGTAGGCCCAGATGACGAAGATCAGGACTGCCATTTCGGCCACCACGCTCAGTCCCACCATCCAGTTGGCCAGTTGCCGGGTCATGGCAAGGTAGAGCCGGACCAACGCCAGCACCGCGAACAGCGAGATGCCGAGCGGTACCGCGCGTACGGGCGCGTCGGGTGAAAAGCCCGGGGGCGTTCCGAGATAAAGGACCGCGAACAGGAGCAGCACCAGCAGTTGCAGTGAGGTCACCAGCAACTCGCTCAGATACTGTTCACGCTCCAGCTCCCGCCGTACTCGTGGCGGCAACTGCATGCCCTGGCCCAACGCGGCGAGCTTCGCTGCTAGCCCCGCAGCGATTTTCCGTGCCATGCTTGCCGCAATACGTTCCGACTTCTGCCGGTGCGGTGCCGTCAGTGTCTGTCCTTCCTCTTTCATCGCGCGGTCCCGCAGCCACCGCTCAGGGTGCGGCAGACCTGAGGCTGCCACCCGCGATCCGGGCGCAGGTGCCGGCGGGCAGCATCAGCCATTCATCGCCGGCGGCGTCGTGGCGGGCGCGGCCCGCGCAAGCGTGCAGCGCGGTGCCGCAGTCGTTCCTGCCTGCCCTGGCTACGCCGAAGCACCGTTCACGGTCCAAGGCAAAGTGTGCCGGGGAACTGGCCAACAGATGCGTGTTCTGCTTGATCGCAAGCCCGACGGCAGCGAGCGCGGTCGCGATCACCAGCGCGTTCCCGATACGGTGGCTCATGCTTACTCCTTCAGACTGTCAGCAGTGCAACACGACTGGTCCTGCTAGTCTTGCCTAGGATTGCGGGGCGCCCGGAGTCGCAGCGGTCTGGCCAAGCCGACGCTGAAGCCATTGCGCGAGCGCGATGGTGACGCACATCGTGCCGAATGCGACCCATGCATACGGCCACAGCAGGGGCATGCCGACCAGCAGCAGTCCATCGTTGCCGCCCGGAATCAGCATGCCGCCCCAGCCCATGATGGCACCGCCTGTGAAGCACCGGAGACACTGCGCACTGGAAGTCGCGGGACCTTCGCGGCGGCCAGCGCTCATCCCGCCGAGGATGGCACCAGCGAGCAGCCCCAGCGATAGCAATGCCCGTGCCGGCAGCATGGCAGCGCTGCCACGTGCCAGTTCGGCCAGCACCTCGGTGTATGACCACGCGCCTGCCAGCAACAGGAGCAGCAAGAAGGTGACACCGATCACCGTGGTGGCATGGTGCGGTGACCAGATCCGGGCGGCAACGCGTGCATGCCACGTTTGCTCCAAGGGTGCAGGAGCGCCATGGCGTCGCGCCCGCTGCCACAGACGGAGCAGCCGCCATCCGACGAACAGAAGGAAAAGCACTGTCAGCAGCGGCGCAGCACCCCATACCGGCGAGGTGGCTGAGAGCGCCGGGCGCTCGGCTTGCGGCCACAGCGCAAGCAGCCCCACGCAGCCTGCGTAATATCCGAGGGGTGTGGCAGCATACGCCCATTGCCCGCTGCCCAGCCGGGCGATGGCGCCGAATACGCATGCGCCATTGATGAAGGCGCCCAGCCCGAGCAGGGCGCCTCCCAGGACGGTCAGGCCATCGACCGGATAGCCGGGCGGCATGGCCGGAAGCAGATGCAACCGCTGCGCGATCAGCAGTCCGCCACACACGTACAGCGACGCTTCTGCCATGGCACGGAGGCGCGAGCAACTGCGCGACGACGTGATCTCGCTGACCGCGGCGACCGCACAGGTTGCGCCGCGCTGGATGGCGAATCCCATCACGGCGGCGCAAAGCAGGGCGCCGGCAAAGGACAGACTCAGCAGCATGAGTTTCATGGGCGCATCATCCTCGGGCATGCGCAGGTAGCCGTCCCCACACCTGTTCACATAGTATGCGGGTCCATCTTCATTTCGACCGGGAAGAGATCGGACGACAGCAAGACTGCGGGGCTGCCGCCTTCATTCTTCCACCAGTGGGAAGTCCCGTTCCTCTCCGCGGTCACGTCGCCGGCGCGGTGTACGATCGGAACCGCGCAGTTGCTCGCGTACTCCACGATCTCGCCGGAGACGATATAGATGATTGCCGGGCGGTTGTTGTGGCTGTGCCATGGCACGATGCCACCGGGCTGCACGTCGAGCTGGCGCAGCCGCAGCAGGCGTCCCGCTACGGCTGCCGGCTCCTTCGAAAGGTCGGTCGAGGCGCGCACTGTATCGGCGACGCCCTTGGGTTCTGTCGCGCCAGGCCGCTGCCCCTGGCCATCCGCGACGCGCTTGTCGGCGGGGCACTGGCCGGCATAGGCCATCACTGAGACGAGGGACAGGGTGACGGTGACGATCGCGCCGCGCATCACGCGATGCCAGACGGGTACGGCTTGCTTGGTGGTAGTCATGGTCCTAAACTCCGTGGGTTGAGGAATCCGCGCCGACCGCTTCGGTGGCGCTACGTGGTGGATCAGAGAAATTCCTGGTGCAAGTCGACGCTGCACCGTTCACCGATTGCGCTGTAGTTCTGCTGCAACCAGCGCCCGGCCTCGTCCCGGCCCTGATCGCGCAGATAGCAAAGGAAGTCCCAGTCGGCATTGAGCTTGCTGGAGACGCCGAGCGCCATCATGGTCTGGTCCGAGCGGATCGAGTGGATCAGCATCTCCTTCATTTCCCCGCGGTTGACCTTGCCATCCTGGATGAGCCTGGTGACGAAGCTGATGGCGCGCAGTTCGCGGATCAACGAGGAGTTGAAGCTGACCTCGTTGATGCGATTGAGGATCTCCGCGGCGGTCTTCGGCACACCCTTGCGCACGATGGGATTGATATGGACGATCACCACATCCCGCGCGCCACAGTTGTAGATCAACGGGAAAATGGCGGGGTTGCCGACATAGCCGCCGTCCCAGTAGTGTTCGCCGCCAATTTCCACCGCCTGGAACAGGAACGGCAGGCAGGCAGAAGCCAGCACAGCCTTCAGGCTGATGTCGTCGCGCGAGAACACGCGTACCTTGCCGGTCTCGACATTGGTCGCACACAGGTAAAGGTGGATCGGGCAGTGCTGGTTAAGCGCGTCAAAGTCGACATGGCGGGCCAGCACGTCGCGCAGCGGGTTGAAGTTGAGCGGGTTGAACTGGTAGGGCGACAGCACACGCAGCATCATGTCCGTCAGCAGGTACATCGGCGAGTAATCGAGCCCGTAGCCGTTGTGCAGCAAGGTCTCCCATGGCAGCTTGCGGAACGGGTTGCTGGCGCGCGCGGCGTTGGCAACGTCGCGCCAGAAGTCGTGCAGGGCGGTGCGGGCGCGTGGCGGCCCGCCCTGGAGCAGGCCGTACGCGAGCACCGCGGCATTCATCGCGCCGGCGCTGGTGGCGCTGACGCCCTCGATTGCAAGCCGGCCGTCTTCGAGCAGGCGGTCCAGCACGCCCCAGGCAAAGGCACCATGGGCACCCCCGCCTTGCAGCGCCAGCGTGATCGGCTTCACGGCTTGGCCGGTTTCTCCGGCATCTCGCGTTCCAGGATTGGTCGACATGGCTCGCCCTCAGTGCTGGGTCCAGCCACCATCCATTGCGAGCGCAGTGGCGGTCATCGAGGCTGAATTGTCCGAGGCCAAGAACAGGGCCAGGACAGCAAGTTCGTCAATCCGCACGAACTCCTTGCGCGCCTGGTGCACCAGCAGGACATCGCGCACGACGTCGGCGGGCGAGATCCGGTGCGCGCGCGCCTGGTCGGCGATCTGCTGTTCCACCAGCGGCGTCTTGACATAGCCGGGGCAGATCGTATTGCTGGTAATGCCAAACTCGGCCGCCTCCAGCGCCACAGCCTTGGACAGGCCGATCAGCCCGTGCTTGGCGGCGACATAGGGCGCCTTGAACGGCGAAGCCACCAGGCCATGGGCGGAGGCGATATTGATGATGCGGCCCCAGCGCCTGGCCTTCATGCCGGGCAGGACGGCCTTGATCAGGTGGAACGCAGAGGACAGGTTGATGGCAACGATGGCGTCCCACTTGTCGTCCGGCATCTCTTCGGTCGGGGCAACATGCTGGATGCCCGCGTTATTCACGATGACGTCAACCTTGCCGAACTCGGATGCAGCAAATTCGGCCATTTCGCGAACCTGGCAAGGTTGGCTCATATCCGCCGGCGAATAGCGCACGCGCACGCCATACTCGCCCTCCAGCCCTGCACGCGTGGCTTCAATTTGCTCGGCATCGCCGAAGCCGTTCAGCAGTACATCGGCGCCATGGGCGGCAAAGGCGCGCGCAATGCCAAGCCCGATACCGCTGCTGGAGCCGGTAACGATGGCTGATTTTCCTTCAAGCATGTTGATCTCCTGTTAGCGTGGGGGCGGCGGGGGTGGCGTAGGGCGTCCGCGGTATCCCGGAAAAGTCATGCGTTGCAATGCGGGTTGCCGATGCACCCGGCGCTTGTGGGCGGTGGGGTGGCAGCCCATCGGGTGGCGATTCGTCTGCCTCGCTGGTGCGTGTAAAGCGCAGGTGGGTGATGTCAGTCGGGAAGAACATGGACAACGTCCATTCCGCCCAGAGGCGCAGCTTGCGCCCGAGCGTCGGCATGCGCATCAGGTACAGCGCACGCCAGGCCAGCCAGGCCGGCAAGCCCGAGAAGCTGAAGCCATACACCTGGGCAACGCCCTTCATATGCCCGATGCTGGCCATCGCGCCCTTGCTCTGGTACGAAAACGGTTTGCTTTCACGCTGTTCCAGGTGGCCGGCGAGGTTATGGGCAAGCTGGCGCGCCTGAGCCACGGCGAACTGCGCGGTTGGCAGCGAATCCTCGTCGGTGGCGGCGTTGGCCACCCGTGCGCAATCGCCGATGGCCCACAGTCCGGGCATGCCGCGCACCGACATATCCGGGTTGGTCTCGATGCGTCCGCGCCGGGTGGCTAGTGCGAGATTGCGCTCCAGGGTGGCGACCAGCGGATTCGGCTTGGTGCCGACGGTGCAGACCACCGTTGCACCTTCGATCATTTCGCCGTCAGCCAGCACCACCGTGTCGGCTTCGAAGCGGACGGCCCGGGTACCGAGCCTGAGCCGGATGCCGCGCGCGGCCATATGGCGTGCCGCGGCCATGCCAAGCGAGGCGGGCAACTCGGGAAGCAGTTGCCCGGTGTCATGGAGCAGCGTCACCGCCAGCTCTTCGCGCTGCACGCGCGGGTAGAAGCGCCGGATGCTGCAAAGATAATCGGCGAGTTCCCCGGCAACCTCCACGCCCGAAAAGCCCCCGCCCACCACGATGAAATGGCCCAGCCGGCGGCGCAGGACCGGGTCCGACTCCAGTTCCATGCGGGCCAGCTGGCGCAACACGCGGTTGCGGATAAACAGGGCGTCACCCACAAGCTTCAGGGGCAGGGCGTGCTCGGCCATGCCTGGCACCAGGTCGAGATTCGCTCGAGTGCCGAAGGCAAACACCAGATGGTCGAAGGGAATCTCGCGCAGGCCCGCCAGGGTCGTGCAGGACAGCTTGCCCTGGGCGTAGTTGACGTCCTGCACGGTGCCCATGATGAACTGGGTCCGCCTGAGCATCTGGCGGATCGGCACGATCACGTGTTCAGGGAAGACCGAGGCACCCACCACCTCGGCCAGCATCGGGTTGAAGGTGGTGTAGCTTTCGTCGCTGACGAGCATCAGCCGGTGAGTCGTCGGCAGCAGCTTCTCCAGCGCCTGGGCCAGCGTGGTGCCGGCGAATCCACCACCGATGATGACGATGTTGTTCTCTGCAAGCATGACGGTTCCTTTTGCCCCTGGCATGGCGCCCTGGGGCTTTCGAGCTAGTGGCTGCCCTTGCCGCGCAGCAGGAAGCGGTCGATCAGGTGGTCCAGCGAGAGCCGGCCGGGGCCGTGCAGCATCGTGACCAGCAGCAGGAGTCCCCAGTACTGGTGGTCCTTCAGGCCGACTTCGCCCAATCCCGGATACGAGATCACCGCGACGATGTTGAAGACGAACAAGGCCAGCGCGGCTGCCCGCGTACCGAGCCCGAGCACGAGCAGCACCGGCAGGCACAGCTCCGCTGCGGTACCAAGATAGGCGGCCAGGACCGGGTTCAAAAGCGGCACGGCGTATTCGCTTTCGAAGAGCGCAAGCGTGGTGGACCAGCTGGCGAGCTTGGTCAGCCCGGACTGGAAGAACACCAGGCCGATCAGTACGCGAATGCCGAGATCGAGCACAGGAGCCAGCATTTCCAGCAGGCGGATCGCCGCCTGCCCAGCGGCGATGATGTGCGAAGGCTTTGCGCCGGCCACATCCAGCGGCGCGGACGACAGAGGGGTGGTGCATTTCATTTGGGCTACCTCGCGAAGCGGTCAAGGACTTGGGGCGCGCTGGGCAGCCGTGACGCGGTTCGTGGCACGGCTTTCCGCTGCAGGCTCGGGTGCCGCTCAGGCCGGGTGGGCCGCCTTGGCGGCCGGGCTGAGTTCGCCGCTCTTGCCACCTGGCTTGGCGAACTCGGACATCTGCAGCCGGCCGCCCGCGATTCTTTCGCAAGTGCCCTTGGGCACCAGGATCCAGGCTTCCGCGTCGCGGTCGACCTTGGCCGTGGCGGCGCAGGAGCTCTTGCTGGTGCCGCAGTCGTTCTTGCCGGCCTTGGCAATGCCCGCGCATTTTTCGTTGTTGCCTGCCGCTGCCATGGCCTGGGAGGTGGCGCCGGCAATACCAAGGGCCAGCATGCCTGCAATCGCGCCGCGGATGATCTGTTCGCTGTTCATGACGCACTCTCCATATTCGGTTGAGTTCAGGACAGGAGGGATACCTGTCTCTGGACTGCAGTATGGAAAGGAGAGCTCACGCTTGTTTCGCCCAAATTTCAAATTTTCTTCACACGGGCGCGGGTGGTGATGGGCCGGGGCGTCAGCGACGCCGGCGGATGGCTTTCCATCCACGAAATGCGTTCTAGAATGGTTCAGTGACTGCCCGGCCGCAAACCGGGCGGCAAGGACGGTGTTGCCGACATCCCGCATGCTTCAACGATGAGGTGAAACCATGTCGCGCCAGGTTCTGGTGATCGAGGACGACGCGGATATCGCCGAACTGGTACGGCTGCAGGTGAGTGGCCTGTCTTGCGACGTGAAGGTGATCAACCATGGCAGGGCGGGACTGGAAGAGGCGCTGAGTCGTCCCTATGACCTGGTCATCCTGGACCTGATGCTACCGGGCGCCGACGGGCTGGAGATCTGCCGGCGCCTGCGTGCGGAACTGCGCTATACGCCTATCCTGATGCTCACCGCACGCTCCACTGAACTGGACCGGGTGCTGGGACTGGAGATGGGCGCCGACGACTACCTGACCAAGCCGTTCAGCGTCCTTGAGCTGGCCGCGCGGGTCAAGGCGATCTTCCGGCTGGTCGACACCCTGGCCAACCCGCCATCCGATGGCCCCAGGACGGTGCAGGTCAAGTCCCTGCACATCGATATCGACAAGTGTGAAGTGAGCGTGCGCGGCACGCCGATCTGCCTCACCGCCAAGGAATTCCAGCTGCTGCTCTACTTTGCCAGCAATCCGGGGCGCGTCTTCAGCCGCGCCCAGTTGCTGGACCAGGTCTGGGGCTATAGCCACAGTGGCTACGAGCACACGGTAAGTTCGCATATCAACCGGCTGCGCGCCAAGATCGAACTCGACCCCAACGAGCCGGAGTACATCCAGACCGTCTGGGGCGTGGGCTACAAGTTCTGCAATACGTAATAGGGCGCAATAGGGGAAGGGAAAGGGGATTCCATGATCCGCACCCTTTACGGCAGGCTGGCGGTGGTGCTGATGGCGGTGTTCATTACCATCGGCGCGCTGATGATCCTGGCCTCCCAGAAGATGATCGAGACGCAGCGCCTGATCGAACTGGCGACCGACCTCATTATCGGTACGGTGGCCTTCAGCCTGGTGGCGGCGCTGATCGTGTTTCGGCTGTTGACGGTACGGCTGCGCGTGCTGTCGGAGGCCATCGAGGCATTCCGGGCTGGCGGTTTTTCCACGCCGGTGCGACTGGCGCGAGACGGCCGTGCGGACGACGAGATCCAGAAGCTCAGCACGGCGTTCGAGGAGATGTCCGAGCGGATTGTCACGCAGCTCGCCCAGCTGTCACAGGTGGACCAGCAACGGCGCGAGCTGCTTGCCAATGTCTCCCACGACCTGCGTACGCCGCTCGCATCGATGCAGGGTTACCTGGAAATGCTGCTGCTGAAAGCCGAAGAGATGACGCCCGAGGACCGCAATCGCTACCTGCAGGTGGCGACCAGGCATTGCGAACGGCTCGGCAAGCTGGTGCAGGACCTGTTTGACCTGACCAAGCTCGAAGCGCGGGAGGTCCAGCCGCGGCTGGAGAGCTTCCCGTTGTCGGAACTGGCGCAGGACGTGGTCCAGAAGTTCGCCCTGGCGGCAAACAAGCGCGGGCTGGCCCTGCTGGCGACGTCAGGTCCCGGTTGTCCGCCGGTGAGCGCCGATATCGGCATGATCGAGCGGGTGCTGGAGAACCTGATCGAGAACGCCATGCGCTATACGCCTGCCGGCGGAGAAATCAGCGTCGACGTCCAGGCCGCCGGGGAGCGCGTCGAACTGACCGTGCGCGATACCGGCCAGGGCATAGACACGAGCCAGGTGCAGGGTGTGTTCGACCGTTACTACCGAGTGGAGCGTACGGAGTCTGACAATGGCAGCAACGTCGGTCTCGGGCTGGCCATCAGCCGGCGCATCGTGCAGTTGCACGGCGGCGAGATCCGTGTGCGCAGCGCGCTCGGCAAGGGCACTGCCTTTACGATCGACCTGGCGCGGGGATAAGGCCGGCGGCGCAGGCGTCGAAATCAGTGATCGTCGCGTCTAGGATGCGGCGCTGGATAAAGTCGGCCAGTGCGAAGCCGGGCGCTGCCTGCAGCGCCCGCTGATACGCCGGCTCGAGCGCGGCACCGCCATCCAGTGCGTCGAGCATGGCGTATTCGCCGACATTCAGGGACTGCACTTCGACCACAAAGCCGCTGCGCCTGACCAGCAGCCAGTCGCCGCCGCTGTCGGCGTCGATCTCGATAGCGTCCGCATGATCTGGCTGGTTCGCCTGCCAAATATGCAGCACCGGAAATGGGGACGCGAGTAAGCGGCAGGCCGGGTTCAGCTTCAGGCGCAGGCATGCGGCATCAGCCTCGGCGAGCGCGCCCAGGCGCTTCAGCGCGAGCGGCTCGGCGTCTGCCGCATGGAAAACCTCATGCGTCAGCCATTCGAGCCTTGCCACATCGGGCAGGTAGCGCACGCCCGCAGCCGGTCCGAATTGCGCGAGGAAGTCCGGAAAGCTCTTGCCGAAGCGCTGGATGTCGCCGCTGGTGGATGGGCAGGCCCGGATATACCGGCCCGCCGTGGCATCGAAGAACGGCTCGCCCACCAGGCGCTCGATCACGGGGAATACGGCGCGCAGCGCCTCGCACAAGTTGTGGCGCACGTTGCCGGCGTAAATGCCGAGGCTCCGCTGCGCGTCCATGGCGCCGCCGACGATGTGGTCGAACAGTGCAGCCGGGTCCTGCTCGAGCACCGCCCGGGCAAAACGACACTGGATCTCATGCAATGAAGGCATCGTCGGTCTCCAGCATCTGGTCTGCCCTGCGGGCTTCGTCGAGCAGTACCTCGAGCGGGGGAATGTCGGTATCCCACTCGATCAGGGTCGGAACCGGGCCAAAGCGGGCGAGCGCATGCCGATAGAGTCTCCATACCGGCTCTGCCACGCGCTGGCCGTGGGTGTCGATCAGCATGCCGCCGCTGTGGTCAAAGCCAGCCAGGTGGATCTCCTTCACCGCGCCCACGGGGATCGCATCGATATAGCCCGATGCATCGGTGTCGTGGTTGACCGCGTTGACGTAGATGTTATTGACGTCAAGGAGGATGCCGCAACCGGTTCGCGCCACCAGCGCGGCGATGAACTCGGGCTCGGCAATCGTCGAGTGGCTGAACCGGAGATAGCTGGTGATGTTCTCCACCAACAACTGCTGTTGCAGGTAGTCCTGTACTTCCTGCACGTGTTCGCACACGACGGCGAGCGATTCCTCCGTGTAGGGCAGCGGCAGCAGGTCGTTGAGGTAGCGGTCTCCAATGCGGCCCCAGCTCAGATGTTCGGATACCAGCCCTGGCTGGAAGCGCCGGAGCAGGGCAGCCAGCCGCTGCAGGTGCGCGCGATCCGGCCGGTCCGTAGCGCCCAGGCACAGGCCGACGCCGTGCAGGCTCAGCGGGTGGGCGGCCCGCACCTGTGCAAGGTAGTGCAGGGGCTGACCTCCATCACCGAAGTAGTTTTCACTATGGACTTCGAACCACCCTGTCGCGGGCGTTTCCGCGAGGACCTGGCGATAGTGTGGGGCGCGCAAGCCGATCCCGGCCCGGGGCGGGATGGCGGCTCCCATATTGGGGTGGAGGCTGGTGGATAGCATCGGAAGTCCTGTCGGTGGCGGTTTCCTTCAGCCCCACTCTGGCCGACAAAGATCACGAAACTCTCACGCGGCCTTCAATTAAGTCCTCCGATCAGCGCTATGGGCAGGGTGCGGGCGTGATTCCGCGGTACTGGTTGGTGGCGGGATCGTGGGCTATGTTAGGAAGGGCTCGCGCCGGCGTGTCACGCGAGGGTGGTGCGGACGTGGCATGCCTCCACAGAACCGCGCAAGCTGTAAAGCAAAAGGCACCTGTTGTGATGCGCGTCTGTAGCGACGGGGGCGGAACAGAAAGAGAATCATGATGGGCCTGAGAGCAAAGCTGCTGCTGCCGCCGGCATTGATCAGCCTGCTGCTGATTGCCTACCTCCTGCTCGGCTGGGTGCCCGGCGCGGGCCCGCCCGGCACGCGCACGGGCATCGCACTGGTGGCGGCGGCCGGGCTGGCGTTGCTGCTTGGCGTGCTCGCCCTTGCTATTCACGCCTTCTGGGGACGTCCGCTTAGCGCGCTGCTGCGCAGTTGCGCCGCATCCCAGGTATCACGCAACGATGGCGCCGGCCGCGGCAAGCCCCCTGATGAATTCGAGCAGATTCGCCAGGTCGTCACGGACTTGCGCGCGTGCGTCGAGTCGTCGCAAAGCACATTGGCGTTGTCGATGGAACAGCGCCGACAGCAGGAAATCGCGCTGCGTTCCAGCGAAGAACGCTATACCCTGGCCATGCGCAGCGCCGATGACGGCCAGTGGGAATGGAATTTCCAGACCAACGAATTCCACCTGTCGCAACGCTGGAAGGCCATGCTCGGCTTTGAAGAAGACGAACTGCCGGATAGCCTGCAGGCCTGGAAAGAACGGGTACATCCCGCCGACCTGCTCGCGGTCGAGCAGGCGATGGCACGCCACCTCGAGGGTGCCAGCCCGCGCTATCAGCAGCAGTGCCGCTTGCTGCACAAGGACGGGTACTACCGGTGGGTCAATTCGCTGGGCAGCGCCATTCGCCATGCCAACGGCAAGGCATTGCGGCTGGTCGGCCTGGATACCGATGTGACCCGTATCAAGCGCGTCGAAGAGATTCTCAAGCACATCGTCGAGGGCACCTCCGGCACCTGTGGCGACGAATTTTTCCGCGCACTGGTCCGCCACTTCGCTGGCGCACTGGACGTCCCCTGCGCCTTCGTTACGGAATGTACCGGGTGGCCGCCACGGCGTGTCCACACGCTGGCCTTCTGGTTCAAGGATGACTTTCGCGACAACGTCGAGTACGACCTGGCCGGCACGCCTTGCGAGGCGGTTTTCGACCATGGCTTGCCGGTGTTCTACCCGGAGGGGATTGGCAAGTTGTTTCCGCGAGAGCAGGGCTTCGAATCCTATTACGGCTTGCCCATCCAGGACAGTCAGGGCAAGGTGATCGGGCACATGGCCTTCCTCAACATTCGAAAGATGAAGGAGGAAGAAGTCCTGATGGACTACGTGTACCGCATCTTTACCGCGCGTGCCGCCGCCGAGATAGAGCGCAAAGCCGTCCTTGAACACCTGACCCGGGCACAGGCAGCGCCCGGTGCCGGGTAGCGCAGCGACGGGCGGCGCGGGAACGCCGCTTGTCGGCCACGCCATGTGTCGCCGCCTGACGCGTCATGGTCCGATGCGCGGCGCCAGCAGATCAGACACCCCCCCGATGCAGCGTTTCCACGCACGCGATCGAGCATGGCAATGCCCACATAAGGAATCACGAATCCGTCCTTGCCACCGTCCCGTCCTACGTCGCATGACAGCGTAACCGGTTTGCTGCTTGACCAGTTGCTCGATGGGGTGGCTTTAACCATCAGAGCGTGACGCGGCTAGCTTCATCGCTTCTGCATGGATAGCCGATAGCGGGGGACAAATAGGCGCTCAATGGTGCGCCGTGACGGAAATTTGATCTTTAACGGATAAAGGCGTGAGTTCTGTTGCGCACACTACATACCAAGGACAGACAATCAGTCTGTCCGAGTTTAAACCCGTCGCGGACCGTCATGAAAATGTCGAAGTGCGCTTGCGCCGGCCCGGCTCAACCCCTCTTAATGCCTAGGAAACAGGACCTGGACCAACATGAAACCCATCACGATCTCTTCCCTCGCCGCTGCCCTGCTCTTCTCGACGCTCGCTGTCGCGGCACATGCCGCCAACGCCAGCGGTGCGGCCCTTCCCCTGACGCGCGCCGAAGTGCGTGCCGACCTTGAAGCCTGGACACGCGCAGGCCTGGCCGAGTACTGGCACGGCGATAGCGGCCCCGATGTCAACAGCGCGGAATATCAACGGCGATTTGCCGTCTATGAAAGCCTGCGGGCGGCCCAGAGAGAGGCCGCCGCACGCTGATCCGGCAAGAATGACGAGTGCCCACAGCAACTGCGCCACCCGGGGCGATGCCGTTCAGATAACCACTGTCGTTCCCGCGAAGGCAGGAACCCAGTGACTTTAAAAAGACGCTGGATTCCCGCCTGCGCGGGAATGTCATCCCGAATCGTCTACTCAACTGCTTAAGCTACAGTGCGCAAATCATATTGAATGGAACTATGTAACCGCCTGAAAAGGAGGTGGAAAATGCTAAAGAAAGTCTTATTGCTCGTTGCGGCGAGTGCCGCGCTCGGTGTCGGGGTTGCTGATGCCGGCATCGGGATGCGCGATGTCTATACCGATGGCGCTGTGATGGGGCCGCGAGACCCCTATACCAATGGTGGCAGAGCAACCACCGATAGACGGGATGTGTTTACGGATGGCGCGAGAATCACCAACCGCGATGGGTACATCGAAGAGGGCTCACAAAAGTAAGGGCTTGAAGAAGTACCCCAAGTGATGGGCGCGCCCTCTATGCGTCCATTTGCGAGTCGCCCGCCCCCGGAGGATACCCTTGCGGGGGTGTTTCTTTTTTGAAGGCCACAGTGCATCGGGTACAGTAAGGCGCGCTTGACGACGCCGTCGCGCACATGGCCAGTGTAGCTGCTACTGATGCCTGTTGAGGCTGCGCGCAGACGACACCAGATCGATGCTACTGGGATCTCGACGCTGAGGCCATTCCCGAGGAGGCCAAGCTCCTCGGCAAGCTCGAGGAGTTCATCGTCTATCTGGATAACAGCCGGCACTTCATCGTGAACTGCGGTGACCGCTTCCGCCACGGGGAGCACGTTGCATCGGGTTTCGTCGAATCGGCCGTCAACCAGGTGATCAGCAAGCGATTCGTCAAACGGCAACAGATGGCCTGGCGACTGCAGCACGCGCACGCACTGCTACAGATCCGGACGGCCGTGCTCAATGACCAGCCCCGCATTCTGAACGATGGTATCCCTCCATCGCCGATGAAAACGACCACCGCTTTGCCGCTTAATCAGCCCCGGTTTGGCGCGGTCTCAAGCCGAGGCGGCGGCGCTCGCCGATCGGCTCGTGGTCGCCGAGCAGGCGCAGCGCCGAACCGCCTGTGACTTGGACGCCGATCTTAGCCTCGGCAACAAGGCCTGAATGGGCCCGGGGCGTCAGTCGCGACGACGCCATGAACGACCGGCGGGTCGGCGACATTGGGGCAGCGTATCGCAACGACCCTACATTTTTATAAATCAACGGCTTAGTCGAATAGGCCACCGGAAAGGTCATGCTCTAGGGAGAGCGATCATTGAAGCCGGCTGCAAGCAGCGCATGGGCTGGCCGGCTGTTCCACCAAACTGACAGCAGGGAGCTCAGCACGCGGAGTATGCGCATGGGGTGGATGGCGCATTGGCGGACCTGCTCGCTGCGGGCATCGCCATACAGGCACCAGGTACAGAAGTGTTCGCAGTTGTTGCTCAGCAGGCGATAGCGGTTCTCGCCCAAGCGCGAGCGTGCCCGCCTGACCACTTGGTCGCTGGTAAAACGCGGCAGCGACTCGGCTCTTACCTCGATGCCATGGCCGGCGCCGAAGTGTTCCAGGCTCAGCTCTTCCACCGGCCCGGTGTGCAGCCCACGGCAAAGGCCCGCATAGTGCAGCACGCGGCCGTTGCCCACATATATGCCGTGGTGGCTGTAGCCGCGACGCTGCGTGACCAAGTGTGCGCCAAGCGGCGGCTCGCCTGCCGCTTCGCACTGCGCGACCGGCGCCTGCCAGCCTGCCTCGCTACCCTTCATAGCTTGCTCGCCGTCGCCTCGCGCGGCAAGTACCTGCGTGGCAGCGTCGGCGATGCACTGCGCGAGCATGGTTGCATTGGCACCGCGGCTGATCTGTTCTCTCTTCATGATTCATACCCCGACATCAGATTTGGATGGACAGTAGGGGTAGCTGTCTCTGTGCTGCAGTATGAGAAACAGGGCTCACGCTTGCGTCGCACAAACCTCAAATTTTCTTCACGATGCCCACGGACGGCGGCAACCGCGGCGTGGGCGACTCCAGCGGTTTCGGCGCAGCGGTACTTGCGGGCGGCAAGGGAAACGCTTTCCATCCAGCCAATGCGCGGGGATCAGGCGGCGAGCGTGAACCGTTCCGCTGCCGACGAGCAGTTTCCTCGCGAGAGGTGGCCTTGCCCCTTGCGTGGCTGTGTTGCAGTAAGCCTTCGGTAGAATGGCCCGGGAGAGATTCCACTCGGGGCAACACTCAAGCCCTCTCTCTCCATCTTTCAGATAGCGCCACAGGGCGATCGCCAAACGGCGCGCGAGGGTCACTATGCCGACAGGGATCGCAGGTTTGGATCGAGCGCGCCTGGCGCCTCGACCGCCTGCCGCCCAAAGACAAGAACAAGCTGTACGCGCTGCATGCGCCGGAGGTTGAATGCATCGGCAAGTCTGCCTGACGATCACCGCCAGGCAGGGATGGATCGTGGGGCGCGCGCAGCTTCCCCGGCAACCCGTATGGCGGTCATCGCTCTATGCAGAACAACGCCGTTGGCTCAAACGTCGCCAGGCTGTTGAGCCTCATCGGCCATACAACCACGGCATGCGCAGGTGCTGGCTGAAGGGCAAATCGGCGACGCGCTGCGCCCAGTGCTCTGTGCGGTGGGATTCAATATCCGCTGGCTGCTGCGTGCCATTACCCGTGGTGGAATTCCGACGCGATGTGGATCGCCGACCTGCTGGCGCATGGCCTGATCCGCGCCAGCTTCGTGCCGCCCGCAGCGACACAGGAATTGCGCGACCTCACGCGCACGCGCAAACAGCTCGTGCACGAGATCGCCCAGCCCGCTTCGCTCCGGCGAACGAGTCTCCGTCACTGGGCTCGCTCATGACCAGCTGTGCCGCGTCTCCATCTTTGTTCAAATGCAGCACAACCAGCGCGAGATCGTCGTGTCCCTTGCCCAACTCGTCCCGGTTCGCGCCGGCCAGAGTACGCGACTTGCTGTCTCAGACTGGCACTACCGGTGCGACCAAGGTTACAACTTCTGAGCTTCTCACTGTCGCCGGCTGCGTCCTCCGACTGAGTTCCCCCGAACAATACAGGCTCGATGGCCGGGAAGGGCTCGTTCGGCCCACTTTCAAGATCAATCGCACCCCGCAAAGCCTTGCCTGTTAAGGGCTGGCGGGAGATTTCCAGTTTTCGGGGGACGGGCAAAAATAGCCTTCTACATCCAGGTTGGCTGCGCCTGACATTAGTCCAGTGCGTCAGGCCCTAGGGCGCGCCGCGCTCGACGATGCGATATACCCTGCCGCTCGTGCCGGACGCAAGGGTATCGGCCAGCACGTAGAGTTCGCCCTGCGCATCTGCGCCGAACGAGAACACGCTGCCCGGGATGGCAACGCCCCAGTCCAGTTGCTCGGCCGCCGCGTCCCGGTAGGCAAAGCTGCGCAGCCAGCCGCTGCACAGGTCCGAATAGAGGTAGCGTCCGCGCAGTGCCGGCATGGCGCTGCCGCGGTAGACGTAGCCGCCCACCACCGCGCATCCGCCAGCGGCGTCGTGGCCGTATTCCAGCAGGGGCAGGACAAAGCCCTGTGGGCTGCATGGCACGGACGCCAAGCACAACGAGCCTTCGGTCAGGTTCCAGCCGTAGTTCAGGCCGGCGCTGGCCAATGGCGCCACATCGATTTCCTCGCGCTGGTTCTGTCCCACATCGGCAATATAGAGACTGGCTTCGGCGGGATCGAAGGCAAAGCGCCAGGGATTGCGCAGGCCCATGGCCCAGATCTCGCCGCGCAGGCCGGCCTGGGCGGCGAAGGGATTGTCGGGCGGGATGGCATACGGCTGGCTGCCGGCGCGGCTGACATCGATCCGCAGCAGCTTGCCCAGCAGGGAGCCGGTGTCCTGCGCGTGTCCGGACGGATCGCCTGCGCCGCCGCCGTCCCCGGTGCCAAGGTAGAGCATCCCGTCGGGGCCGAAGGCCAGCAGCCCGCCGTTGTGGTTGTTGAAGTTCGGATGCGCGATGCTCAGCACGATGGTCCCGGCCGTGTCCGCCACGTTGGGATTTGCCGCGGACACCTGGTAGCGGGCGATCGTGATATCGCCTGCGGTGTCGGTGTAATAGACGTAGAAGCGACCGTTGGCGGCATATGCCGGATCGAACGCCAGCGAGAGCAAGCCGCGCTCGCCGTCCGTCGTGGTCAGGTTCGAGATATCCAGGAACGGCGTCGCCAGCAGCACACCGTTCTGCACGATGCGTATGCGCCCGGCGCGCTCGGCCACGAACAGCCGCGTGTCATTGGCCGGCGCGGTCAGGAAGACTGGCCCAGCCAGCCCGGAAGCCACCTCCCGCAGCGCGAGGCTGAAGGACTGGGCGGCCGTATAGGTCACCGTGGCTGTCGCGGTTGTGCTGCCTACGGCCACCTGCTGGGTGCTGGGCTGCGGAGTCAGCGTCGTGCTGCCGGTCAGCACTGCTGCAGCCTTCACCGTGTAAGCCCCGCTTGCCAGATTGGTCAGCGTGGCGGATGCGCCCAGGCGCTGGCGGAAGCCGCCAGGGCCGGTCACGGTCACATCGCCGCTCGTGCCGGCGGGCAATCCCAAGATCACCACCGAGAGCGCGCCGCGTGACGACCCGCCGCTAGTGATGACAACGTCCACGCTGCCGCCACAGGCTGCCAGGATGAATCCAGCCAGGAGCAGGATGATGCTGCGGATGACGTTTCGCGCGTGTATCATCGATCCAGTCTCGCAGATTGGCCTCGGGACTAGCGCCGTGCGCACCGGTGCGCCGCCGCTGGATGGTCACCCTTAAAAGCCTAGCGAGCCGAAGCCGACGTGCCAAGGCATGGCACCATCCCGCATCTCAGGAATCTAGGTCGCCGCCAGCGCCGGCGGCCGCCGGCACGAGGCCGCGGCGAATGCGATTTGTGCCAGCCCGGCGGCCAGGTCCAGCCCGACGCCGGCCTGCCAGGCCACCATATAGGAGTCGAGCGCGTCATATCATATACCAGCCCGCCGCCGAAGGCGTCGGCGAGCTGCCGATCTGGTGGCTGAAGAAGGGAGAGTAATGGGTGCCATTCGGCCCCAAATCGGGTTCAAACCACTCCCACTCTCCCGAATTGTGAAAGTCGGATGTCAAACAAGCGCTGACGCTCCGCTCAGCGGCTATTGATCAGCGATTCCCGCAGGCCATGAGCGATGCCCCGCGCTTGCGGATCGAGCATGGGCCGATGGTCAACGTCGAGTCGCACTTGCCGGCGGACGTGATCGCCACTCTGCGCGAACGGCGCCACAACCTCGTGGTCGCCCGGCGACTGGCGACACTTTCGCAATTTCCGAGTTCATGACCGCTATCCACACGTGCTAAGTTCGACACCGGGCCATGCTATCGAAGGCTTACAGCGAAGACGCCCCGGTTTGTCAATTCGCCTTATGGCGAATTGAAATTGCCAGTTCGGTTTCTAAGCTGTGAAGTCCATGCGTAACGCATTGATTTTGTGGAATATGGTTTTCGGTTGCCTGGGCCCTTGAAAAAAAGAGAACCTTGATGACGCTGCAACTCAGATCAGGAAAGCCGGAAGACGCCGCGCGATGCGGCGCCATCTGTTTCAGCGCCTTCGCGGCGATTGCCCAGGCACATGCCTTCCCGCCGGATTTTCCCTCGCCCGATGTAGCGGTTGGCCTGATGGCCGACTTGTTCTCGCGCGAGGATGTCTTCTCGGTCGTAGCCGAAATCGACGGCGACGTCATCGGCAGCAATTTTCTGTGGGAAGGTGGGCCAATCGTCGGCATTGGCCCCATCACCATCGACCCCTCGGTTCAAGACAGGAAAGTTGGACACGCCCTGATGGAGCACGTACTGCAGCGCGGCCGCAGCAGGAATGCCGCCGGCATTCGACTCGTCCAGGCGGCATATCACAATCGCTCGTTGTCGCTTTACGCCCGTCTTGGCTTCGAAGCGCGGGAACCGCTTTCAGTACTGCAGGGCAGCGCAGTGAATGCAAAAGTCCCTGGCTACCCAGTGCGGGCGGCTGTACCATCAGACCTCGACGCCTGCAACCGCCTCTGCCTGCAGGTTCACGGACATGAGCGCGCAGGCGAACTGCGCGATGCAATCGACCAGGGGACGGCGAGTGTGGCTGCACACGACGGACGCATTGTGGCCTATGCGACCGCCATCGGATTCTTCGGGCACGCCGTCGCTGAAAACAACACGGGCATGAAAGCGCTGATCGGCGCCGCCCCCGCCTTTGCCGGCCCCGGATTCCTTCTGCCCACGCGCAATGGGGAGTTGCTGCGCTGGTGCCTGGAACGCGGGCTGCGCATTGTGCAGCCGATGACCTTGATGAGCATCGGGCTATACCAGCAGCCGGAAGGTTCGTTCCTGCCGTCGGTCTTGTATTAAGGCGAGAACGCCTACCGCCGCAGCAGCCAAACCAAAAGCCTGATCACACCTCCGGCCACTACAGGCCACTTCGGGGGGCGCTTTCAACTTGCCGATAGCGAGACAAGGCAGTGGCACGCAGGTGCACCGCACAAAAAGGAGACCGCTTTGGCGCGGTCTCCGACCGACGCCGCGCTGCAAACCGACCTGGCTGAGCTGCGCAGCCGCTTTCCCGAGACCCGCGCGCTGTACCGCGAGGTGTGCGGCCTGCTGTTCTTCCGCTACGGCGTCACGCCCACCGCCAACAAGCTCTACAGCCTGGTGCGCAAGGGCAGCATGGGCACGCCGGCCGAGGTGCTGCAGGCGTTCTGGCAGGAGCTGCGCGGCCGCACGCGCGTCACCATCGACCATCCCGACTTGCCGGAGGCGTTGAAGGACATCGCGGCCGGGGCGGTCCAGACCATCTGGCAGGCGGCCAACGAGGCCGCCACCGGCGAGCTGGCCACGCTGCGCGCCGAGGCGCGCGCCGCCGCCAGCGCTGCTGAAGCCGAGCGCCAACCCATCGAGGAGGGTCAGGGGACGCTGGCCGCGGAGCGGCAGGCGCACGCGGCGACCCAAGCTCGGCTGGAAGCGGGGCGGGCGGAACTGGAGGCCGGGGGCGGCAACTGGCGGAACTGCGTACCCAATTCTCGACCGAGCTGGAGCGTGCCCGCGAGGCGGTGACCCTTGCCCAGGAGCGGGTCCGAAGCCAGCGAGCGACGGGCCTTGCGCGAACTGGACGCGGAGCGTACCGCGCGCCAGCAGAGCGAGCGCACGGCCGAAGCACTGCGCGGCGAGCTGGTGGCGGCGCGCAGCGAGGCGCGCGACGCGGCGGTGGCACAGGCCGAAGTCCGGGCCCGGCTCGAGGCCCAGGCCGCGGCGCTCGCCGATCGGCTCGCGGCCGCCGAGCAGTCGCAGCGCAAAGCGGCGAACGACCTGGACGCGGTGCAGGCGGAGCTGGGCGCGGCGCAGCGCCGCGCGGAGCGCGCTGAGGCCGAAGCGGCGCTGGCGCGGCAGCTGCTGGCAAAATTGCGGGGGGCGCCTCTGGGGCGGGGCGAGGGTGGTGGCGGACGGCGGCGCAAGGCCGGCGGCCCGGCGCCGAACGACGAGGCGGTGCCAAGCGAAACACGGGACGAACAGCAAGACGACAAGCAGGGCGCGCCAGCGGCCGCCTCCAAGCCGGATGACGGCAGCGGACAGCAGTGACGACAGCGATGACAGCAAAAACTGAGCGGGCGGCGGCGATCCGCTGGATCCAGGCGGAGATGGCCGACTACGGGCTGACCATGGGGTACCGGTGCTGAAAATTTCAGCCAAATCGGAGGCTTGCCGAGGGATGTGGCGGATTTTTAGATACCGGACACCCATCCCCAACCGAAGCCACTGAAAGGAGCCCTCGTTGTCGAGGATTGCTACGCATCGATCTTCTTCATAATTTTTGCAGAAAACTTTGCGCTTGAGGATTACATGCAAGCCCAACGTAAAGTGAATCAACGATGGACGAGTTCAGATTTTTATATATGCTGCGTCATTCCAATCTAAAAGAATTTAAGATCGGAATAGCAAGAGATGTTTGGCATCGCTCTTTGCGTGTCGGCAGCCTATAGATCACGAGTCATCCATTATTTACAAGGGGACTTCGCGCTCCTGTCGCGCAGCAGAAAAGGGTCCTGCACGAACTGCTATATAAACATCGCTAAAACCGTTGCCAGGATCGGGTGGTACAGAGTGGTTTCACATCAGGACGTGGGATCACGCGCGGAAATTGATAAGAGACCGTTTCAAAATGACTGCTCCGTACGCCTGAAGATGTTCCAGCAGACAAGGGACCAACCGAGTTTGAGGAATGCTTCGTGAATGTCGGCCCTACGCTCAAAGCGAATGCGAAGCCGGAAGACCTCGACCTGATGCGCGAGCAGATCGCCGCCGTCAATGCCCGTCCCGACGTGCTGGTGCTGCGCATCGAGACTCGGGGCCTGCATTCTGCAGCGGCTTCAATATCGGAAAGGTCGGCAGTAGCGACGCCGGCGAGCGCTTCGAAGCGCTGGCCAACGCGCTGGAAGCGGCGCGGCCCGTCACCATCGCTTTGATCCAGGGCGGCCTGTACGGCGGCGCTACCGATCTCGCGCTAGCCTGCGATTTCCGGCTTGGCGCGCATGGCGTCGACATGTTCATGCCGGCGGCGCGGCTGGGGCTGCTGTTCTACCGCGGCGGGCTGGAGCGCTACGTGTCTCGGCTCGGCCTGGCCACCGCCAAACGCGTACTGCTGGCCGTCGATAAGCTCGATGCCGCGCAGATGCTGGCATGCGGCTTCCTTGACCGCGTGGCCGGCGACCCGGATGCGCTGCAGACGCAGGCCGCTGAGTTGAGCGAAAGCTGGCCGGCATAACGCCGCTGGCCCTGCTCGGGATGAAGAAGCACCTGAACTGCTGATGGGGGAGGACTGGGAATGACATCATTGGATATGAACTTGGACAACTACTTCGCCAGGATGCAGCGCGGACAGGTGCCGCCACCCCCCATCTGCTCGTTGCTTGGTGGAAGAATCGGTGCGGTCGACCTGAAAGCGGGAACGCTGGAATCCGCCTACCACGCCACGCCGGCCTTCCTGAACCCGGCAGGCCAGGTCCAGCGCGGCATGCTGGGAGCGATGCTGGATGACGTGACCGCCATGCTGGTGACAGCTAGCCGGACCCAGATCTCTGACTTACCCATTCTGGATCTCTCGCCATGACACACGCCACGCCCCCTCCCCACACCCCCCTCACGATAGTCGCGCACGCGCAACGCGTGGTGGATTGGCTCGATCGCATGCCATACACAATCCTGGCCATTCCGTTGCGGCTCGCGGTTGCCACCGTCTTCTGGAATTCAGCCATGGCCAAGCTGGCGAACTGGGCAACGGCGGTGGAACTGTTCCGGGAGGAATACCGGCTGCCGCTACTGCCGCCCGAACTGGCCGCTACCTGGCGGTATCCGTTGAGCTGACAACGCCAGTACTGCTGGTGCTCGGCCTGGCAGCCCGCCCCGTGGCGCTGATACTGCTTGGCATGATCACGGTGATCCAGCTGTTCGTCTATCCGCTGGCATGGCCCACGCATATCCAGTGGGCGGCGATGCTGCTGGTACTGCTGGCACGGGGGGGCGGGGCGCTCTCGGTTGACTGGCTGATTCACCGGCGTCTCATGGACGCTTCGGAGCACTGAGCCATGTGGACGGGAAGCGCGGGCGATCTGTCTGATCTTCAACGACGATAGCGCGATGCATGACGTCATCCTCGAATCAGTCGTGACCTGTCCACATTGCGGGTGGGCGCAGCGGGAGACCATGCCTATGGATGCGTGCGTGTTCTTCTATGAGTGTCGGTATTGCAGAGTGCTGCTGAAACCCAAGTCGGGAGACTGCTGCGTGTTCTGCTCATTTGGCTCGGTCCGATGTCCGCAGGTGCAGCAAGGACAGTGTTGTGAGCGGTCGCGATTTGAGTGATGTCTTATACCGCCTTGACGCATGGCCCGCCATTGCCCGCGAAGGCCGCCGAATATCTCCAGCAGCGGGAGGCCGTCAACCGCTTTCGCGAGGAGGCATATTCTGGCCTTTCTTCCACGCAATTCGTGTACTGGCGTGGAAGCGAGCCGCTTGAAGGTCGCCAATTCCGTTGGGGTTGGAGAATGTCGAATGTCCGGTAGATTGAGCGAAGCCGACGGGTGGGTGTCCGTCTTTTTGACTTCGCGCGACCACCGCTCGGTCAAACGGCGTGTCACCGCGTATGATTTCAGTCATAGAGCGAGCCGGATACCGGCACTAGACTGTGAGCATACTTTCGATTGAAGTGATCCATGAAACGCCATTCAGCCACTGTAATCGCGGCATCGACCGGCATCCTGCTTGGTGCCGCTGCGCTGTCGTCGTCCGCCATCGCCGAAGTCACGGCGCGCCAGAAGGACGTTGGGCAACACGGCGCGGAGGTGATGCCGTTCACCCTTGCGGCTACGACCCACATCTTTACGAAGACGGCGGACGGTGGGAACCAACAGGTCGTCACAAAGCATCACCACCCGAAGCAGGTTACGCTGATCCGCGGGCATCTGACCGCGATCGCTCGGCAGTTCTCGGCGGGTGACTTCGAGGCGCCGGAGCGGATCCACGGCAACAGTATGCCGGGCCTAGCCGCGCTGCGTGCAGCACAGCCGGGAGAACTGAAGATCCACTATCGCGACTTGCCCGATGGAGGCGAAATCGAATTTCACACGGACGAGCCTCGCCTCGTCGCCGCGCTGCACGTCTGGTTCGATGCCCAATTGTCCGATCATGGCCACGACGCGATGGCAGGGCACGCCCCTGGCATGATGCATCATCGTCCGGCGAACGCCTCGACAGCGGAATAAGCCGCGCATACGACCAGGATGCCAGTCGACGATTTGCCAGATTCGTCCCCCGCTCCGGCGGTGGCGGCCCTGCCGGCGTGGCCTGCCGCGCTGCGCGAATCGGCTCGCTTGCGCCGGTACGATCCTGACACGTACGTATTCAATCGCGGACAGCGGGTCGAGTCGATCTACCAGGTGCAGACAGGGCAGGTGCTATTGCGACGTGACGGAGCGGACGGCGAACCCCTCACGCTGCAGACTGCAGGCCCCGGCGATTTCGTGGCCGAAGCAAGCCTCTTCAGCTCCCACTACCACTGCGACGCATTTTGCGGGAGAGCGAGCGAATTGTTTGCCTTTCCTGCGAGGACGTTGCTCGCGTGTCTGCAGGGCGATCCATCGTTCGCGGTGGAATGGGTACGGCTCCTGTCGCGGCAACTCATGCGCAGCCGTGCACGCGAGGAACGCCTGACGCTACGCTCGCCGCGCGACCGCATCCTGCATTGTCTGCAGCTCGAGCACGATGCTTACGGACGGTTCACACCGCCCGGAACGCTCATGCAATGGGCGGGCACGCTTGGGATCGCGCATGAAACCTTGTATCGCGCGCTGGCACAGGTGGAACAGGAGGGCCTGATTGTGCGCGACGGGATCCAAATTGTCCTCTCCGAGATTCAACGAAAAAATGCCGCACGATCACGTCGGCCGCAATGCCGCTGATCGTCGCGTGAGGAGTTGGGTGTACCGCACGGCGTGCGATCCCGCACAGACCGACCAGCTCGTTTGCACTAGATTTCCCTTCAAAGGGCTTGTTGGCCCGGAACTACTGGAGGAGGAAATGAGACTCTTCTCGAGAGCATTACTCGTTATCTCGTTCGCACTTTGCGCTTGCTTTGGCCCGGCAGTATTGGCGCAACAGGTCGGCGCACAGGCATCACTTTATGATCGATTAGGGGGGCTGAAGGGGATCACGATCGTGGTCGACGACTTTATCGACAGGCTCGTCACGAATAAGACACTAAACAGGAATCCTGCCATCAACGCCGGCCGAAAGAGTTCTCCGCCACCCTATCTTAAGTTCCAGGTTGCACAATTGGTCTGTGAGGCAAGCGGGGGACCATGCAAGTACACCGGAAAGCCGATGAAGGAGTCGCATGCTCATCTGAACATCAGCGAGCGAGAGTGGGACGTGATGGCCGAGGAGTTCAAGAAGTCCCTGAACAAGTTCAAGGTTCCGGCTGCTGAGCAAAAGGAATTGTTTGATATTGTCGGCAAGACGAAGGCGGATATCGTCGTCAGGAAATGAGCCTTGACACGCAGGACATTGGGCGTGCGGAGGTCGGAAGGCCGCTGGGCGGTTATGCCCAGTGGCATGGCCATCCCTCGACTTCAAGGCAGCGCCGCCTGCAATCATGCAATGACAATGGGCCGTTGGACTACCGCGGAAAGGAGCGCACCATGTCTGCATACCTGATTGCCGATGTCGATATCACAGACCCGGCCCTTTTTGAAGAGTTCAAACGAGAAGTCCCGGCTACTGAGGCGCGCTACGGTGGAAGATATTTAGGCCGCGGTGGTCGAACCAAGGTTCTCGAAGGCGACTAGCAGCCGCATCGTCTCGTCATTGTCGAGTTCCCGGACAAGGATTCCCAGGAGCGACCCGTCGCCTTCGTAGTTCAGGTCTTGATTCGCACCTGACGCTCAAATCAGCGCAGCACGCGATAGGTCGACTGCACCAAGCCGGACGGAAATTGCCGGCTCGACTCGAGCGCCAGACTCACGTCCCGCGGCAGGGCTCCGAACAATGATCTTCCTGCCCCGATCAACACCGGCACAGTAGTGACGACCAGGTCGGCGATCAATCCCTCGCGCAGGAATGACTGGACCAACTGGCCGCCATCGACGTATACCCTGCGCATGCCTGCGGCCTCCAGTTGCGACATCGTCTCCGTGGGCGTGCAATCCGAGAAACGCACCTTTCCCTGTAGCCCCTCTGGCACTGGCGTGCCGGCCAGCTTTCGGGACAGCACCAGCACTGGCCTGTCGTAAGCCCATTCGCCCATCGTGAGGACCTTTTCATAGCAGCCCCGGCCCATGACGATCGCGTCCTTGTCGGCGACGAAGGCCGGATAGCCATGGTCTTCGGCCGGGTCATCCCGCTCCAGAAGCCAGCCGATGTCGCCATCGGGCCGGGCGATAAAGCCGTCGAGGCTGGTGGCAATGAAGACGTGTCCTGTGATCATTGTTAGTCCTCAAGAAGTGCTCGGCGTGAATGATGGCACCGTGTGCCAGAAGAACCTGTGGCATGCGGTCAACAGAACAACCGTTCGCTCCTCGGCGCCAAATTTCTCTTGAAAGAGAGGATCGGTCGGACGCCAAAAGAAATCGTCCGATTCCAGACCGCGCGCATGGGTTGCGAAGCCGACTGAGTGCGCTAGCGTTGACGTACTGGAGCCTGCTGCGCCCGTGATCAGGATATGCATTGCGAGCGTTGAGAGTGCGAATAGAACAGCGAAGTCTACCAAGCCGACGAACGGGCGAACAGCAGCTCGCAGATCTGCCTGTTAGCGACCCTTCTGAGACGTCCGAGCGCTTCGAGCCGAGTGGCTGGTTCACCGAAAGGCGGTCATCCGAGACAAGAGAAGGAGAGGGCGCCATACCGACCCTTCCTACTCCGTCGGGATACCAGCTGGGGGATTTGGACTGCCTACGTCGCGACAAAACCCCCAGGCAAGCGCCTGTCCGACAGCGTCACCGCCATGGCGCATCGTTTGCCCGAGAGCAGGGAGGCCATCAGCCACTGCGCGAAGTCATTGAACTGCTCGCTCTTGTTGGTCGCGGCATGAATACCTGCCGGCCGTCCTTCGTGCCTGCACATAAAGGTTCGCGCCGTAAAACCCAACGAACTCGTCACCGTAGACCCCTTCGAAGGTGAGGGCGACTCGCTATAGCGCCTCGACCAGCCGCTCAGGCGTCACCGGCCCGGCAATCTTGACTCTCATATCCGCGTTTCCTAGATCATGGCATCCGTGTGCGGCAATATGGTACCCGCCCACTCAAGCAGATAGCGAGATATCTGAAGAATCACGTTGGATCTCATAGCTGATCGTGACACCTGCCTCGGGCAGGGGCTCGAACACGCGCGGATCGAACATCGGCGCCACCCGGGGCAGCAGCGGCTTGGGTTCGAGCAGCTGAAAGTATTCGAGACAGAAGTCGACATCCCAAGTCGCTAGCCACTGGAATAGGGCGCGCGCCGCAAGCACATTGTGGGGCTGCTGCAGCGCCGCCCAGCTACCGGCTTGCAGCCACGGGCGCCATTGCGAGGCAGCTTCGCCGGCGTCCGGCGTCTCGTTGATGTCACGAAACCACTCGGGCGCGGCGAAGCCAGCCGCCCCCACGGCCTCACGTGCGGCGGCCAGGCTGTTGCGCTTTCTGGCCCCAACAAGGCCGGCCGCCAAGGTGTCGAACCGGACGCTGAACGCCAGCGTTTGCTCGTAGCCGCCGCGCGGAGCGCCGGGGCTTAGCGCCACCTGGGCGGCCAGGGGCGTCGGTGGCGCTTCCGGGTCGGCCTGCCCCGGCGCTGCGCCAAGATTTCTGCCGCCTCCTCCCAGGAGATTCCTCGGGCGACCAGCTGCTCTCGCAACCGTTCGCGGCCGAATGCGCCGAATCGCTATCATGCCGAGATCACTCTATGGTGAGGGAATCCCAAAATCCAGCGATCCGAGCCGAAGCGCACTAGCGCCCGCTCATAGGGCGACGGCCCCGACCAGCCTCGGGCCTACGCTGGGCGTGGGCGGCTCCGCGAGGCAAGGACCAATCGCGATCGAACGCCTCGGCCATCTCCAGGCTGCGCGCGAGCTGGCGCAGCCGCTCGGCCAATCTGCGCGCCGAGGTGCCTCGGGTCGGCGGCGATGGTCCGTAGGGTGTCGGCGGCGACATCGAACAACAGGCCGTAGATCACGGCCTTGTTGTATCTGATCGCTCCGGGGAGTGCGGTGGGGATCGTCTTTCAGGCATTACGCCATGTCGGACCTGTGCGTGCCGCCGACGTTGCACAGATTGCGGCCCATCGCCTGTCGGCCAGCGACAAGAAGACTCTCGCATCCACAGCGTACCAAGCGCCGGCCTGGATGCGCCCGACGCTGACCTCGATCGCCAACACGGCGTCGGTTGAAATCGATGGATAAGGTTGCCCGACTTCCCGCAGAAGATCGGGCGGCCCTATTTGGTGAGAGCGGCGCCAACCGAGGGATCGCGAATACGATCATCGACAAAGACTTTTGGGTCTGCTGGACCTTGAAGCGCCTCTTTGGCCTAAGGGAAGGGGAGGCCGCCACGCTTGTCTTCAAGGGCGGCACGCCCTTTCCAAAGCGTTCGGCGCCATCCGCCGCTTTTCTGAAGATATCGAACCTTCGACCGGGCCGACCTTGGCTATACGGGGGGTCGGGATCCCGAGCAGGGCGGAATTAGCAGGAAGAAAGCGAATCAGCTCATCGAAGATCTTGTGGGCGATGTCGAGCGGCACATCGCCGAGAACCTCCTTCCGGCCCTTCGCGCCGCGATTGCACAGCAACTTGGCGAGCCGACCAAAGGCGAGTGGTCGCTTGAGATCGACTCCAACGATGCCCAGACGGTGAACTTCCACTATCCGACGGCATTGCCCGAAACCGAATATATGGGCATGACGTACATCACTCCGCGGGTGAAGCTCGAGTTGGGAGCGCGCGGCGATCCCTGGCCTACAGAGGAAAAGATTATTCGCCCTTACGCGGCTGAAGACTATCCCGACTTCTTCGAAGACCCCGACTGCACCGTGACCGTCCTGTCAGCGCAGCGTACCTTTTGGGAAAAGGCCACGGCCTTACATGCGGAAGCACACCGTCCGGCCGAATCGCCAACACCTCAGTATTTCTCTCGGCATTACTACGACCTGGCCATGCTTCTCGGCACCAACGGAGGGCAAGCTGCCGCCACTAACTTCGGCCTTCTGGCACAAGTGGCGAAGCACAAGGCCATCTTCTTCCGATCGGCCTGGTCCAGTTACGGTACCGCGCGGCCGGGGACGCTGCGTCTGATGCCGAACGAAGCACGGGTCAAAGACCTGCGAATGGATTACAGGGAGATGGCGCCCATGATGTTCGATGAAGAGCCGGTCGCCTTCGACGATATCTTGCCAAGATCAAAAAGCTCGAAACAGCCATCAATAGCTAGCACAAGAGGACACGAGCAGTCCGTCGCGACTAGCGATTGGCCTACGCGAAACTGATATTTTTGTTATGCGTCATAAAAATTTAACATAATATACATTATGCGCTTTTTGCATGTCAGGGCCAAATAGAATTGTCGTACCTGAGCCAATTAGAAATGTCACCCACCGACTTTAGCGGCCTATCCTAGCCAGCTTTCCGAGGCAAACGGGAGCCGGCCATGTATGGATTTGCCCCCGTGTCCCCGGACACGGTCACACCCTTAGGTTGATAAGGCCATCGCACGTCTGAACTCCCGCGGCGAGCGGTAATTCAGGGCGCTATGGGGGTGCTGCTCGTTGTAATGCTCAAAGGCGATGGCCAGATTGCGAACGGCCGTCTCGGCATCAGGCTTGGGCATGAAGGCGACATAGTCGCGCTTCATGGTCTTCACGAAGCTCTCGGCCATCCCGTTGCTCTGCGGGCTGCAGACCGGCGTGGTCAGCGGCTTCAAGCCGATGGCCGACGCAAACGCCCTGGTCTTGTCGGCCGTGTAGCCCGAGCCGTTATCGGTCAGCCATTCAATTTCCGTCGGCGTCTTCAGCGCGTTTCCAAAGCGATTCTCGACGGCGGCCAACATCACGTCGCGGACCACGTCACCGCTATGCCCACCGGTGGTCGCCGCCCAGCTCATCGCCTCGCGGTCGCAGCAGTCCAGGGCGAACGTCACGCGCAATGACTCGCCGTTGTCGCAACGGAACTCAAAGCCGTCAGAGCACCAGCGCTGATTGGCTTTCTCTACAGCAACCTTGCCGTCATGCCGGCGCTGAGGCCGCGGCTACACCCAGTTCGGGCGCGCGCTGTTCGAACTCAACATCGACATCCTGTGTGCCAATTCGAGCCCGGCCAAGGGCCGCGTCGAGCGGATGAACGGCACGCTGCAGGACCGGCTGGTCAAGGAGTTGCGGCTGCGTGGGATCAGCACCATGGCCGGCGCCAACGCCTTTGCCCCGCATTTCATGGCGGACTTCAACGCCCGCTTTGCCAAGGTGCCCAAGCGCGATTTCGATGCGCACCGGCCGCTGCGTGGCGACGAGGACCTGGCGCGCATTTTCAGCTGGCGCGAGTGGCGCAAAGTGTCGGCCAGCCTCACGCTGCAATACGACAAGGTGATGTACCTGCTCGAGGACCGCCCCGAGCACCGGCGCCTGATCCACCGCTATCTCGAGGTCGCCGAGTATCCGGACGGCCGGATCGAGTTGTGGGCCGATGGCGCCGCCCTGCCCTACACCACCTATGACCGGCTGGGCGAGATCGACCAGGGCGCGATTGTCGACAACAAGCGGCTCGGGCACGTGCTTGACCTCGCCGCCAAAGTGCAGGCGCTGCGCGACAGCCGGCAAACCGTAGGGCCGTCGCGCACGCTGGCCGGCGAGCCGCCGCGCCCGTACCAGCCGGCGCCGAACACCAAGCGCCAGCGGCTGATCAACCGGCTCGATCTGGAGCGCGCGCTCGCTGCGGCCCCGCTCAATCAGAAGGCAGACATTTTAACGTTGCCCACCGCGCTGCCACCGCCCCACCCTGGGCCAGACTCGGTCGTCTCAGGCCAGCACCACCGCCCCACCAAAAACCCGCAAAAGACTCCAACCCCGCACAAAAAGCACGCCCGCACCGACATTTGAATTTGGCTGACATCCCGACAAGTCAAAACCGGCTGGACAGCAGCAGATGTTGGCCGTTTTTCTAATGTCGTACTTGGGATGAATTCAGTCCTCTAACGTAAAGTTGTCCGGTAACTCGACGTAAAGGTGTCATGCATTGATCTATGAGACGCTTTTTATCTTTTCCGTACTGCTTTACGTCGCGGTTTAGCTGCCCGACTTGGGTTCGGGCGCGGCTTATCTTCCCGCTCGGGAAGAAATCCTCGGCTTTGAGTCCCTGGGCGGCTTGGTTTTGGCCATCTCACGTTGGATGGCAGCGCTCTGGCGACTACGTGTAGTTCCCACTGAGGTCACTTCGGCCAACATTCTGACTCGCCCACTGGAATCCGCTTTACCATCACAGATGGGAACGGAACGGCGTCTTAGCCAGATCTGCTATGTCACTGCAACAGAAAATGCGGCTTTTGTCGGCCTGGCTGCCGGCCGGGCTTCCTTACGTCGAGACTGAAGTCGGCTCCTACCTTTACCTGCACGACGTCCCGTACGAATTGGAGAGCATCCTTGCTCGTTGGCTACTGCTCCGGCCTGAGCTTACAGACAGAGATCTCTCAACCTGCGTTCTGGTCGAGGGTGGCAAGGGTTTAGCCATTACTCGGGAAGGATGGGAAAGTTTCCTCTGCTGGCTCGTCGAAACACTTCGAGCCAAGCTTGACGACATGGAGCAAGCCCAGTAGCAACGCCTTCGCGCCCCCTTTTTTGGCCGCCTTCAGTGTCACGACGGAAGGCACGGCGCATAAAGGTGTCCATCCGGTGAACCAATCAAGCAAGGAACCACTATGTTGCGGGTACGCATTGAACTGCGGTGATGCGATGCTCCGCAAACAGGCGGTCGAGCAGCGCGCGGTCGCGCACATCACCTTTGACAAAATGCGGGGTTTTTCCCGAAATTGCGGCAATTCGCTCGACCACTATCTGATTGCTGTTGCACAGATTATCCAGGCCGATGACATCGGCCCCGCCGTCAAGCAGCGCCACCCACATATGCGATGCGATATATCCGGTGGCGCCAGTCAGCAGCAGTGACTCAGACATGAGGATTTTTCAGGTTGAAGAAGATGGGTTAAGGAAGCCTCATACAGCCCTTGCTATCGGCGCAGGTGCGCAAGCCTGCCATGTTCAATGGGCAAGCACATACTCAGAAGGGCAGCCGCGCATCCGGCTTCTCGGCCAGGATCATACGTTTGAATTCAGCCTGGATCCTCGCCAGCGCGGCGTCGTTGTCCGCCTCGAACCGCATCACCACCACCGGGGTGGTATTGGACGGACGGGCCAGACCGAAGCCATCGGCGTACTCGACACGCACGCCGTCGATGGTGATGACCTCACGAGCGCCCTCAAACTTCGCGTTGGCCCTGATCTTGTCCAGCAGCGTGAACGGCTCGCCCTCGGCGCACTTGAGCTGGAGCTCTGGCGTATTGTTGGCGTTCGGCAGCGCATTCAGCATGGCGCTGGGGTCAGCATGACGCGACAGGATTTCCAGCAGGCGCGCGCCCGTGTACAAGCCGTCATCAAAACCGTACCAGCGATCCTTGAAGAACACGTGCCCGCTCATCTCGCCGGCGATCGGTGCGCCGGTTTCCTTGAGCTTGGCCTTCACCAGCGAATGGCCGGTCTTCCACATTAGCGGCTCGCCGCCATGCTGGCGAATCCACGGGGCCAGCTTGCCCGTGCACTTGACGTCGTAGATCACCTGCGCGCCGGGGTTGCGCGACAGGATCTCCTCGGCAAACAGCATCAGCTGGCGATCCGGGAAGATCACCTGGCCGTCCTTGGTCACCACGCCGAGGCGGTCGCCGTCGCCATCAAAGGCCAGGCCCAGCTCGCAATCGGTCTCGCGCAGGCACTTCATCAGGTCCTGCAGATTCTCGACGTGGGCCGGGTCCGGATGGTGGTTGGGGAAATGGCCGTCGACCTCACAGAACAGCTCGGTCACCTCGCAGCCCAGGCCACGAAACAGGTCGCCCACGAAGGCGCCGGCGACACCGTTGCCGGCGTCCAGCGCGATCTTCATGGGGCGTGCCAGCTTCACGTCGCCGATGATGCGGTCGAGGTACTGCTGACGCACATCCACTTCCCGGTAGGAGCCGGCCCCGCTCGCGAAGGCGCCGGCCTTGATCCGCTGGCGCAGCGCCTGAATCTGCTCGCCGTAGATCGCCTTGCCCGCCAGGACCATCTTGAAGCCGTTGTAGTCGGGTGGGTTGTGGCTGCCGGTGACCATGATTCCGGAAGTGGCTTTCACGCTATTCAGCTCGACATTGGTCCCGAAGTAGACCATCGGGGTGGCGACCATGCCCAGGTCGATCACGTCCATGCCGGCGGCACGGAGGCCTCCGACCAGGCCGCCGATGAGGTCGGGGCCGGAGAGGCGGCCGTCGCGGCCGACTACGACGGCCTTTTCGCCGGCTTCCGCAGCAGCCGAACCGAACGACAGGCCGATCTGGCGGGCCACGTCGCGGGCGAGGGTTTCGCCGACGATGCCGCGGATGTCATAGGCTTTGAAGATGGAAGGGCTAACTTGCATGGGATATGTCTCGTTAAGATCGGTTGAAGCCTCGCCGGCCGCTCGTCTCCGAAATCGAAGTCATCTGCCGCTTCTGAGTTCCCTACGCAAACAGTTCAGCATGTCCGATTGGTCTCGCGGCGGCATCTTTGGCGGCGAGGACAGGTTCGCCATGGATCGGCCAGTCGATGCCTACTCGCGTATCGTTCCAGAGCAAGCTACGCTCATGCTCCGGATACCAATAGTCCGTCGTTTTATAGAGAAACTCCGCATATTCAGATATCACTACAAATCCATGGGCGAAGCCTTCTGGCACCCACAGCTCGCGCTTGTTCTCTGCGGATAGCATGACACCAACCCACTTGCCAAAATTTGGCGAGCTCATGCGCAGGTCCACTGCGGCATCAAACACCTGGCCCACCACCACCCGCACCAGCTTGCCTTGGGGATGTTTGATCTGATAGTGAAGCCCGCGCAATACATTGCGTGTGGAGCGCGAATGATTGTCTTGCACAAAGGTTCGTTTGACACCGGTTGCCTCCTCAAACAAGCGCCCATTGAAGCTCTCATAAAAGAAGCCGCGATCATCGCCGAACACCTTTGGTTCGATGATCAAAACCTCGGGAATGTCAGTTTGAATAACGTTCAAGCTCATTTGACAGGCTCCATTGAGATGATCAGGATGTCGCGAATCCTTGCCAGCATCAGAGTGGGCAGCGGATAACAGACCATCGGCTTGTCGGAGACCGGCAGCAATTGCTTCGATACCGATCGTGTAATCGGATAGCGCCGGGTGCCGGAACGGCCGGGATAATGCCTTTGCGCATGGTAAGCAGGCTCAGGAAAAAATCTGGTCCAGTAGGAAATGCACGCCCTGCTGCCAGTCTGGAAGGTGGATATCGAAAGTCTGGCGCAGCTTGCTGGTGTCCAGGCGCGAGTTGGCCGGTCGTGGCGCCGGCAGAGGATAAGCCGTGGCGGGAATCGGCTCGATACACCCCGGATCGACCTTCAACTCGATACCATGGGCGGCGGCATAGCGCAGCACTTCTGTTGCGTAGGCGTGCCAAGTGGTTTCACCGGCAGCGGCCAGGTGATAGAGGCCGGAGGGGAACGACATGCGGTCGCCACACAGCCAGCGTCGTCCCACGATCTGCGCGGTCACGTCGGCAATCAGCGTTGCAGTGGTGGGTGCGCCAAACTGGTCGGCAATCACGCGTAGGCTCTCGCGCTCACGGCCCAGGCGAAGCATTGTCTTGGCGAAATTGCCGCCATGGGCGCCTGCCGCCCAGCAGGTCCGCAGGATTAACGACTGTGCACCGGTGGCGGTAATGGCCTGTTCACCGGCGAGCTTGCTCTTGCCGTACACCGACAGTGGATTGACCAGGTCGGTTTCAATATAGGTCCCGTTTTTGGTGCCGTCGAAGACATAATCCGTAGAATAGTGGACCAGCAGGCTCCCGAGCGCCTTGGCTTCTTCTGCCAGAATTCCGGCAGCCGTGCCATTGATGGCGAAGGCCAGATCGGGTTCGGTTTCCGCCTCGTCCACCGCGGTATAGGCGCCCGGGTTGACAATCACGTCGGGCCGGTACTCGCGCACCATGCGGCGGATTTCGTCCGGGCATGACAGGTCGCAGCCGGTTCGATCCAATGCTACGACACGGCCCAGCGGGGCCAGGCTACGACGCAGTTCGAAGCCGACCTGGCCATTGCTGCCGGTCACCAAGAACGTGGGGACGCTGATCGCTTTATTCGGCATATTGGTTCGCCATCCAGTTCCGGTAGTCGCCGGACGTCGCGTTCCGCACCCAGGCTTGGTTGTCCAGGTACCACTGCACGGTCTTGCGCAGGCCGGTTTCTAAAGTCTCGGCGGGCTTCCAGCCCAGCTCGCGCTCGAGCTTGTGGGCATCGATCGCGTAGCGGCGGTCGTGGCCCGGGCGATCCTTGACGAAGGTGATCTGGTCGCGATAGGAGCCGATAGCCTTGCGGCGGAGCTCATCCAGCAAGTCGCACAGGGTGTGGACCACGTCGAGGTTAGTCTTCTCGTTCCAGCCGCCCACGTTATAGGTCTCACCCACGCGGCCTCGTGCCAGCACTGCGCAGATTGCGGCGCAGTGGTCACCCACGTAGAGCCAGTCGCGCACATTGAGGCCATCGCCGTAGATGGGCAGCGACCTTCCAGCCAAGGCGTTGGTCATCATCAGCGGGATCAGCTTTTCGGGAAAGTGATAGGGACCGTAATTGTTCGAGCAGTGGGTCGTCAGCACCGGCAGCCCGTAAGTGTGGTGATAGGCCCGGACCAAGTGGTCTGACGCAGCCTTGGAGGCCGAATACGGACTATTCGGCCGATATGCGGTGGTTTCCGAGAATTGCGGATCGCCGGGGCCCAGCGATCCGAACACTTCGTCGGTGGAGACGTGCAGGAAGCGGAAGGCAGCCTTGGCGGCGGCGTCCAGACCTCCCCAATAAGTGCGCGCGGCTTCGAGCAAGTTGAAGGTGCCGACGATATTGGTCTGGATGAACTCCGCCGGGTCATGGATGGAGCGGTCGACGTGGCTTTCGGCGGCAAAGTGAACCACCGCGCGCGGCTGATGGGCGGCGAACAGCTTGTCCAGGGCGGCGCGATCGCAGATATCAGTCTGCGAGAAGATGTGGCGGGCGTTACCTCCGAGGGAGGCCAGGGTGTTGCGGTTGCCGGCGTAGGTCAGCTTGTCGACATTGATGATACCGTCCGTGCCATCCTGGCTCAGCCAATTCAGGACAAAGTTGGCGCCGATGAAGCCGGCACCGCCGGTGACGAGCATATATGACGTGCTCTTGCCCCCGTCAGCGCGGTGCGGCCTTGTGATAGCGGCTTGGCCGTATCGTGGCATGATCCCTCCATCGCAAGATTTGCGGCCCCCGCTATCGCCCGACAATCCGCTTGGCCAACGCTTTCGCATAAGGCGGCGTAATGCCATGCAGGATGTCCCGTGCGGTTAAGCCGTACCGCTCGCCCGGCCGCGTCTGGAAGCGTGTGGAATGCTCATCGGCAGCATCCGGCTCGGGCCGGCCGTTGGAGTAGTAGTAGAGCGCGATTGACCGTCGCGTGACGCCTCGCGGGCACGCAAGGGGTTCGGGATGCCCGTGCCATGAGCACTCATTGGTATTGAAGACGACCAGCCGGTTTCCGATCGGCGCGATCTTCCGCACGCAGCGCTGGACCTCGTTGTCCCACAGTTGCAGATGGCCGGCCCAACTGTCCTCCCACTTGTCATTGAGATACAGCAGCACATTGAGCCGCCGGTCAAGCCTCCATTCGAGATGGTAGTTGTAGTCGATATGCAGGCCCAGGTGGCCTCCAGGCAGCGTCTGGTGCAAGCCGCCGCCATGGAGGTGAGGGTCCGGCACCAGCCCCTGGATGCCGGACAGCGTCTCCAGGAAGCGGGTGAATCCGGGCGCATTGAACTCCATGATCAGCGCCCGCAGCGCAGGCGGGATGGCGTAAAAGTCCTGGCTTTGCAGCTTCAGGTTCTCGGTGGCCGAGTGAAACTTGAACCAGACGCGCTCCGTGGCGCCTGGAAACGCATCGCTGGCTTTCCGATAAACGTCTTCGTCAAGAAAGTTGTCGATGCAGATATGGGGAAACGGGTCGGCGCAACGGTAGGTTTCCGACAATTCACGCGACATCCACTCAAGTTTCGCGACATCCAGCAGGTCGTGGCGCATGCTCAGATCTCCCCCAGTAGCTAGGTTGTCTCGCACTGCTTTGTCTTGCCCTGATTGCGGTACGCCGTGGGCGACAGCGAGAAGCGCTTGCGGAAAATCTTGGCGAGCCGGTCTCCGTTTCCCATCCCGCAGCGCCGCGCTATTTTGTCGACCGGCAGGTCCGTTTCCATCAGCAGCCGACAAATCATGTCTAGCCGCGCGCGAAGCAAGTACTCCGACGGCGTCACGCCCAAGGCCCACTTGAAGCGCCGCAGGTAGTTGCGCTCGCTCATGGCGGCAACGCGCGCCGCGTCGGCCACCGAGATCGCCTCCGTGTAATGCTCCGCGATCCACCGTGCCGACGCGCGAATCTTTTCGTTGGTTTCGGACGATGCGATGTCGGGCGCGTCGCCAGCTTCCTCGGCATCCGGGCGCACCATCGGCATGTCCCGTTGCGGCGCGAGCTGCCTTGCAACTTCCCGGGCCATGACGAAGCCAAGGTCCGACTCGATCTGTGCCAGAGCCATATCGACGGCCGAGGGCATGACGTCCGGAGCGGAGTCCACGCCTCCCCGGCACCAGAATACGGAAGGCGCGGCATGGCTGGTGCCGACGACGTTGTCCCTCTCGGCGATACGCAGCGGATGTGCCCGGGAGACGCGGGGCAGGATCGGCTCCCGTCCCGCGCGGGAGCGCTCCAGCACCATTGCGCTGATCTCGAGCATGGCGGTCATGAGCCGCGCATCGCGCTCAACGACCGGCTCGCGCTCGCTGCAGGCAATAAAGATCGCATTGAAGCCTCGCTGACCCAGCGCGTCCAGGCTCTGCGTCCAGATCCGGATGGAAGAGGAGCACGCGACATTGCCGCCGCGGTAAGACAAGAGGGAGAGCTGGTAGACAGGTCGCCTGCGACGCAGGAGTTCGAGTTCGTTGGCCACGCGGAAGGCTTCCGCGATGATGCCGGCAGTCAGCAGCGAGCAGCCTTCAAACAACAGCAACCCGATGCGCTGAATTTCCCGTTGGCCGGCTACCGGTAGCGGACCGAGGGACCGGACCGGCGGCGGCATATCGACAAGGTGCTCCATGGCATCACTACCCCCTTGCGTCCAATCCAAAAATCAAATCTGTTGCATTGCATCATAACGGCAATTGGACGCCGCGCAGGGTCGACTGGCTGAAAGTTCCGCTATGTTGGCGGATCATTACTTGGCACTAGTTGGTTTTCTGCAAAAATGCGGCGTGCCAATCATGTGATGTATCTGATTTGAGCCACTTTCCCTAATTCTGGGATTTTAAATTCGGCAAAGATAATGACTGAATGTCCAATAGAGTGGCCCCTGCACTGGGATTGGGCAAGTCGTTACAGAAAGTAACGGATCGCCAGAATTATGGGCATTGCGACCGAATTCCAAGTGGCGCCGTTGCCATTCCATATATTTCAGCATTTTCTCCCGTAGCTATAGGTGGCTCGCGCATTACTTTTGATAATGGATTTTCAGGTTAATCGGCCAATCATTCTGCATTTTCCGCCAGTCCGCTTCTGAGGCTTTTCGGCGCGTCTATGCTTCGCTGCAACAAAGACGGCTTCCCCGTTTCCTTGCTGCAGCCCACGCCGGACAGGAGCAGATCATGCGCACAACGGACCCGCTGGATGTAGTGGATGACACCGCCACCGATGCGCTCGCCGGGCAGGACCGGGCATCGCCGCCCGCCCTGGGCATGCGGCTTGCGGCGGTGGTGCTTGCCGGGGGCTCCGGCACCCGGTTGTGGCCCCTGTCGCGCAAGCACTTTCCCAAGCAGCTGATCGACATCATTGGCCGCGATTCCCTGCTGCAGACCACCGTACGCCGCCTGGCCGGCCTCCATGGCAGCGCCAGCGCTGACGCCGCGCCGATCATCGTCTGCGGCGAAGCACACCGTTTCATGGCTGCGCAGCAACTGGCCGAGGCAGGGGTGGACGCGCGTATCGTCGTTGAGCCAGTCGGGCGCAATACGGCGCCGGCACTGACGCTCGCCGCGCTGCTGGCCTGCGAGCAGGGCAACGACAGCATCCTCGTCGCCATGCCCGCGGACCACGTGATTGCCGATGGCAAGGCGTTCCGCCTCGCCGTACTGCGCGCGGCACGCTTTGCAGAACAAGGGGCCATCGCCACACTCGGGGTGCCGCCTACGCGCGCCGACACGGGCTTCGGCTATATCCGGCTCGGTGCGCAGCTCGAAGGCATGGCACGCCGGATCGACGCGTTCGTGGAGAAGCCCGCCGCCGAACTTGCGGCGCAGTACCTCGCGTCCGGCGAATACTGGTGGAACAGCGGCATCTTCGTGGTGCGCGCCAGCACCTGGCTGACCGCGCTGCAACAGCTTCAGCCGGCGATGCACGTAGCCTGCGTGAGCGCCTGCACGGCCGGCCGCAGCGACGGCGCGTTCTTTTATCCGCACGCGGCGTCGTTCACCGAGGTGCCATCGGACTCGATCGACTATGCCGTGATGGAGCACCTGGCGCGCGCCGACGCGCTCAAAGGCGTTGTGGTCCCGCTGGAGGCGGGCTGGTCTGACCTCGGTTCTTGGGATGCCGTATGGGATGCCATCGACAAGGACGACGACTGCAATGCCGCGCGCGGCCGCGTGATGTTCGAGGGCGCCTCCTCGTGCTACGCCCATTCGGAGGGACGGCTGGTGGCCTGCGTGGGTACGGTCAATCTGATCGTGGTCGAAACCGCCGATGCCGTGCTGGTGGTGGACCGCTCGCGGGTCCAGGCGGTCAAGGGCCTGGTCGAGCGCATCGCGCGCCAGCATGGGCCGGAGGCCGAGACCCATCGAAAGGTTCAGCGGCCATGGGGCAGCTATGACTCGCTCGACCATGGCGAGCGCTTCCAGGTCAAGCGCATCGTGGTGCATCCCGGCGCCGCTCTCTCCTTGCAGTTGCACCACCACCGCGCGGAGCACTGGACGGTGGTCCGCGGCACCGCGCGGGTCACGCGTGGGAACGAGCAGTTCCTGCTCAGCGAGAACGAATCCACTTACATCCCCATCGGCGTGACGCACCGGCTCGAGAACCCCGGAAAGCTGCCGCTCGAGATCATCGAGGTGCAGTCCGGCGCGTATCTCGGCGAGGACGACATTGTCCGCATCGCCGACACCTACGGGCGCTGCGGCTGACGGCCGTCCGACAGCCGCAGCCAGCGCCAAGGGAGATCGACTGCAGTCCAACCTCTACCATGGAGCGTCGTCATGTTTACAGTGAAATCACTCTTTGCAAGATCCGGTATCGTCCCCAGCCGCCTGACCGCGGCCTCTGCTGCCGCGCCGGGCATGGAGACTGGCTTGTCCGGCGCAATGGCGGCATTCGGGGCGCCCTCGCAGCCGTTGCCAGCAGGCGTGGACCTGCGATTTCCGTCACCGCTGGGACTGGGCGCCAAGCGGGCGTTCGATGTCGCTGCAGCGCTTGCGCTGTTGCTGCTGCTGTCGCCACTGCTGGCCATGGTGGCAATGCTGGTGATGCGTGACGGCGGACCCTGCGTGTTCGGACACACCCGCGTTGGCGTGGATGGCAGGAAGTTCAAGTGCCTGAAGTTTCGTTCGATGGTGCTCAACGCAGACGCCGTGCTGAAGGAATTGCTGGCGACCGACCCGGCGGCGCGCGCCGAATGGGAAAAGGATTTCAAGCTCAGGAACGATGTCCGGGTCACCCCGCTCGGGCGCTTCATCCGGCGTACCAGCATCGATGAATTGCCACAACTGTGGAATGTTGTGCGCGGCGACATGAGCCTTGTCGGTCCGCGCCCCGTCGTCGAGAAGGAGCTCGAGCGGTACGGCGACGCTGCGGCGTATTACCTCCGCGTCCTTCCCGGCATTACCGGCCCCTGGCAGGTCAGTGGCCGCAATGAAACGGATTACGGGACGCGCGTCTCGCTCGACGTCGCCTACGTCAGGAACTGGTCGTTCCTGGGTGACATCGGAATCCTGTTCAAGACGATCGGGGTGGTCCTGCATGGCCGCGGCGCGTACTGACCAGCTGCGTGGCCGGATCCTGGCGGCGACGCTGCTGCCAGGCCTGGCGGCCCTCCTCGGCGCCTGCACGATGGCGCCGGGGATGTCGTTCCAGTCCCAGTCCGGTCCTCTGCCCGATGCCGCTCGCGCGACGCAGCCGTCGTCCGTGGGGACCGTACCCGAGCTGCCATCGATAAAAGGCGTGCAGTCGGTCACTCCCGACAACCTGGTCGAGATTACCGGCACCCTGATCGATGCACAGCAAGCCGCCCGGCCCCAGGGTGTGCCGCAGGAGGTTCGCGCGCTGTTCGACAAGCCACGCGCCTATGTATTGGGGCCCGGCGACGTGCTGAGCATCGTGGTGTGGGGCCATCCGGAACTGAACATGCCGGCGCTGCAGGTCACTAGCGGCGTGGATACTGCCGGCTCCAACGCGGTGGTAACCGGCTATACCGTGGACGCTCGCGGCATGGTGCAGTTCGCTTTCGTCGGCATGGTCCCTGTAGCGGGCCTCACCGAGGCTGATGCGCGCGAGCTCCTCGCCAGGCGCCTGTCCGAGTACGTGCGCAATCCGCAGATCACCCTGCGCATCCAGGCATATCGCAGCAAGCGCGTCTATCTGGACGGCGCCGTGCAGAGCCCCGGCCTGCAGATCATCAATGATGTGCCAATGACCCTACCCGAGGCGATCAATCGCGCCGGTGGCTTCACCGCGACAGCGGACCGCTCCTGGGTGGCCCTGACACGTGGCGACAAGACCGTACGCATCAACCTGCCAGACCTCATCGCCAAGGGCGGGAATCCATCCGACATCCTGCTGCGCGACGGCGACCTGGTACGTTTCTACGCCGCCACCGACAGCAAGGTTTTCGTACTTGGCGAAGTGGCACGGGCGTCCACACTGACGCTTAATAACGGCAAGCTGAGCCTGAACCAGGCGCTTGGCGATGCCGGTGGCGTCAGCCAGTACTCTGGCGACGCGCGACACGTGTATGTCGTGCGTGGGGACAATGGCAACAAGCCAGTGGTGTACCACCTCGACGCGAGTACGCCATCGGCGATGGCGTTGGCAGACGGCTTTTCGCTGCAGGCCAACGATGTGGTGTTCGTCGATGCGTCGGCGCTGGTTCGCTGGAGCCGCGTTGTCAACCTGCTGTTGCCCACCGCCCAGACTGCGACCGTCGGCCGGGCGCTTGTCCCGTGAAATCAGCGCCTATGCACGATCGATACCCACGCAGGAGTGCGGCATGAAGAGCCCTTACATCGCGAACCCGGTCTATGAACTGCCCGGTCGCGCACCGGCCCGAGCCCTGAACAATCTGACGACACTGTACGCCGGCAGGTGGCTGATCGTGGTCGCCACTTCCGTGTGCCTGCTCGCCGGAATCGCGTATGCATTGTTCACGCGCCCCCTCTACCGCTCCGACATCCTGATCCAGGTCGAACCCAGTTCCATCGGGACCCGGTCCACGTCCGATGACCCCAAGCTGACCTCCGAGATCAAGCCGGACACGACTTCTGAAATCCAGGTGCTGAACTCGCGCATGGTGGTATCACGCGCGGTCGAGAAGCTCAAGCTGTATATCGAGGCCGGTCCCCGCTATGTGCCGGTGATTGGGTGGTGGCTCGCCGCGCGCACGGATGGCTTGTCGCATCCGCTCGGTGGCTACGTGTACGGCGCGGAACGCATCGACGTGGCGATGTTCGACGTGCCGGCTTCCCAGCAGGGCAAGGCCTTCGTGCTGACGCTCGGTCATGAGGGTGCTTATGTCCTCTCCCTGCCCGGCTCGTGGGACGCGCCGCTGCTAATGCTTCACGGCAAGGTCGGTATGCCGCTACATGCCGAAACCCTGCATGGACCGATCGACCTGCTGGTCCGCGCCGCCGACGGCGAGCCGGGCGCGAGCTTTTCGATCAGGCGCTACTCCGAGATCGCCACCACCGAATGGCTGCAACGGACCATGGCCATCGGGGAACGCGGCAAGCAATCGAGCATCATCGGCGTGGCGCTGGACAGCGTCGACCCGGTCCGCGCCAGCCAGATCCTGAATGAGGTGGGCAAGGAGTACGTCGAGCAAAACGTGCGACGCCGCTCGGAAGAGGCCGACAAATCCATTCGCTTCCTGGATGAGCAATTGCCGCAGCTCAAGCGGCAACTGGAGGAATCGGAAAGCCGCTACAACGCGTTTCGTGCGCAACAGGGCACCGTGGACACCAGCCAGGAGGCGCGCGCCCTGCTCCAGCAATCCGTGGAAGCCGAAACGCGCGTCGTCGACCTGCGGCAGAAGCGCCAGGAACTGTCCATCCGTTACACGGACAAGCATCCCGCACTGCTGGCACTCGACGGCCAGTTGCAGGGAGCCATGGCAGAGCTCTCTGTCATCGAGGCGCGTACGCGCAGACTGCCCCTGATCGAGCAGAAGGTCCTGCAATTGCAGCGCAACATGCAGGTGGACACCGAGCTCTACACGAGCCGCCTTAACGCCCGCCAGCAGCTTACCCTGGTGCGCGCCGGCAAGGTCGCCAATGTGCGACTGATCGACCCCGCGACGCCACCCGAGACGCCGATCATGCCGCGGCGCGGCGTCGCAGTGGGCGGTTCGCTGCTAACCGGTTTGCTGGCAGGCGTGGTCCTGGCCGTCCTCCGCCGCCGCGTGGCGGGTACCGTCCAGGACCGCGAGGAGATCGAGGCAGGCACGGGGCTGCCGGTTTATGCCACGGTGCCGCGCAGCCGACTGACTTCCGATTTCCGCCCTGCCTGGCCCCGCATGCTCGCGGGCAGCACAGACCGCACGTTGTTGCCCGATGCAGCGATCGAAAGCCTGCGCGCCGTCCGCACCACGCTGCACTTCGCCTTGAACGATGCACCCAACCGTGTGGTGCTGATCACCGGCCCTACGGGCGGGGTTGGCAAGTCCTTCGTAGCCGCCAATCTCGCCACGCTGGCGGGTGCCTCGAAGCGGCGGGTGCTGCTGATTGACGCCGACCTGCGCAATGGCGTGCTGCACAAGCGATTCCATGTGGACCGCGGTCCGGGACTGGCCGAGGTGATCGCTGGTACGAGCCGGTACGAGGACGTGCTTCGCCACGATGTATCGCACGGTCTCGATTTCCTGGCCACCGGATGGCACATGTCCGGGCCAAGCGAGCTGTTGCTGCAGCCAGAACTGGCCACACTTGTTCAACGCGTTGCCGGCCAGTACGACATGGTGGTGCTTGACGGACCGCCATTGCTGCCGGTGGCAGATGCGCTTGTGCTGGGACGCATGGCGGGCACTGTCTTCATCGTGGCACGGCACCGGGTCACCACGGTGGAACAGATCGACGAAAGCACGCGCCGACTGGCGCAGGCCGACGTCGCCGTACGGGGCGTGATCTTCAACGACTTCACCGGCCACCTGCACCGCTACAGCTATGCCTACGGTGCCGACGCGTCCCGCCCGGGCGCGCCTGCATGATCAGCGGAAATGAGCGGTAATCAGCAGAAAAAAGGCAGTTATGAAATACACCCATCACAAGCGCATCACGTTGGTCACCGTAACCTACGGCGCGCGCCTGCACTTTTGCGCCGAACTCTTGCAGCGGGCGTTCGAGCACGAGGGCGTGGCGCACGCTGTGATCGTCAGCAACAATTCCTCGTCCGACCTTAGCCGGCTCGAGGACGACTGGGGCGCGCGGGTTACCGTGATCCGGTTGCCGACCAACACCGGGTCGGCCAATGGCTATGCCGTAGGCATCGACGCAGCGCTCAGCCGCGACACGGACTACCTGTGGCTGATGGACGATGACAATGCCCCGTGCCCCGGCGCACTCGACGTCCTCTGCCATCAGCTGGATCGGCTGACGCGCGGATTTGGCCGCAACCGTGCGGCGGTGCTTGGCTTCCGCCCGGATCACCAGGCCGATATCGCGATGGGTGTGCCTGTGGCGCTGGCGATGCCGCCGCGCTCCAGCTACTTCGGCTTTCATGTGGCCCGCATTCCCTACAAGCTATGGCGCCGCACGCCGTGGGGCCGCCCGAAGCCGACGGACATGCCGGAAGTCCTGCCGTTGCCTTTTGCGCCGTATGGCGGCTTCCTCGGGCACCGCGATCTCTACCTCGATCTCGGCTTGCCGGAACGGCAGCTCGTGCTGTATGCGGACGACATCGAATACACATGGCGCCTGACCGCGCGCGGCGGCCGCATTGCGCTGGTAACCGGCGCCCGCCTGGAAGACCTGGAGGGATCGTGGAACGTCAAGCGAGACTGGAAGAATCATTTCGAGTGCCTGCTGTTGAGCCGGTCGGACTTCCGCGCCTACTACAGCAGCCGCAACCAGGCATGGTTCGACAAGCACTACTGGTCGACCTCCAGCCTGACATACCGCCTGAACCGCCTCGTCTTCCTCGCCCTGCTGCGGATCTACGGCAGACGTCATGGTGCTGCTGCCAGGCTCGCTCTGCTGGAGCGCGCGATCGCCGACGGCGAGGCATGCCGCCTCGGCTTGCACGCCGACTATTCCCTGTAGCCAACATCCACCGCAGAGGCCGTCATGCCGACCAACTCCTCCCCCGCCCTTCTGACGATCGTCATCTGCAACTACAACTACGCGCCGTACCTGGGGGGAGCCATTGACTCCGCGCTATGCCAGACGGCGCCAGGGGTCAGGGTAATGGTGATCGACGACGGCTCCAGCGATGGTTCGCGTGACATCATCCTGGGCTACGGCGACAGGATAGAAGCCGTGTTCCAGCCAAACGGCGGGCAGGTCTCGGCCTACAATCACGCGCTGCGTCGGCTCGATACGCCCTGCGTGATCTTCCTTGACGCCGACGACCAGTTGCAGCCGGACGCCGCCGAGGCGGTGCTGGCCGCCTTCGCAGCCGGCGACTATGTCAAGGTTCAGTTCCGACTGGAGGTAATGACCGAGGACGGGACCCTCACCGGGGTGCAGGTTCCGCAATCCAGCGACGTGACAGACTGCGGCATGCGGCTGCGGGACGGATGGCTGTACCCGTCACCGCCCGGGTCGGGAAACGCCTATCGCGTGGATGCACTCCGGCGCATCTTTCCTGTCCCGGTCACCGCAGACAACATACACGGTGCCGACTTCTACGCCATCTATGGCATTGCGCTGGTCGGCAGCGTTGGCTCGCTTGATCGTGCGCTCGGCCGCTATCGCGTGCACCGGCATACCACGGCGCAAGCAGGCGATGCGGGCAGCGCCAACCTGTCGCTCGCCAATGCCGAAGATGCACTGGCGGGAGCCAGGCAGTCTGCCCGGCGCTGGGCCATCCTGCGCGGGCTGGCCTGGGAACGGCTTGGCGTCGTCCTGCCTGCCGAATTTCTGGATTTCTCCGCGGAGAAGGCCCACTTTGCCACCCTTCTCCATGGCGCGCCGTTGACTCGGCGATGGCGCTGGTTCCGTCATGAGTCCAGCCGCTACTTTCATACGGTTGCCGCCAATCCCTTCTGGAGCGCGCGCAAGAAGCTCGCCGTATGGTGCCTGACCGCACTTTGCCTGGTGCCGGTGGCATCCATCAGCAATCGGGCGGTTCGCTACATCGCCAATCCCCTCGCCCGTGCGGGGTACTGAACCGTATCGGAAATGGCCACCGTGTCCGCCTCCGCAACCGTCTCCATCAACGGCCGCTTCCTGGGCAGGCGCGCGACCGGCGTCGACCGCTTTGCCTACGAAGTCGTACGCGGCATCGACCAACTCGTTGCGGACCACGACCCTATTACTGCCGGGCTGTCGTTCGAGATTCTGGTGCCGGCATCCGTCAAGGTGGATCCACAGCAGTTCCCGCACTTGCGGATCCGGACGGTCCATGGCGGCACGGGCCAATACTGGGAGCAGGTCAGCCTGGCGCTCGCTGCCCGCGGCACGCTGCTGCTGAACCTTTGCAACGCGGCGCCGTTGCTGTTTCCGAACCAGGTCACAGTCATGCATGACGCCGCGCCAGTACGGATTCCGCAAGCCTACACACGCGCGTTCCGCGCCTGGTACCGCATCATGGCACCGTGGGTCGGACGCATCGCGCGGCGTGTGCTCACTGTGTCGGAGTTCTCACGCCGCGAACTCTCCCAGGCCTATCGCATTCCCGACCGCAAGATCGGCGTGCTGCCAATGAGCGGTGATCACATGCAGCGCCTGCCGCAAGCCCCGGACGTCCGCAGAAAGTTCCAGCTATCGGGCCGGCCCTACGTCCTGGCTGTCAGTAGTGCCAGCCACCACAAGAACTTCAGGCTCGTGGTAGAGGCCATCGAGCTGCTCAAGACGACGGAATACGAAGTGGTCATCGTGGGGGCCACGTTGCCCGTGTTCCAGTCGGTGCAGCAGGTAGCGCCAGATTTCGTCAAACGCGTGGGCTATGTTGATGACGACGACCTCAAGGCATTGTTCCGCCATGCTGCCTGCTTTGTTTTCCCGTCGCTCTATGAAGGCTATGGCTTGCCCCCCGTGGAAGCCATGACGCTTGGCTGTCCGGTCCTTGCGTCCAATCTGCCTTCGGTGCGCGAGGCCTGCGGCAACGCCGCGCTCTATTTCCGCCCGACCAGCGCTCGCGAACTTGGCGAGCTGCTGACTTACGTCATGCGTGACAGCACCTTGCGAGACAGATTGCGCGCGCAAGGTTATGCCCACGTGGAACGGAATTCATGGCGCACCACTGCCGCCAAGCTACTTAGCGAGATCACTCCATGGCTCCCACGGCGATGAATCCTCCCCCATTGCGCACCGCAGACGAGTTCGGCAGGGTCGCGGTGGTACACGAGTGGCTGACTACCTACGCCGGCTCCGAACGCGTCCTCGAACAGATTCTGAAGATCTGGCCTGATGCCGACCTGTTCAGCGTGGTTGACTTTTTCCCGGACGCAGAGCGGGCCGTCCTGCAAGGCAAGCATGCCAGGACGTCCTTCATCCAGCACCTGCCGCGCGCCCGGCAGTCGTTTCGCGCCTATCTGCCCTTGATGCCGCTGGCGGTGGAGCAGTTCGACCTGTCCGGATACGACCTGGTGATCTCGTCCAGCCATGCCGTGGCCAAGGGCGTGATCACCGGCCCCGGCCAGCTGCATGTCAGCTATGTGCATTCACCGATCCGCTACGCGTGGGACCTGCAACATCAATACCTGGAAGAATCCCGCCTGACCCGTGGCCTCAAGAGCTGGCTGGCCCGCGCCATCCTGCATTACATGCGGATCTGGGACCACCGGACCGCACACGGTGTCGACCTGTTCGTGGCCAACTCCGCCTACGTCGCGCGTCGCATCCGCAAGGTCTACGGCTGCGATGCCTCGGTGATCTACCCCCCAGTCGATATTGAACGGTTCAGCCTGGGCGATCGCCGCGAGGATTTCTTCCTCACCGCATCGCGTCTGGTGCCGTACAAGAAGGTCGGGCTGATCGTCGAAGCCTTTGCTGCCATGCCGGACAAACGTCTGGTTGTCATCGGCGCCGGTCCTGATCTCGCACGCATCCGGGACATGGCGCCCTCCAACGTCCAGCTGCTCGGCTATCAGTCGACGGACGTGCTGATCGACCATATGCAACGCGCCCGTGCCTTTGTCTTTGCAGCGGAAGAAGATTTCGGCATTGTGGCCCTGGAAGCGCAGGCGTGCGGGACACCGCTGATCGCCCTGGGACGGGGCGGTTCTCGCGAGACGGTCATTGACAGCCTGGACCGTAATATCCGCACCGGCGTCTTCTTTCCGCGCCAGACCGTAGAAGACATCGTGCGCGCCGTGTGCCGATTCGAGGAGAGCGGACCATTCAACCCTGCCGCATGCCGGCGCAATGCGCTCCAGTTCTCACCCGAGCGTTTCCGGCGGGAGTTTCTCGCCATGGTGCGCAGCGCGATGGCGCAGGCATCGACCACGCCGCTCGCAGGGATTGGCCATTCGGCTGACATCCAGCGCGACGTGGCAGCGTTGCCGGTGCCGGTGATCGCCGACACGCTCGAATCGCTGCCGCGCTGACGGAGCCGCTACGATGCCCAACACGCCCGATCACCATGAAGGCTATTGGTGGGAAGACCCCGCCAGGCTACTGCTGTACTTCATCCTGCCGCTATACATGCTGATTGCACTGGACCTGCTTGGCGAACAGAAGGCCATCGAGCGAGTCTACTTCACCAGCTTCCATGCTCTTGCCGGGGCCCTCTTTCTCGGTGTACTCACCGTCGCGGCATACGCCGAACGTATCCTCGTGCCGCCCGCCCGCGCCGAGCCCCCCGAAATTCCGGTACGAGTCCTTGATGCCATGTTCGGCCTCGCACTGGCCGGTTACCTGGTCATGATGGGCGGCGTGATCGCCCAACCTGCCATCCTCCTGTCCTTCCTGAACGGCGGAGCAAATACCTACGACGTCCTTGAACTGAAGGGCCGCATTGCCGGCATCAGCACGCTCACGCAAGCCACCGTGGCTTACGTGCCGCTGTACTTCTATGTCTTCCGCACGCCTGTGCGCGGCTTCAATCGTTACAAGGCCTACATGGTCGTGCTGGGCGTGCTGACGTTGTTGCGCAGCTTCATTTTTGCCGAGCGGCTCGCGCTGGTAGAGGTACTCCTTCCCTGGGCCCTGATGGCTGCCCGCTTCAGCAACCTCCCGAGGCACTCGGTGCTGCTCGCGCTAGGACCCTTCGCCGCGATCGTGCCGATGATCGGCTTCTTCATCGCGAACGAATACAGCCGCTCCTGGCAAACCTACTACGTCAACATCTACGACAACATCCTCGACTTCGCCCTTGAGCGGCTGGCGATGTATTACTCGACCGCGCTGAACAACGGCGCTGGCCTGCTGACGATCATGGGCTGGGGAACCGGCGAGCCAACCTTTACGTTCGACTGGCTCATCAGATTTCCCGTACTCGGGGAGTTTTTCCGGCCGCTAGTGGGTGGCGGCAACGGCTACGGGCTGTTTCTGAATAACTTTGGCGATCCCGAGTTCAACAATCCGTCCGGTATCTTCGTGCACTTCTACGAGTGGGGATGGTTCGCACTGCTGCTGGCAGCGCTCATGGGCTGGATGCTGGCACGCAGCTACGCCGGCTGGAGGGCGGGCGATGGCTTCTGGTGTTGCGCCCATGCCGTGCTGCTGGTGTCGCTGATGGAGATACTGCGCGTGCCGAACCTGTTCAGCGGGCGGAACTTCGTGCCGCTCGCGCTGCTTTGGCTGGTCTTCCAATGCTTCGGCCAGCCGGCCCGACACCGGATCTCGCACAAGGTGCCCCCGCACCATGCCAGGCGCAGCGCCCCGCTACCGGGCCCACCATGACGTCTCCATATATCAACAAGCCCATGCCCCCATCGATCCGTGCGACCGCTGCCTACCTTCTCCTCATCCAGGCAGGCAACTACCTGTTCCCGCTACTGCTCTTACCGTTTCTGGGCCGAGTGCTTGGCGTCAAGGAGTTTGGCGTCCTGGCCTACTGCCAGGCGCTGGCGCAATACCTGATTCTGCTGACCGACTATGGCCACAATCTCACGGCGACCCGCCTGGTGTCCCTGCAACGCGACGATCCGCAAGCGGTGGCCGAGGTGTACTCAGCCACCATGGGCGCCAAACTGCTGTTGACCCTTGTGTCGGCGCTGCTCATGCTGGGCGCGGTGGGCATGGTGCCAAGCTTGCGGGAGCACTGGGAGATCCTGGCCGCGGCGTTCGTAGGCGTCGTCGCCAACGCGATCACTCCGTTCTGGCTGTACCAGGGGCAGGAGCGCATGAAGTCGCTCGTGCTGCCAAATTTCATCTCCAAGGCGGTCAGTCTTTCATGCGTCATCGCGTGGGTTCGGGGGCCCGGCGATGCAGCGCTGGCGGCGCTGGGGATCAGCATCGGCACTGCCATCCTGGCCGCCGCAGCGCTATGGGAGGTGCACCGGCAGCGCATTGCCACGCTGGTCGCCGTGCCAATGCGCGCGATCGTGGCGTCCTTGCGCGAGGGGTATCCAGTGTTCCTTTCCCTTGTGCTGGTCAGCTTCTACGTGAACTTCAACGCGATCCTGCTCAATTATTTCCACGGCCCGGTCGCGGTCGGGCAATTCTCCATGGCGGACAAGATCCGCATTGCGGGCCAGACTGTCTTTACCGTCATCGGCACCGCGTTCTTCCCGCGTATCAGCCAGTACAACGCCACGGATGCTGCCGCAGCGCAGGCGCTGATGCGCAAGGCCATGCTGGCGGTGTTCGGCAGCTCGGTGGCGATGTTCATCGCGATCGAGCTGTTCGCGGATCTTGGCATCCGGATGTGGCTGGGCGAACCGTTCCACGCCGCGATCTTCTTGCTGCGGCTGGAGGGCGTGCTGCTGCCGGTTACCAGCATTGCCTTTGTTTTCGGCAACCTTGGCCTGCTCGCGTTGGGGCGCCACCGCCTCGTGCAGAACATCTACGCGGCGGCGACGTTGCTCCATCTCGTTTATGTGGTCCCACTTGTGTGGTACCTGGGCGCCGAAGGGACGGTGATTTCCGTCATCCTGACTGAAGCGTTCGGAGCCGCGGCCTTCGCGGTCTGCTATCGCCGCGAAACAGCTTCCAGCGCATCGATCCTGAAGATACAGGAAAGACCATCCACGACGGAGATTCAGGCATGACCCGAAAAGGCATCATTCTGGCCGGTGGATCCGGCACCCGACTGTATCCGGTCACGCAGAGCGTTTCCAAGCAACTGCTGCCGGTCTACGACAAGCCGATGATCTACTACCCGCTGTCAACGTTGATGACTGCCGGCATTCGCGACGTGCTGGTCATTTCCACCCCGCAGGACACCCCTCGCTTTGCCGGCATGCTCGGTGATGGCAGCCAGTGGGGTCTCGACATCCGGTACGCGGAACAGCCTTCGCCCGATGGGCTGGCGCAGGCATTTATCATCGGACGTGAGTTTGTCGGCCGGGATCCATCGGCGCTGATCCTCGGCGACAACATTTTCTATGGGCACGATCTCGCCAGACAACTGACCCGGACGAGCCGACGCGAGGAAGGCGCCACGGTATTTGCCTATCACGTCCACGATCCCGAGCGGTATGGCGTGGTCGAATTCGATGAAGACTTCCGCGCATTGTCGATCGAGGAAAAGCCCGCTTCGCCACGGTCCAGCTATGCGGTGACCGGTCTGTACTTTTACGACCATGAGGTGTGCGACATTGCGGCAGATATCCGGCCATCTGCCCGCGGCGAACTGGAGATTACCGACATCAATTCGCGCTACCTCGCAGCGGGCAAGCTAAGCGTCGACATCATGGGCCGCGGCTATGCCTGGCTCGACACCGGCACGCATGATTCGCTCATCGAGGCGGCGCTGCTGGTCTCCACGTTGCAGAAGCGCCAGGGGCTGATGGTGGCATGCCCGGAAGAAATCGCGTACCGTCATCGCTGGATCGATGCAGAGCAGTTGAGTCGGCTCGCCTCCCCGCTCGTAAAAAGCCACTACGGCAGATACTTGCTGCAACTGTTGGCGGAAACGCCGCGGGTCAGGTGACCATCTTGCGCAGATTGCGCCAACCGGGGGCGAAGCGCTGTGCGTGGGCTTCCCTCAACCCGAGCGTGCCTGGCACGCTGGCATCGAGGCCTGCAGGCCTTGGCGCAGGGAGGTACGCACCGGCGGCAGGCGGCCCGCGTCCGCGCCGGAAATCGGGATGGTGCCCGCGCTGGAACATCCTGGTGGGGCTGCGAGGCTCACACCATCGAGCGTATTGGCGTCGCAGATAAACTGCGTCGCCGTACAGTTTCGGTACTGCAGCGACAGGGCGAGGCCACCGATCGCAGCAAAGCGGTTGCCTGAGACGCGGACGCCGCAAACATTGTTCATGGCCCGGAATCCGTCGAACCTCGCGCGCGTTACCTGGTTTCCCGTCACCAGTACCTGCGTCACTGCTCCGCTGCCCGTGTTGATGTCGATAGCTGCATGGCCTGCGGCGGGACGGTCGTTCCCAGGTTGTGTCGCGTTCTGGTCGTCGGAGATGATATTGTTCGCGACCAGGACATTGGTCACGCTGGCCGTACGGTAGCCATCCTCCTGCGCCACCAGCACCGCCGCAGCCTTCTGCACACCTTCGATCCGGTTGCCGGCGACCGTCACGTCGGCACCGCCGACGATAGCAACGCCCCTGCCCCACGCGTTGCCTGCCAGATAATTTCCCGATACGTAGATGTTCTGGCTGAGCACACCGTCCCGCTGGTAGCTGACGATCCCCACCATGTCGTCGCCGGTGGCGGTGACCGCGTTGTCCTGCACGAGCACGTCGCGTGAACCGCCTGTGATGTGGATGCCGTCGGCCAGCGTGCCATGGACCTTGTTGCCGACCAGCGCAATGCTGCTGCCGCGCGAGACAAAGATGCCGACACTCGCACCGCCATTGATGTTGACATCGAGCACCTGGATGCCCTGTCCGTCCACGGCGACCTTGGTCGACGTGGCCGACTCGAGCCGCTGCGTGCCGATGCCCGTCAGCGTCACGCCAACCAGCGTCGAGTTCGCGCCAGTCATCATGATGGCCTGCTCGTCAGGGTTCGTGGCGACCAGCGTCGCGCCATAGCCCGATACCACAACCTGCTCGCCGCGCACTGCAAGCACGTGGCCCACCACATAGGTGCCCGGCGCCAGCACCAGGCGCTGTCCCGCCTGCAGGTTGTCGAGCGCCGCCTGCAGGCTATCTGCCTGGTCTGCGCCGCCGGGTGCAGGCTGCACCGATACATCGGCCGTCGCGCCTACCGCGGCGAACGCGCGGACCGAAGCTCGCGGACTACCGGTCAATACGGCGACAGTACCCGCGACCAGACCTGCCAGCATGGTGCCTGCGACGCAGGCTCTGCGTAGGGATGACTTCACGATGGCCTGCCTGGCTCAGCATCGACCACGGCCTTCAACGGGTTGCCGGGATGTTTCATCGCTGCCGCCTCCATCCAGTGCTGGTCGATTTTCCGCTTGCATCATAGCTTCTAAGGCTGACAGGAACGGCCGCCTGTCCGGAAGTGCCGAGAACTTGGCGGATATTGACGGACGTCGCGCGCATGCGCGGGGTAAGAAAGTCGGCCGAGAGTCGCATCGGCAGCAACGGTTGCCGTGTCGGCGCGATACGACACCGCCGTTCGCCTCACTGGCTATTCCGCCAATCCCTCGGCGCTATCGGACATGCGCCTGATTCTGCCCAGACTGCGGTCTATGCTTGCCGGAAGCTAGCGGAAGCTGTCGGCGTCGTTCCGTCAACCGAGGCCGGCTTAATGAAAAAGGGGGGCATATGAGGCTCGCGCACGTCGCCGGGGGAAGAAAGGACGAAAACAATTTCAACCTGATGCGGATCACAGCCGCGCTCGCTGTGCTTGTCACCCACAGTTACTCACTGGTCTCCGGCGACGTCAATGACGAGCCCTTGCGCAGGCTGATCGGGGTGACCCCCGGAACGATTGCCGTCGACGTGTTTTTCGTCACCAGCGGCTTCCTCGTGACCAAAAGCCTGCTGACGCGCGGAAGCGTGCTCGAGTTCCTGTGGGCGCGCTTCCTGCGGATCTATCCGGCGCTGCTTGTCATGGTCACGCTGGTGGTGTTCGGCCTGGGCATGGTGTTCACGGCGCTGCCGGCCTCTGCATACCTCATCGATCCGGCAACGCGCCAGTTCTTGCTGAAGACGACCACGCTGGTCGCCGGCGCAGTCTATCCCTTGCCCGGTGTATTCGCGATCAATCCGTATCCGGATACGGTGAATGGCTCGCTGTGGACCATGATGTACGAGATCCGAATGTACTTCGCACTGGCCGCGATATGGGTCATCTCCATGGTCGCATGGCACGCTCACCAGCGCGCGTTCCGTGCGGCGGTACTGGTGGTCACGGCGGCCTCGTTCCTGTATTGCGTCTTCGCAATCCTCGGCGGCTCTGCAATGCAGAAGACAGCATTGCCGCTGATGTTCTTCGCGGGCGCCAGCCTGTTCATCCTAAGCGCGCACGTGGAACTGTCCGCTCCCGTCGCGGGGCTGCTACTCGCCGCCGTCGTCGGCAGCGCCTTCGTGCCGAATCACCATGTGTTCGCGCTGATGTACCTGTTGGCAATGCCATACCTGGTGCTTTTTGCAGCGTTTGTTCAGTTACCTGCCCTGTTCCGCTACAACCGCCTGGGCGACTTTTCGTATGGCATCTATATCTACGCCTTCCCGATCCAGCAGTCGATCGTCGCCTTGTTTCCAGGCATCTCAGTCATGATGTTGCTCCTGTCTTCCGGTGTCGTGACGCTGGCGCTTGCGGTGCTGTCGTGGCATCTGGTAGAGAATCGTGCGCTCAAGCTCAAGGCCCCTCTGGTCGGGGCGACCATGCGCGCGCTGGGGCAGGCGTCATGATGGGCCGCGGCTGAGCATGTCCGAAAGTCAAGTTGAGGCCCCAGCCGAGCCAGAGATCTTCTGCACTGCCCCGGGTAGGGGTATCAGCGTGCCCGTCATGGGGCAATCTATATGAACGCGTCTCACCCGTTTCTTTGCTTTCGTATCGCACGGCTTTCTGGCCGGTATTCTGGCCAGCTTCTGGCGCCCAGGCCGTGTTGACAAGGGCGTGGGCTGGTGGATCTTCGATGGCCTGCGGCTTGCGCTGCTTGGCGAGCCAGCGAAGGTAGAGCTCCATCTGTCCCTCGTCGGCGGCCTTGAACTCGCCCAGCTTCATCTCGATCGCCACCAGGCGTTTGAGCCGGCGATTGTAGAACAGCAGGTCGATATAGAAGTCGTCGTTGTCAATCTGCAGCCGCTTCTGGCAAGCAACAAGGGTGAAGCCTGCTCCGAGTTCCAGCAGAAAATGCTCCAGCTCGCGCAGGATGGCGTCCTCCAGGTCGCGCTCTAGCAGGCTGTTGAAAAGCACTCCGTCACGAAGGGCGCAGCGCAGCTAAACACGACTCAACATGCAAATGGCCGCTGAATTCCTACCATGCCATGCAATTGGGTGCCCCAATTCCGAGGCACGCCAGCATGGCGCCGTGCGGCAGCCCCGCTTTGGCCGCTCATTGCACCGCTCCTCGCGGCACCGCAGCCAGTATTCGTGCAATTCGGGTCAAATTGCTGGCGATCATCGTCAGCTTGAAGTGTTGGTCCACGCGTTCGAGGCCACGATATACAGTTTGTCGAAGCCGTCCGACGTCGCGCAGCATTACGTCGATGCTGCGCTTGAGCGATTGCTCGAGGGCAAGCCTGAGCGGGCGGGCATCATCCTTGAACCAGCCGTTGTCACCGGTGAAGGGCTTTGCCTCGGCGCTAGCGGAGATATACCGGGTGCTCCATACCTGAGCGCCCGATGCATCCTTCAGCGTGGTCTTTACCACCACGTAGGGCCGCACGTCGGTGGGCGTGTGAGCTTAGCATTGCTGCTTATGCCGGAAACCTCAGCGGAAAGTGGGGTTGTCGTGGACGCACAACGCCGCTGATCCGCCCCTCGGAGTTCTAAAGGCGAACGCCCGCCCCCCCTGCGCTTGCTTTGTCCCGCCCGTGACACCGGGGACGTGCTGTTATATGCTCCAAGCCACACTTGCCTTTCAGGCCGGCGACACAAGAACAAGGCACCAGCCAAACCTGCATGTTCAAATTCATCGGGCATTTTCGACAACGGCTGCGCTACCTGGACCTGAGCCTGAAGGCCAGCCGGTCCGTCCGGATCCGGGTCGTCGAGCGGCCCGGCTTGTGGATGGATGCCCGGCAGCTCGAAGCCATGCTGGCCGAGATGCGCGGCATCGTGCAGCGGGGAATCGGCAAGGACCTCGATTACGGGGTGCTTTCCGGCGATCCTGAAAGGCTGCGGCGGGCCGTGATCACGCTGCTTTATGACCGGGACAGCGGCCAGCCGATTGCGTTCAATGCGCTGTCGGTCATGCCGATCGAGGTCAAGGCCCGCCCGGTCGAGGCGATTCACCTTGGGCTGGTGATGGTCGATCCGGGCTATCGCACGCAAGGACTGTCCTGGGTGCTGTACGGGCTGACCTGCATCCTGCTTTTCTTCCGCCGCGGCCTGCGCCCGATCTGGATCAGCAATGTGACCCAGGTGCCGGCCATTATCGGCAAGGTCGCCGAGGTCTTTGTCACGGCCTATCCCAATCCCTTTGAGCCGTCGCGGCGCAGCTTTGAACACCTGAGCGTGGCCCGCGAGATCATGAAATCGCATCGGCATGTCTTTGGCGTTGACGGGGCGGCGGGATTTGACGAGGCGCGGTTCGTGATTACCGATGCCTATACCGGCGGCTCGGACAATCTCAAGAAAACGTTCGAGCAGGCGCCGAAGCATCGGGACGAGCGCGCCAACGAACTCTGCCGGCGGGAACTCGATTACCAGCGCGGCGACGATTTCCTGCAGGTCGCCTGCCTGGACCTGGCCAGCGCGCGGAAATACCTGTTGCGGGAAGTGCCTCGGGACTCGTTGCCCGCCATCCTTTATCAGATTGCGTTCCTGGCTGTCGGTCGGATCGTCCTGCCATTGTTCCACTGGCTGAATCCGCGCGAGCCGCTGGGAGACCTGCGCGCTAGGAAGAGTCAATGATTCCACCGTTCTCCTACGAGGAATTCACGACCCGCAACATCGGTTTCGTGACCGACGCGGAACAGCAGCAATTGCGCAATGCACGGGTGCTGATCTGTGGCGTCGGCGGCATGGGCGGCGCCTGCCTGCAGGCGCTGGCACGGGTGGGCATTGGCGGCTTTGCGCTGGCGGACTTCGATGCGTTCGACGTGTCGAACCTGAACCGCCAGGTGTTTGCCAGCCTGGATACCGTTGGCGTGAACAAGGTCGAGGCCACCGTGGCGCAGATCCGGCGCATCAACCCGGAACTTGCCATCGAGACCTTCGGCGCCGAGTGGACCGACAGGCTCGACGACCTGCTGGGCCGCTACAAGATCGTGGTCAACGGCATGGATGACATGGCCGCGGGCCTCGCGCTCTATCGCAAGGCGCGGGAGCATGGTGCGACCGTCATCGACGCCTATACCGCTCCCCTGCCCTCCGTCACGGTTGTCCGTCCGCAAGATCCCAGGCCCGAGGAGCGTCTTTCCTATCCCACGGCCGGCATTGACTGGAAGTCCCTGACGCCGGAGCTCAGGCAGGAATGCCTGGGCAAGGAACTGGAATATGTGATGGTCAACTCGAGTTCGGTCCGGCATGTGGAGCTCGGCATCGCCAAGGACCTGCTGACCGGCAAGCGCAAGCGCATGTCGTTTGCGCCGATGGTGATCACCACCGGCAACCTGATGGCGTTCGAGGTGATCAAGCTGGTGCTCGGTCGGCGGCGGCTGGCCGGTGTGCGCGGCTACTTCTTCAATCCCTGGACCATGCGTGTCGAGACGCCGCGCAATGCGCTGACGGCATGGGCCGTGCGCGCGCTGGTACGGCGCTTCATGGCGAGGTTGATGCGAGATGAGGATTGCGCGTGATTGACGCCCTGGCAAGCGATGTCGCCGTTACCTGGCTCGGCGCGGTGGGCTGCGGGCTCTGCCTGCATTTCCTTTGGTCCCGGCGCGAGGCCGGGGCCGGCACGGGCCTGTTCCTGTTCGGGGTGCTGACGGCACTGCTGGCAGTCCGGGGCTTTTCCTGGCTGATTGGCGGCACGCTGCTGGCGCAACTGGTGTTTGCAGCGGCAACCCTGTTGCCCATTGCCATGACCCTGTTTGCCGAGCACCTGGTGCGGCGCCACCACCCGTTGTGGCTTAAGCTGCTGGCGCTGGGCGTGTCGGTGGTGTTCTTCGTCATCAATCTCTTTACCGATCTGTCGGGCAATACGCCGCTGCTGCTGATGTTCCTTGGCTGCTTCGCCGTGGTGACCGCAAGCAATGGCTGGTTCCTGCTGTGGCTGCGCGATGCCGAGCTGTCCGACAACGAGGCACGCCTGGCCCGGGCGGTAGTGGTGGTCGTGGCCCTGGCCGTCCCGCTCGCGGCCACCGACTTCCGCGAGGAGCTCGGCCATGTGCCGGTTCGCCTGGGGGCGCTCGGGGCGCTGGCATTCGTCTATGTGTTCCTGAACCTGTCGGAATCGCGGCGGGTCGTGCGCGGGCTGCTGGTGCATATCGCAGCCGCCCTGCTCTTCGCCGTCGTGCTGGCCAGCGTGATGGCGCTGGCTTCGCGCGGGCCCGGCCCGGGCTTTGCCGAGGCGGGCCTGCGCAGCATGCCGGTTGCCATTGCATGGGTGCTGCTGACGGCCATTTTTGTCCGCATTCGCGCCGTTTCGCTGGCCGGTGATGGCAACGCGTTCCTGCGCTGGCTGCTCCATGCCCGGCTGGATACGCCAGAGGGTTTCCTGCATTCGCTCAGGCGCCTGCCGCAAACCGCCGACCATGTGGTGCTCGGCAACACGGAGCTTGCTGATTACGCCCTCGACGCGCTGTTCGACCTGGCCGGAAAGCGGCGGGAGCCCGTGTCGATCGGCGACGCCAGGGCGTGGACCAGGATCCGGGAAGGCGATCGGGTCGAGGCCGCGGAACAGCTGGTAGACCTGCTCGAGCGCCATGAAATGACCCATGCCCTGTTGATCGCGCGCCAGCCCGCGCAGGTGGTGTTGCTGAACCTGCCGCAAGGCGCCAACGCGGCGATCGGCGAGCTGCGCGCGGCGGTGATCCTGCGGCTGGCGCGCCATCTCGGGCAGCGGGAGGCGGCATGACAACCGTGCTGCGTGAAGGCGATTTCGACGCGTTCTTCGAGGCGCCGTTTGCCTGCTATGGCCGCGATACGCATTTTGTCTCGCCGATGAAGGGGGATCTTGCGCGCGCGCTGGACCCGGCGAAGAACCCGCTGTTCCGGCAGTTTGCGCGCCGCACCTGGTTCACCGCCCATCGGGACGGGCGGATCGTGGGCCGTATCCTGGCCCATATCCACGATGCATCCAACCAGCAATACGCTCAGAAGCGCGGCTGCTTCGGCATGTTCGACTGCGTCGATGACGTGGAGGTCGCGCAAGCGCTGCTCGACGCGGCGGCGGCCTGGGTGAAGCGCAACGGCTGTGACGAACTGGCTGGCAGCTTCAACCTGACCATCACGCAGATGATCGGCATCGTCACCGAGGGCTTCGAGCATCCGCCATACACCTACCAGGAATACACGCCGCCGCATATTGCCAGGCTGCTCCGGGCATGCGGCTTCGAGCCGTTCTTTCCGATGCGCACGTTCGAGCTCGACGTGCGCAGCTACGATCCGCAGCAGTTGATCGGCAACAAGCAACGCGCGCTGCTGGATGATCCCGCCTGGCAATTCAAGCCGATCCGGCGGCGCGGCTTTGACCGGCGCCTGCTGGAGGCATGCGCTGTCCTGAACGATGGTTTCTCCGGCAACCCGATGTTCGTGCCGCTGACGGAGGAGGAATTCCTGTTTCCCTGCGCCGGCATGATGTGGATCATCGACGGGCGGCTGTCCTATACCGCTTATTTCAACGGGGAGCCGATCGGGGTGCTGCTGTGCGTGCCGGATCTCAACCCGTTTCTGCGCGCCACCGGCTTCCGCCTGAAGCTGTCCACGCTCTGGCATCTGATCAGGTTCCGCGCCAGCCGCAAGCGTGCGGCGATCATCTTCTTTTCCGTGCGCAGGGACTACCACAGCCGCGGCGTCAACGGCGTCATGCTGCACCATCTGCTCACGGCGATGCGCGGTGCCGGGTACTCGCACCTGGGCATCAGCTGGGTGTCGGATTCGAATGGCGCCAGCCAGAAGCAAATGGAGAAGATGGGCGCCAGGCCACTGCATCGGCTGCATCTCTTCAAAAAGGCCATCTAGCGACATGCTCACGCGCGATCAGCATCTCACCCTGCTTGCACAGGCTGGCCGCGCACCCAGCGCGCACAATATCCAGCCCGCGCGCTGGCGCTTTGCCGGCGACAAGGTTGAACTGCTTGAAGACCCTGCGCGATGGCTGTCCGTGGGCGACCCCACCGGGCGGGACAACCAGATCGCCCTGGGCATGGCCTGGGAAGGCATGGCCATGGCGTTGTCGACGCTCGGGTTGGGGCTCACGCAGCCCGTGGTCTCCGGCCTGCCCTACCCTCCCGCTGCCCAGGGTCTGCGCCCGGCCGCATCCGGCCTGATCACATCTGGCGCAAGCCCGGATCCCCTTGCCGCCTTCGTGGACGCGCGCCGCGCCTATCGAGGCAAGTTTCTCCGTGCGACCCCGGCGCAGATCAAGTCGTTGGGCGAATGCGCTGCGGCCCACGCGGAGTTCGTCACGCTGGCCAGCGAGAACAGCACGGCGCAAATCGCCAGATGGTATGACGACGCCGCGGCTGCGGGATTGAATGACCCGCGGTTTGCCGAGGAGCTTTACCAGTGGCTGCGCTTGTCACCGCACGATCCAGGCTGGCCGCGCGACGGGCTTTCGGCCGAATGCATGGCACTGTCGCGGTGGGAAGCCTGGGGCGCGTCAATTGCGCTGAGACCTCGTGTGCTCCGGCTGCTCTCGGCGCTTTCGCTGACCCGCCTGCTGATATCGGAAAGCGCAAAAGTGAAAAGCGCGGCGCGGATCGTCCTGATCCATGCCGCACCCGAGGTCACGAGCTTTGATATCGGGCGCCGCTGGTACCGGTTCTGGCTGGCCATGACTGCCAGGGGCTTTGCCGGCGTGCCGATGTCGGCGCTGGCCGATTCACCTGGCCATGCCGCCATGCTTGCCGAAAGCCAGCGCTTGCCGCGGGGGAATCGGCTCGTCAATGTGATGCGCTTCGGGCCGGTGCCGGACCGTGGCATTGCGCAAAGCGCCCGGCTCCCAGTCGCGGAACTGCTGCAGGATTCCTGACGGCAGCTAGAGCAATTTCAGGAATTCCAGCAGCGCATCCTTGTCGCTTTCGGCAAGGGTCGAGAATTCCTTCTCGTGGCCGCGGTTGTCGCGCCCCGCCGTCGCCGTGTCGTAGAGCACGGGTTTCGACCACGGCCGGTAGCTGGCCGGATAGGTCCAGGTACCGGCCGCATCGAGCCTGCCGGCGATGCCCAGCTTGCCGTAGTCCAGGGCATGGCCTCCGACCCAGAAGCGCCTGGGCCGCGCCTGCGGATGCATGAGATGCCAGAGCGTGGGCACGGAGCCGTTATGAAGGTATGGTGCCGTCGCCCACACGCCGGAGAGGATGGGCGCGACATAGCCACTGGTGTTTGCCGCGTCGATATGCCTGCCCAGCTCGGAGCGCGAGATGGCTTGCAGCAGGCCGGGATCGATTGCTTGCCAGCGCGTCGGGTCAGTCCCGATATCCGCCTGTGCCACCAGCCGGTTGGGGAAGCTGACAAGGCGCGGGCGCTCTGGGTCCTGGCTGTAGCTGCCATGGCACTGGGCGCAGTTGGCATCAAAGACGGCGCGGCCGCGCGCGGCGCGGGAGCGGTCAACCGGCCCCGGAAACGGCGGCGGGGTGTAGCCCGCCATGAACCGCATGACGTCTTCCACCTGCGGAATCGCACGGACGGCGCGATCCGGTGGCATGCCCATGGTCGGCACGGTGAAGAAGGCCACGATATGCGCCAGCCGCCCGGCATCGTTGGCGGCACCGGGTGCCACTGGCGCAAAGCGCGGCGCGCCCTTGCTGGTATAGACGCCGTCATAGAGCAGCGATGAGCGCAGGCTGCGGTAGCCCAGTTCCGGAATCGAGGTGGAACCACTGGCGGCCGTGCCCGCCGAGAGCAGATGAAACTGGAACTTGAGTGCCGCGACCCCATTGGTGCTGCCGGCCGCGCCGTTGCTGAACGGCAGCGGCTCGTCACCGCTGGCTTCGAGTTCCGCCACCCGTTTTACCAGCCGCGGCCAGACGAATTTCCGGATGGTATCCAGTTCCTCGTTGCTGGTTTCGGGGTAAAGCTGGTGGATGGCGGAGAGGAGCTTTTCCGGATCGGATTTCACCTGCTTCACCGCCTGATAGACCGCGGTGACGAAGGCATCGAGGTTGAGGGAGGTATTCGGCAGGCCCAGCCAGACATCGTTGGTGGGACGCCCGTCCATGTCGTAGGTGATGCCCGCATGGCACGATGCGCATCCCAGGTTGGACACTTCCAGGCGGATCTTCGGGAGATCCCGGCCGATCACTCCGCTGACCACGCCCAGGGGCTTGTCGAACCTGGGCTGTTGCTGGCGCGGCCAGTTGCGGATCGCATCGGGATAGATGAAGCCAAACTCGCGCAGGGCCCGGCGCAAGGCGTCCTGAGTGACCGGAACGTTGGGGCCGCCGGCCAGCAGCAGTGCGGTCGTTGCCAGCTTCCACGGTAGCGCATTGGTCTCAAGGGTATCGGTGCTCAGGCCGCCGAAGTCATCGAAGACAAAGCGCGCCGCCCCGAGGTCATCGGCACGATCCCCGGCCCGGAAGTCCCGCATGACCTCGGATTCGCCCTCAGCGTAGCCGCGCAGGAAATCGCATCCCGCCAGCAAACCTAACAGCAGACCGATCGCGAGCACGCGTACAAGGGGCATCGTAGTCATCGTCCGACAATGCGCGCCAGGGGAATCCGGACCGCGCCGCGCTGATGGTAGCCGACCATGCATGCTGCCTCAATCCAAGCGCTGCAGCCAGGCCACTGCCCAGGTGGCGCTGGTCGACAGCACCAATCCGATCGCGACTGGCACGGTGAAGCGCAGGCCGCCCGCCGCGGATGCCACGATCTTTCCCGGCGGCGGCCTGGCTGCGCTCGCGCTCCAGCCCGATCGCCAGGCCGATGCCCAGTGCCACCGATGCGGAAATGATCATAGAGTCCATGGCCACCGCCCAAGGATCCTGTAGTCGTCATGAGCCTGGCTACAGTATCGGCGCAAGCGGCGATTTGCGCACGCCCAGCGATGACCTGCGACAAACTGGCGGGCAGCTTTATCCGGCGGGCGCCGTTACCATCACCACGTGCGCCTGCATCGGACCGGCCAATGGCCCGTCGCCATAAGCCTCCAGGAGCGCGTGTTCGCAATGGTCGGTTGCCCGGCCGAGCGCATCCGGCCCGCGCCGCTCCAGGTCGGCGCGCAGCGGCGTGCCCTGGCAGAATGCCACCGCCGGGATGCGGGCGGCGCTGGCGCGGCTGGTTGCCGCGACGGTTTCAAAGACCGGGGAGGACTGGAATCCGCCAAGGCGCAGGTCCTGCTCGATCGCGGCCTGGCTGTGGTAGCCATGCGGTACGCGGGCCATGAACTCGGGCGGTGCGTCGGGAAACAGCGTGGCGAGTGCCCCGGTGACATCGCGGGCAAAGGCGTTGAATTCCAGCTGGTCCCAGACATTGAAGATCAGGGTGCCGCCCGGCACCAGCACGCGGCGGGCTTCGGCGAAGGCGCGGCCCTTTTCGGGGAAGAACATCACGCCAAACTGGCAGGCGACCATATCGAAGCTGGCATCGGCGAACGGCAGCGCCATGGCGTCGGCCTCGCGCCAGTGCACCGGGCGGCTCGTGCCGGCCTGCTCCGCCCGCGCCAGCATCGGCGCGTTGAGGTCGGTGGCAACGATCAGGGTATCGGCCGGCAGCCGCCCGGCGATTTCCCGGGTCAGCACGCCGGTGCCGGCGGCCAGTTCCAGCACCCGGCGCGGCTGCAGCGCGGCGATGCGAGCAGCCATGTCGGCAGCGTATGGCGCAAAGATCATCGGCACCATCAGGGCCTCATAGACTTCCGGAATCGCGCCCGCGAAGACTTTGTCCGAGTGTTGCAAGTCCATGAAACCCCCTGCCCTGGCGTGGAAGATGCCGGCATCGCCTGACTGGGTGTAGGACACATTGCGGCGAAAGTAAACCGTCGCGGCCATACCTAGTCGCGGATGCGCGGCATCCAGCCGCTGCCGCGCGTGCGCGGATCCACCGGCAGCTGGCGCTGCAGCGCGGCCTTGGCCAGCATGTGGGCACTGATCGGCGCGGTCAGGAACAGGAAGGCGGTCACCAGCAGTTCATGCAGGCTGGCATCGCCCCGGAAGCTGAAGTACGCCACCGAGGCCAGCACTACCCCGCCCACGCCCAGCGTGGTCGACTTGGTCGGCCCATGCAGCCGCATGAAGAAGTCCGGCAGCCGGAACAGCCCGACCGCCCCGACCAGCATGAACACGCTGCCCACCAGCAGCAGCGCGCACACGATGAATTCCGCAACAGGATGCAGCATCTGGCGTTCCCTAGTATTCGATGATGTCGCCGCGCTGCAGGTACTTGGACAGCGCCACGGTGCCGACGAAGCCCATCACCCCGATCAGCAGCGCGGCCTCGAAGAACAGCGCCGAATCCAGGCTGATGCCTAGCACCACGATCAGCGCGATGGCGTTGATATTCAGCGTGTCCAGTGCCACGATGCGGTCCGGCAGGCTGGGTCCGCGCAGCAGCCGCGCCAGGGTCAGCAGGAAGGCCAGGCCCAGGATCACCAGGCAGACCGGTATCACGATGGCAAGCATTGGAAGATCTCCTTGAGCGGGGTTTCATAGCGCGACTTGATGAGCTCGACCAGCGCGGCCTCTTCCTCCAGGTCCAGCACGTGCACGAGCAAGGCGCGGCGGTCGTCGCTCAGTTCTGCGCACAGCGTGCCGGGGCTGAGCGAGACGATGCTGATCAGCGCGGTGGTGGCAAGCTCGTGTTCGACATCGAGCGGCACCACGATAAAGGCGGGGCGCAGGCGCGCGGTGGGGCCCAGCACCATGATGGCCACTTCCACGTTGGCTTTCACGATATCGAACAGCACATGGATGCTGAGCCGCAGGATCAGGTCGGGCCGCGACAGGCGGAACGCGCCCAGCACCAGCCAGCGGTCGGCCAGCCGGCCGATGGCCCAGCCCAGCAGCGCCCCCAGCAACCAGTGCCCGGGGGCCAGGCTGTTGGTCAGCAACAGCCACATGATCATCAGGATCAGGCTCAGCCACGGATGGGGAAGCAGACGCTGCAGCATGGCTTACCCCGGCTGCCCGGGCAGCACTGCCCGGAGATAGGCGGCGCGGTCCAGCAACTGCGCCGCCGCGTCGGCCACATAGTCGCTGACCGGCCGCGCGCATGCCGTCAGCGCGATATTGCCCGCCAGCAGCAGTGCGCAGCAGGCCAGCTTGCGCGCATCGGGCCGCACGCGCACGCGTGCCGCGCCGGGATGGTCTTCGTCTAAGTACTCATTCCCTTCCGGCACGTGCTCGGCCTCATGCGGCAGCCGCCACAGCAGCCGCGTGCCGGTGCGGGACACGGCAACCAGCAGCAGCAGGCCCGACACCAGCACCGCGGACCACAGCGCCGGCACCCACGGCGGCGGGGTCGCGCGCAGCACCATGGCCTTGCCGAGGAAGCCCGACAGCGGCGGCAGCCCCACCGCTGCCACCACGCCCACCAGGTACAGCAGCCCGGCCAGCCGCGAGGCACTGACCGGGGCCCCGTCCTCGCGCCCAGGCTCCGGCTCCAGCGCGTCGGCCAGCAGGAACAGCGCGGCAGTGCACAGCGTGGTGCTGAGCAGGTAGAACATCGCCGCGGCCCAGCCGGCTTGCGTCTGCATCGATACGCAGGCGGCCAGCAACCCGACCGATGCCACCACCAGGTAGCTGGTCATCGCGCGCAGCGTGCCGGCGGCGACGGCGCCCAGCGCGCCGACCGCGAGCGTGATCAGCGCCAGCAAGAACACCCAGTCATGCAGGAACGGCCCCAGCAGCCCTTGCGGGCCGCCGAAGATCAGCGCATCGCAACGCAGCATCGCGTAGATGCCGACCTTGGTCATGATGGCAAACAGCGCCGCGACCGGGCCGGTGGCGCTGGCGTAGGCGCGCGGCAGCCAGAAATACAGCGGGAACAGCGCCGCCTTCAGCGCAAAGACCAGCATCAGCATGGCGCCGGCGGCCACCGCAAGCGGCAGGTCCTGGGCCGGCAAGCCGGCCAGGCGCAGGCCCAGGTGCGCCATGTTCAGCGTGCCCGACAGCCCGTACAGCACGCCAACCGCCACCAGGAAGAATGACGACGCCACCAGGTTCAGGATCACATAGTGCAGCCCGGCGCCGATGCGCGCCCGCCCTGCCCCATGCACCAGCAGGGCATAGGACGCGATCAGCAGGATCTCGAAGAAGACGAACAGGTTGAACAGGTCGCCCGCCAGGAAGGCGCCGTTCAGGCCCATCAGCTGGAACTGGAACAGCGCATGGAAATGCCGGCCCTGCCGGGCCGTGCCCTCTCCCGCCGCCGCCAGCGCGGCGACGGCCAGCACCACGGTCAGGGCCAGCATCATCGCACCGGTGCGGTCCAGCTGCAGCACGATGCCGAACGGGGCCGACCAGTTGCCCATCGCGTAGACCACGATCTCGCCGCCAGCCGCCTGGCGCAGCAGGTGCACCGCCACTGGCGCCAGCAACAGCGTGGCCACGGCGCAGACGATGCGCTGCGCGCGCAGCCGCTGAGCCGGCATCGCGGTCAGCAGCGCACCGGCAAACATGGGGATCAGGATGGGCAGCAGCACGGCGTGGTTCATGGCCGCGGCTCCTGCTTGCCGCCATCGGTGGCGTGCCCTTCGGGCCGGCCGGCGGCGTCGACATGATCGCTGCCGGTAAGCCCCAGCGAGCGCAGCGCCAGCACTACCGCGAACGCCGTCATGCCGAACGCGATCACGATGGCGGTCAGCACCAGCGCCTGGGGCAGCGGATCAGCATAGCTGGCGCCCGCCACGATCACCGGCGGCCGCCCGATCGACAGGCGCCCCATGCCCAGCAGGAACAGGCTGACCGCATACGACAGCAGCGTCAGCCCCAGCACCACGGTGAAGACGCGCTCGCGCAGCAGCAGGTAGATGCCGCCCGCGGCAAGGATGCCGATGGTGATGGCGTAGAGCGCGGCCATCAGGCGTCCTCCGCGGCCTGTGCCGGCGGCAGGTTGCGCACGCCCAGGTGCGATACGATCACCAGCGTGGTTCCCGTCACGGTGCAGAAGACTCCCAGGTCGAAGATCATCGCCGTGGCCAGTTCCACCTCGCCGATGCCCGGTATGTGGAAATGCCCGAAGGCGGTGGTCAGGAACGGATAGCCGAAGGCCAGGCTGCCCAGTCCGGTCAGACCCGCCAGCAGAATGCCGCCGCCGGCAATGGCGCGATAGTCCGGCGCAATGCGCGCTTCGGTCCAGCGCACGCCGCTGGCAACGTACTGCAGCAGCAGCGCCACCGATGTGATCAGCGCCGCGACAAAGCCGCCGCCCGGCAGGTTGTGCCCGCGCAGCAGGATAAAGACCGCCACCAGCAGCGTCAGCGGCAGCATCAGCCGCGCCAGCATGGCCAGCAGCAGCGGATGCGCCTGGCTGCTCCACGGCAGGCCATCGGGCGCTGCCGACGGCGTGTCCAGCCGCATGCCCTTGAGCAGCGCCTGCACCGCCAGCCCTGCAATCAGCAGCACGCAGATCTCGCCCATGGTGTCGAAGCCCCGGAAATCCACCAGCAGCACGTTGACCACGTTGTGCCCGCCGCCGCCGGGCACGGACTGGTCGATGTAGAAGGCAGACACCGGGTCATACGGCCGCGTCATCACGGCGTAAGCCGCCACTGCCAGCAAGGTGCCACCGCCGAACGCCAGCACCGCATCCCGCCCGCGGCGCGCAGCCCCGGCGCGCTCCGGCGTCTCGCGCGGCAGGTAGAACAGCGCCAGCACCAGCAGCAGGATCGTCACCACCTCAACCGAGATCTGCGTCAGCGCCAGGTCCGGCGCGGAGAACCGCAGGAACGCCATCGACACCATCAACCCGCAGCCGCCCAGCAGCACCAGCGCGAGCAGCCGCTGGCGGTGCGTCACCACCACGCCCACCGCGCACAGCCCGAGCAGCGCCAGCGTGGCAGCCCCGATCAGGTCGATGGCGCCCGCCGGCACGCTGCCGCCGAGCCATTCCAGGTCGGCCAGGAAGTATGCCGGCACGGCCAGCAGCGCCAGCAGCATCCAGGCGACATAGGTCTGCAGCGAGCCGTTCTCGAGCCAGCGCGTGACGGCAGCGGCAAAGCGTTCCAGCGCATGCATGCCACGCTCGAACGACTGGCGCGCGCTCAGGTGGTCGATTGCCTGCTGCAGGCGCCGCAGCGCGTCGCGGCGCAGGAAGAACAGCGCCGCGCCGCCGGCCATCGACACCAGGCTCATCAGCAGCGGCAAATTGACCCCGTGCCACAGGTTCAGGCTGTACTCTGGCAGGGGCGCGCGCAGCGTGGCAAGCGAAGCCGCCGCCAGCAGGTCGCCCACGGTATAGGCCGGCACCAGCCCGACCACCAGGCAGATCACCACCAGGAACTCCACCGGCACCTTCATGAAGCGCGGCGGCTCGTGCGGCGGGTAGTTGGGCACGTCGGGCTGCCGGGCGCCGAAGAACACGCCGTAGATAAAGCGCAGCGAATAGGCCATCGTCAGCGCCCCCGCCAGCGTCGCCGCGGTCGGGATCACCCAGTTGAAGTCGCCCAGCAGGCCCTGCGCCAGGGTCTCGCCGAAGAACATTTCCTTGCTGAGGAAGCCGTTGAACAACGGCACCCCCGCCATCGACAGCGATGCCACGATGGCCAGCACTGCGGTGTGCGGCATGTAGCGCGCCAGCCCGTGCAGGCGGTCGAGGTCGCGCGTGCCGGTCTCATGGTCGATGATGCCGGCCGCCATGAACAGCGACGCCTTGAACACGGCGTGGTTGATGATATGGAAGATGGCCGCCACCGTGCTGAGCTGGGTATCGAGCCCGAACAGCAGCGTGATCAGGCCCAGGTGGCTGATGGTGGAATAAGCCAGCAGCCCTTTCAGGTCCCGCTGCAGCAGCGCCAGGCCGGCGCCCACGATGAGCGTGGCCAGCCCGGTCATGCTGACCAGGTAGAACCAGCTGTTGGTGCCGTCCAGCACCGGATAGAGCCGCGCCAGCAGGAACACGCCGGCCTTGACCATGGTGGCCGAGTGCAGGTAGGCCGAGACCGGCGTGGGCGCGGCCATGGCATGCGGCAGCCAGAAGCTGAACGGGAACTGCGCTGACTTGGTGAAGACTGCCAGCAGGACCAGCACCAGCATCGGCAGGTAGAGCGGGTGGTGCTGCACCTTGCCGGCCTGCGCCAGCACCACGGACAGCTCGAAGCTGCCGCAGATATGGCCCAGCAGCAGCACCCCGGCCAGCAGCGCCAGCCCGCCGCCGCCCGTGACCGCCAGCGCCATGCGCGCGCCCTGGCGCGCATCGGTGCGCCATGACCAGAAGCCGATCAGGAGGAACGACAGGATGCTGGTCAGCTCCCAGAACACCACCAGCAGCAGCAGGTTGCCTGCCAGCACCACGCCCAGCATGGCCGCCATGAACAGCAGCAGCAGGCAGAAGAAGCGCACCGCGGATTCATTGCGCGCGAGGTAGTAGCGCGCGTACAGGATCACCAGCAGGCCCACGCCGAGCACCAGCAGCGCAAACAGGTACGACAGGCCGTCCAGCCGCAGCGACAGGTCCAGCCCGAGCTGCGGCAGCCACGCCACGCGCCAGCCCAGCGCATGCCCCGGCTGCTCGAAGACCGCGCCGCGCAGGCTCAGCAGCAGCACCAGCGCGGCCAGCGGCAAGCCGATGATGACAGGCGCCAGCATGCGCGCGGCGCGCATGCCGATCAACCACGTCAGCGCCGCGGCCAGCAGAGGCAGCGCGATCAGCAGCACCAGCGCCATGCGCCCCCCTAGCCGTTGCCCGGGATCACGGCCGGCGTGTGCCGGGCGGCAAGCCGGGCCGATGGTGTGGGTCTTGCAAATGGGGCGGTGGTCATGGGCCAGGTCCTCTGTGCGGGCAGTCGTTCCCCCTACTTTCCGGATTCTGCCGGCATTGCGCAAGTCATGCGTGCCTTATTGCGCGGCGCACGAAAAAATTCATCGCCTTGCAAAAGGAATCTGAATACGCGCGGCGACGGCGCGTGCTGCGCAGCAGCGCCGCCGCGTAGTACCATCGGCCGCGAGGCGGCTTCCAGCTCGGTGGCGCCGCACATCATCGCCATGGCGGAGGCGCTGGGATTCGAGGTCGTGGCCGAGGGCATCGAGCATGAAGAGCAGGCGCGCTTCCTGCGAGAGCGCGGCGCGCAGTTCGGCCAGGGGTGGCTGTTTTCACGCGCCTTGCCGGCAGACGGCCTGCAGGCCTACCTGTCATCGCCGGCGCGCCCCTGAACGGCAACGCGTAGCTGGCCGAACGCTTCCTCGCCGACGGCACTTGGCGGCGATAGTCCCCGCGTGCGCGGGCCGGTTGTAAGATGCCAGCGTATCGCCATCACGCCTGCGCGCGCCGATACCGGCACGCGCGGCCATCTTCAGGAGACGCCCGTCCAATGAGCGAAGCGCTTTGTCTTGCCAGCGCCGCCGAACTGCAGCAGCGCATCCGGCGCAAGGAAATCTCGCCGGTGGAACTGACCGCTGCGGTGCTGGCGCGCGCCGAGCGGCTGCAGCCGGTGCTGAACTGCTTTATCACGCTGTGCGCGGACGAGGCCATGGCCGCGGCGCGCGCGGCGGAAGCGGAAGTGATGTCCGGCCGGCCGCTGCCTCCGCTGCACGGCATTCCGTTTACCGCCAAGGACATCGTCAACACGCGCGGCGTGCGCACGACCTTTGGCGCCGTGCCGATGCGCGACAACGTGCCGGCCGAAGACGCCGTGGCGGTGGCGCGGTTGCGCGCGCAGGGCGCGATCCTGGTCGGCAAGACCACCACGCCGGAATTCGGCTCCAAAAGCCTGACCGATTCGCCGCTGTTCGGGCGCACCCGCAATGCCTGGCACGCCGAGCGCACCAGTGGCGGCTCCAGCGGCGGCGCCGCGGTGGCAGTGGCCAGCGGCATCGCGCCGCTGGCGGTGGCGACCGATGGCGGCGGCTCCACGCGCATTCCTGCCGCCTGCAATGGCGTGGTGGGCATCAAGCAGAGCCAGGGGTTGATTCCGCACAGCCAGGCGCAGGACCTGTTCGGCAACCAGACCTACGTGACGCCGACCACGCGCACGGTGGCCGACACCGGCCTGATGCTGCAGGCCATGGCCGGCGAGCATGCGTGCGACCCGTGGTCGATCGGCGTGCCCGCCGCCGACTACGTGGCCGCAGCGCAGCCGCAGGGCGACCTGCGTGGCCGGCGCATCCTGTATTGCCTGGCGCCGCCGGGCCGTCCGGTGTCGGCGGACGTGGCGCGCGCGTTCGAGGCCAGCCTGGACAAGCTGCGCGCACTGGGCGCCGAACTGGAGCCGTTCGGCGGCGAGGGGTTCGACGTCGAGCCCGTCTGGCGTGCCATCAACCACACCGTATGGCGCACGCGCTTTGCGCCGATCGTGGCCCAGCACCGCGAGGCGCTGAGCCCGACCTTCGTGCGCCAGGTGGAATCCGCCGCCGCATTCACCGCAGTGGAATACCAGCAGGCGATGTTCGAGCGCTCGCAACTGTTCCTGCGCGTGCAGGCGCTGCTGGGACGCGCCGACCTGCTCGCCATGCCCACCATCACACGCACCGCGCTGCCGCTGGAGCAAGACCTGTTCGGCCAGATCGAAATCGACGGCCAGGACTATCCCGATGTGCGCGCGAACTGGTTCCCGTGGACCATGCCGTTCAATATGACTGGGCATCCGGCCATCAGCCTGCCCTGCGGCTTTGGTGGCGACGGGCTGCCGATCGGGCTGCAGCTGGTCGGGCAGTTCCGCGGCGACGCGCAGCTGCTGCGTGTGGCGGCCTTGTATGAATCGGTCCATGACCTCACGGGCCAGTGGCCCACCCTGCCCTGACACTCTCTCAACATCGTTCCCTGACTGCCATGACTGATCAAGTCCGATTGACGCGCCGGCTGCTGGCCATGACCGCCGTCGCTGCCGCCACCTTCACCATGACCGCTCCGGCTAGCGCGGCCGATGCCGAGCCGATGCATATCATCGTCGGCTACGCCCCCGGCGGCGCCGCCGACAGCCTTGCCCGCCTGTATGCCGAGCAGCTGCGCCAGGACGGCCACGGCACGGTGGTGGTCGAAAACCGCCCCGGCGCGTCGGCGCGCCTGGCGCTCGACTACGTGAAGCGCGCCAGGCCCGATGGCAAGACCGTGTTCATCGGCCCCTCGCCCCTGTTCACGATCTTTCCGCTGACCTACAAGAAGCTGTCTTACGACGCCGACAAGGACCTGGTGCCCGCAGCGGTACTGACCGATGTGCCGACCGCGGTCGCGACCGGCGTGCAGCAGCCTTACCAGAACATGAAGGAATACGTGAGCTGGGCCAGGCGCAACCCGGGCGGCGCCAGCCTGGGCCTGGCCACCATCGGCAGCGCCGGCCACCTCGGCACGGTGGCGCTGGGCAAGGCCGAAGGCATCGCCATCACGCCCGCGGCGTATCGCGGCGCATCGCCGATGCTGGTGGATGTGGTCAGCGGCAATGTGTCGATCGGCTGGGATGCCGTGGCCAGCATGATGCCGCTGTACAAGGGCGGCAAGCTGCGCTTCCTTGGCGTGAGCGGCACGCGCCGCGCCAAGGCGCTGCCCGAAGTGCCCACCATGAAGGAACAGGGCTTCAGCCAGTACGACCACGCCACCAGCTGGTACGGCGTGTTCGTCCCGGCAGGCACCCAGCCTGACGTGGTGGCGCAAGTGGAAAAGATGTTCCTCGCGGCCTCGGCCAACGCCGCCACCGCGGCCAAGCTGGAAGCGCTGGGCCTGGAAGTGGTGGCGCGCCCCGGCCACGAAGGCCGCCGCCGCATCCAGCTGGAACGCGCCGCCTGGAAGCCGATCGTGGAGGCGACCGGCTTCCAGGCCGAGGACTGAGGCCCGGCCCTGCCCTCAGGGCTTGGGCCGCACCGCGTCAGCGGTCCCCTGGATGAAGGCCTTGATCTTCTCGACATCGTCCGGCGTCAGCTTGCCGGTGAAGTCAGGCATGCCGCGCGCCATCGCCGGCCCCTTGAAGACCACCTTGTCCAGGTTCTCGATATAGGCGGCATCGATATAGCCCAGGTTGGGGATATTGCCGCCGCGGTCCACGCCGGGAACGCCGTGGCACAGGACGCAGTTGCTGACGTACAGGCCGGTGCCCGCCTTGACCTGCGCCGGGTCATATTTCACGCCCTGCAGCAGCTTGGCGGTGCGGTACTCGGCAAAGGCCGGCAGCGGTACCTTGCCACCGAGGGCGAAGGTGTAGACCGTGCCCGGCCCCTGCCGGTTGGTGGCGCGCTGGGCCTGCCCGTAGACCCCGCCCCAACCCACTGCCACCGACACATACTGCTTGCCGTTCAACTCGAAGCTGACCGGCGCCGCCACCACGCCGGTGCCGGTGGGCGACTCCCACAGCTTGTCGCCGCTGCGCGCGTCATAGGCGACAAAGCGGCCGTCGGCGGTGCCCTGGAACACCAGGTTGCCGGCCGTGGTCAGCGTGCCGCCGTTCCACGGCGACACATGTTCCTGCGTCCACGCGGCCTTCTGCTGCACCGGGTCCCACGCAATCAGCCGGCCGAAGGGCTTGCCCTTGGGCGGCTCGGCGTTCAGGAATTTGGCGGTGTTCCAGCCCACGTTGCCATGCGGCGTGCCGGGTTTGCCTTCATTGAAGTTCCAGGCCTTGTCGTCCATCAGGTTGATCGGCACGTTCTGCGCCGGCAGGTAGACCAGCCCGGTCTGCGGGTTGAACGACATCGGATGCCAGTTGTGCGCGCCGTACGGACCGGGGACCGAGTCATAAGGCTTGTCGGTGGCGCGCGCCTCGGGCCGCTCGATGGGGCGGCCATTGGCGTCATAGCCGGTGGCCCAGTTCACGTCGACAAAGTTCTTTGCCGAGATGAACTTGCCGTTGGTGCGGTCGATGACGAAGAAGAAGCCGTTCTTGGGCGCGTGCAGGATGACCTTGCGCATCTGGCCATCGAGCTTCAGGTCGGCCAGGATCATCGGCTGGGTCGAGGTGTAGTCCCAGTTGTCGCCCGGGGTCTCCTGGTAGTGCCAGACGTATTTGCCGGTGTCGGGATCGAGCGCGACGATCGATGCCAGGTAGAGGTTGTCGCCGCCGGCCGGGCTGCGCTTGCTGCGCGACCATGGCGCGCCGTTGCCGGTGCCCACGTACATCAGGTTCAGCTCGGGGTCGAAGGCCAGCGTGTCCCAGGCCGTGCCGCCGCCGCCCGCCTCCCAGTATTTGCCGCTGGGGTCCCAGGTCTTGGCCGCCGCAGCCATCGACTCATCCTCGAACGGCTTGGAGGGGTCGCCCGGCACCGTGAACCAGCGCCACTTCTGCTCGCCGGTGCCGGCGTCATAGGCGGTGATGTAGCCGCGCACGCCATATTCGGCGCCGCCGTTGCCGATGATGACCTTGCCCTTGAACACGCGCGGCGCGCCGGTGATGGTGTACGAGTACTTGCGGTCGATGATGGTGTCTTTCTCCCACAGCTTGCGGCCGCTGGCGGCATCCAGCGCGATCAGCCGGCCATCGTAGGCGGCCACGAACACCTTGCCCTGGTACAGCGCCACGCCGCGGTTGACCACGTCGCAGCAGCCGCGATAGCCGAGCGAGCGGTCCACCTTGGGATCGAAGGTCCAGAGCCGCTTGCCGGTGCGCGCATCGACCGCATGCACCACGCTCCATGACGCGGTGACGTACATCACGCCGTCCACCACCAGCGGGGTTGCCTCCACGCCGCGGGTCGACTCCAGGTTGTAGGTCCACACCAGCCCCAGGTCGCGCACGTTGGCGGCATCGATCTGCCTGAGCCGGCTGAAGCGGGTCTCGGCATAGTCCAGGCCGTGGCTGGGCCAGTCGCGGGCGGTGCTGGCGTTGGCACTGATAAAGGCGCCGTCAACCTTGGCGGCCGCATTGCGCGGCGCCGCGGCGCCGGCGGGCAAGACCTGCATCACCAGCGCCAGGGCCGCTGCCAGGAAGCCTGTGGCGCTTCTCATGGTGCGGTGGGGGTGCATTGCAACATCGGGGGCAACGGGGTCCGTCGCCTGCGTCAACGCATGGCTCATATCGTCTCCTGTAGGGCATTCTTGTTGGAATTCGGGACTGCAGGATTACGGAACTGCGCGATGCCGGGCGGTGGCCGGGGCCTATAGATAATCGGTGAGCGATTCGATTATGGGTACAGGGATTACCCGCAGAAAGTCGCGCCGCCGGCGCAAGATGGCTGGCGTCCCGGGCCTGCCCAGCGATATGTGCAGGATATTGCTGATAAAGAAATGAATATTGGACGGTGCGGGCGCCGGTGGCTTAGCCTTGGCGCCAAGGCAGGCAACCAGCCCGCATCGCCGCATCCGGAGACACCACCATGAGCAACTTCCTTCTCTACGAGCAGCAGGACCATATCGTCACCCTGACGATGAACGAGCCCGAGCGCCGCAACCCGCTGACCGGCAATACCGCCGTGGCGGAGTTCCTGGCCGCGATCGACCGCATCCACGGCGACCGCAGCGTGCGCGCGGTGGTCATTACCGGCGCGGGCACGGCGTTCTCGTCTGGCGGCAATATCAAGGACATGGAACGCCAGGCCTCCGGCGCAGTGCCGGGCATGGAAATCCGCCAGGACTACCGCTGCGGCATCCAGCGGCTGCCGCTGGCGCTGTTCAACCTGGAAGTGCCGGTCATCGCCGCGGTCAATGGCGCGGCCATGGGCGCGGGGCTGGACCTGGCGTGCATGTGCGACATCCGCATTGCCTCGGAGCGGGCGCAGTTTGCCGAGTCCTTCGTCAAGCTCGGCATCATCCCCGGCGACGGCGGCGCGTGGCTGCTGCCGCGCGTGATCGGCCTGTCGCGGGCGGCGGAGATGACCTTCACCGGCCAGCCGATCGATGCCAGGCTGGCGCTGGAATGGAACCTGGTGTCGCGCGTGGTCGCGCCCGAGGCGCTGCTGCCCACGGCCTATGAACTGGCCGGCCGCATCGCCGCCAACCCGCCGCACGCGGTGCGCCTGGCCAAGCGCCTGATGCGCGAGGCCATGCATACCCGCCTGGATACGCTGCTGGAACTGTCCGCCGGCTTCCAGGCGCTGTCGCACCAGACCGCCGACCACCGTGAGGCAGTGCAGGCGTTCCTGGACAAGCGCACGCCGGTGTTCACCGGCAACTGACCAGCTGAGCGTCAGGCGGACTGCTGTGCCGCTCAGCCTGCCACGCCCAGCGCTCCCTCTACATTGCGCACCAGGCTCACCAGGCGCGGGCCGATGTCTTCCTCCATCTGCTTGCTCTGCTGGCTGAATACCGGCACCGAGGCGGCAAAGATCCACGCCTCGCCGTCGCGGCGGGTGCGCATCGGCACGGCAACCGATTCGACCTCGCGGTGCAGGTCGCGGTGGCCGCGGCAGAAGCCGTGGTCTTGCAGGTCGCGGGCGGCATCGGCCAGGCGTTCCTGCAGCCAGTCGGCGCGCTGGGGATCGGCGGCGCGGAGCTGGGCGAGATACGCCTCGCGCTCGGCCTCGGTCAACAGCATCAGGTAGCCGCGTCCGGAACCCGTGCGCGAGACCGACACGCGCGTGCCGACCTCGGGCCGGAACACATGACTGCCCACGCCCTGGGCGATTTCGACGTAGGTCAGCGCATTGCCGCTGCCGACGATCAGCTCGACCTGTCCGGCAATATGGTCGGCCAGCTCCTGCATGGCCGGCCGCGCCAGCTGGCGGATCGTCATGCGTGCCAGCGCGGGCGCGGCCAGGTTGATCAGCCCGACCCCGGGAACGTAGCGCGACAAGCGTTCCGAATAGTGCAGCAGGCCCAGCTCGCACAAGGTGTCGAGCAGCCGGAACAGGGTCGGCTTGGCCAGGCCGGTGCGTTCCATCAGTTCGCGGCTGCTGAGCTCCTGCACTGTCGGCGAAAAGCAGTTGAGGATCGAAATGCCCCGCGCCAGCGCGCTGACAAGGCGCGCCTCGCCGTCGGCATCGGCGGGCGGCGGGGTCAGGGATGCGTGTGGTGCATTCGTCATGTTATTGCGTTGATTCAAGGTTTTTTGATACGTGCGTCTCAAAACCCGGATGTTGCCCTTCGTCTTTTCCAAAGTCAAACTGGGGTTTTTGAGTTTACAGGGCGATTTGCCGGGGCCAGAATTCCAATTCATCGTATTGGACGATCACATTTCGGTACAGACGTCTCAATATCCCAGCCACGACTCGCAACGTTCAGCCTTTTCAGGAGACACCGCATGCAACAAGCCGTCATCGTCGACGCCATCCGCAGCCCGATGGGCCGCTCCAAGCCAGGCTCGGCCTTTACCGAACTCCATGCCACCGAGTTGCTGGCCCAGGTCATCAAGGGCCTGGTCGAGCGCAACAAGCTGGACCCGGGTTTGGTCGACGACGTCATCACCGGCTGCGTGACCCAGGCGGGCGAGCAGTCCGCCGGCCCGGGCCGGGTGGCGTGGCTGGCGGCAGGCTTTCCTGACCACGTGCCGGCCACCACCATCGACCGCAAGTGCGGCTCCAGCCAGCAGGCGGTGCATTTCGCCGCGCAGGGCATCATGGCCGGCGCCTATGACATCGTCATCGCCTGCGGCATCGAGTCGATGAGCCGCGTGCCGATGGGCTCGGCCCGCATTGGCCAGAACCCGTACGGCCCGTCGATGGAAGCGCGCTATGCGCCGGGTTTGGTGTCACAGGGTGTTGCGGCCGAGCTGGTGGCCGCCAAGTACGAACTGTCGCGCCACGACATGGACAGCTATTCGGCCCGCTCGCACGAGCTGGCCGCCACCGCGCGCGAAAGCGGTGCCTTCCGCCGCGAGATCCTGGGCATCAGCACGCCCAACGGGCTGGTCGAGCAGGATGAAACCATCCGCCCGGGCACCTCGGTGGAGAAGCTGGGCACGCTGCAGGCCTCGTTCCGCAATGACGAACTCAGCGCGCGCTTCCCGCAGATCGGCTGGAACGTGACCGCGGGCAATGCCTCGCAGATCAGTGACGGCGCCTCCGCCATGCTGCTGATGAGCGAATCCATGGCGCAGCGCCTGGGCCTGAAGCCGCGCGCTCGCTTCGTTGCGTTCGACGTGTGCGGCGACGATCCGGTCATGATGCTGACCGCCCCGATCCCCGCCAGCCAGCGCGCGATCAAGAAGAGCGGCCTGAAGCTGGACCAGATCGACCACTACGAGATCAACGAAGCCTTTGCCTGCGTGCCGCTGGCCTGGCAGCGCGCGCTCGGCGCCGACCCGGCACGCCTGAACCCGCGCGGCGGCGCCATTGCGCTGGGCCATCCGCTGGGCGCCTCCGGCGTGCGGCTGATGACCACCATGCTGCATGCACTGGAAGACAGCGGCCAGCGCTATGGCCTGCAGTCGATGTGCGAGGCCGGCGGCATGGCCAACGCCACCATCATCGAGCGCCTGTAAGCCGCGCCTGAACCAGACATCCAGTCAAGGAGACACAGCATGAAACTGACCAATATGTCCGCCGTCGTGACCGGCGGCGCTTCCGGCCTGGGCCTGGCCTGCGTGCGGCGCCTGGTGGAACGCGGCGTCGACGTCGTGATCGCCGACCTGTCGGAAGAGCGCGGCAATGCCGCGGTCGACGAGTTCAGCGGCAAGGTCCGCTTCCTCAAGGCCGACGTGACCGACACCGACCAGATGAACGCCGTCTACGACGCCGCCGAAGCCATTGCCCCGCTGCGCGCGCTGATCCATTGCGCCGGCCTGGGCGGCCCGGTGCGCGTGGTCGAGAAGGACGGCTCGCCGGGTTCGCTGGAAAAGTACGAGTCGATCGTGCGCATCAACCTGATCGGCACCTTCAACGCGCTGCGCCTGGGGGCCGCGCGCATGGCCAAGAACGAACTGATCGACGGCGAGCGCGGCGCGTGCGTGCTGACCGCGTCGGTGGCCGCCTACGAAGGCCAGATCGGCCAGATTCCCTATGCCTCGGCCAAGGCCGGCATCGTCGGCATGACCCTGGTGGCCGCGCGCGACCTGGCACAGCGCGCGATCCGCGTCTGCACCATCGCCCCGGGACTGTTCGACACCCCGCTGCTGGCCAAGCTGCCGGAGAACGTGCGCGCCTCGCTCGGCGCCATGGTGCCGCACCCGCCCCGCCTGGGCGCACCGGATGAATACGCGTCCACCGCGCTGCACATCCTGGAGAACCCCATGCTCAACGGCGAAACCATCCGCCTGGACGGCGCCATCCGCATGGCACCGCGCTGAGCCGCGCGCTGCACCGATACCGACTTCTGACAAGGAATCCCGCATGAGCGACACGCTGCAACTGGAAACCCGCGGCAATACGCTGCTGATCACCATGAACCGGCCTCAGGCGAAAAACGCCATGGACTTCGAGACCGCGACCGCGCTGGCCGCCGCCATCGACCAGCTGGAAAGCCGCGACGACCTGAGCGTGGCCATCCTGACCGGCGCGGGCGGCACCTTCTGCTCGGGCATGGACCTGAAGGGCTTCCTGGAAGGCAAGCGTCCCAGCCTGCCTGGCCGCGGCTTTGGCGGGCTGACCGAGAAGCCGCCGCGCAAGGTGCTGATCGCCGCCGTCGAAGGCTATGCGCTGGCCGGCGGCTTCGAGCTGGCGCTGGCGTGCGACCTGATCGTGTCGTCGAACGCGGCCAGGTTCGGCCTGCCTGAAGTCAAGCGCGGGCTGGTGGCCGGCGCCGGCGGCCTGATGCGCCTGCCGCGCCGCGTGCCGTACCACATCGCCATGGAATACGCGCTGACCGGCAATATGCTGGGCGCCGAACAGGCCCACGCCTATGGCCTGATCAACCGCCTGACCGAACCAGGCCAGGCGCTGGCAGGCGCGCTGGCGCTGGCCGAAGAGATCGGCGCCAACGGCCCGCTGGCGGTTGCGGTCAGCAAGCAGATCGTGGCCGAGTCCGCCGACTGGAGCGCCGAGGAGATGTTCGAGCGCCAGCGCCCGCTGCTGGCGCCGGTGTTCACCTCGGCCGATGCCCGCGAGGGTGCCGCCGCATTCGCCGAGAAGCGCAAGCCGGTGTGGACGGGCAAATGATGGCACACGCCAGACCGAGGGCATCGATGTCATCCGCCCTGGGCTAGAGAACGGCCGGCCACAAGCCGGCCGTTCGCACATGCCAAGCAGCACACAGACCAGAACATGGAGGAGACCCATGAAACACAAGCTGCCAGAATCGCTGTTCAACACGTCCGCGGCCCTGCTGCTGGCGACCGCCGCCGCCACGCTGCCGCTGCCCGCCAGCGCCGCGTCCTGGCCTGAGCGCCCCATCACCATCATCGTGCCCGGCGCGCCGGGCGGCACCACCGACATCCCGACGCGCCTGGTGGCGCAGAAGCTGTCGGCCATCCTGGGCCAGCCGGTGGTGGTCGACAACAAGCCCGGCAGCGGCGGCATCATCGGCACGCAGGCCTTCATGCGCGCGGCGCCGGACGGCTACACGCTGCTGGTCGGCAATACCGGCTCGCACGCAATCAACTACAGCGCCTACAAGCAGTTGCCCTACCAGCCACAGGACTTCATGCCGCTGACGGACCTGATCTCGTTCGCCAACGTGCTGGTGGTCGGCGCGCAGGCGCCGGTGCGCAGCGTGTCCGAGCTGGTGGCGCAGCTCAAGCAGTCCCCGGGGAAGTATTCCTACGCCTCGGCCGGCATCGGGCAGACCACGCACCTGACGGCGGAACTGTTCCGGCTGCGCACTGGCACCGAAGTAATTCACGTGCCGTACAAGGGGTCGACACCCGCCACCACCTCGGTGCTGGCGGGCGAAACCACCTTCATGTTCGACAACCTGACGCAGGCGCTGCCGCAGATCCGCGCCGGCAAGCTGCGCGCGCTTGCGGTGACCAGCGCCGAACGCCTGCCGGCACTGCCGGACGTGCCGACGATGGCGCAGGCCGGCGTGAAGGATTTCGTGGTGATGGGCTGGCTGGGCTTCTTTGCGCCGGCCAGGACCCCGCCGGCCATTGCCGCCACGCTGCAGGAAGCGCTGGGCAAGGCCATGCACGAGCCCGAGGTGGTGGCCAGGTTTCGCGACATGGGCGGTATCCCTGGCGGCGAACCGCAGCCGAAGTTCGCCGCGCTGGTCAGCGGCGACATCAAGCGCTGGGGCGAGACCATCCGGGCATCCAAGGTCAGTCTGGACTAGCGAGGTGTGGGTCCGCCTTTGGCAAAGCGGAAGGCGGACCCGCCCAAAGCCAAATTGACACGGTTGGGCCTGGCGCATACGCTCGCCCTACCCTGCGGTATATTCAGCGCACGCTTAAATGTAAAGACATGGAAAGCGCCCCGGGGCTCACAACGATAACGACAAGCGACGAGACCACACCGTGCCTACCCCCACCGCGCCTTCCCGCTACGAAGCCCTGCGCCCGGCCTTGCCGATCCTGATCGGCGCCTCCGTGATGCTCAGCCTGGCCATGGGCCTGCGCCAGAGCCTTGGCATCTTCATGCCGCCGCTGACGCGGGACATCGGCATCTCGGTATCGGATTTCACCATCGCCATCGCGGTACAGAACCTGGCGTGGGGCCTGCTGCAGCCGCTGGCCGGGGCCTGGGCCACGCGGATCGGCTTCCGGCCGCTGATGCTGGCCGGCTCGCTGCTCTATGTGACCGGACTGGTGCTGCTGGCGACCGCGCACAGCATGGTCGGCGTCACGCTGGGCGCGGGCGTGGCCATCGGCGCGTCGATGGCCTGCACCGGCAGCGCCCTGGCGATGGCGGTGGCGGCGCGGCCGGTGTCGGCGGCGCTGCGCAGCACGGTGCTGGGGCTGGTGTCTGGCGCGGGCTCGCTGGGCGCGCTGCTGGCGGCGCCGATCGGGCAGATGGTGACGCAGGCCTACGGCTGGCGCGCCGGGCTGGCAGCGTTCGTGCTGCTGGCGCTGGTGATGCTGCCCGCGGCGTGGTTTGCCGGGCGCGTGGACCGGCTGCCGCTGGTGTCGCCCGCAGGGCGCGGCCAGGACAGCGCGCGTGAAGCGCTGGGCACCGCGCTGCGGCACGCGCCGTTCGTGGTGATGGCGCTGGCGTATTTCGTCTGCGGCATGCAGCTGGTCTTCCTGACCACGCACCTGCCGTCGTATCTGGACGTGTGCGGCATGGACCCGATGCTGAGCGCGCAGGCGCTGGGCGTGATCGGCGGCTTCAACGTGCTGGGCAGCATCTTCTTCGGCTGGGCCGGCGGCCGCTTCAACAAGCTGATGCTGCTGGGCGGCATCTATACGATTCGCTCGCTGGCGCTGACCTGGTACTTCACGTCCGCGCCCACGCCGCAGAGCACGCTGGTGTTCGCCGCGGTAATGGGCTTCCTGTGGCTGGGCGTGGCGCCGCTGGTATCGGGCTGGATCGCCGAGACCTTCGGCCTGCGCTGGCAGGCCATGCTGGGCGGCGTGGCGTTCTTCAGCCACCAGATCGGCAGCTTTTTCGGCGCCTTCGGCGGTGGGCTGGTCTACGACGCGCTGGGTTCCTACACCGTGGCGTGGCAGGTCGGCGTGACGCTGGGGCTGGCCGCGGGTCTGGCGCAAATTGCATTTGCCGTGGCCACGCGGCGGCGCCCGCCGCTGATGGCCACGTCCTGAAACACTGTGCCGGGCCGCCCCGAACGGGGGATGCGGAGCGCGCTCTTAGCACCTAGCATGAACACTGAGCGGTCCGGTCTTGGATCCTCAGGCCTTTTCAAGCCCGCCCCCGCGCGGGTTTTTTTATGGTTCGTCGCTGAATTGGGTGGCACGCGCGCCAGGCGCCCTTCCCTGGCCCATACCAATATGCGCGCTCGCCGGCGCCAAAGACAGCCCCCTAACACGTACAATCTCGGCTTTCCTTCCCGCCCCATCCGCTGCCATGACCACACTCGGAACGCCTCTCTCCCCCTCTGCCACCAAAGTGATGCTGCTCGGCTCCGGCGAGCTGGGCAAGGAAGTGCTGATTGCATTGCAGCGCCTGGGCGTGGAAACCATCGCCGTCGACCGCTATGACAATGCCCCCGGCCAGCAGGTAGCCCACCACGCGCGCACCATCGCCATGAGCGACCCGGACCAGCTCAAGGCGCTGATCGAGGCGGAAAAGCCGCACCTGGTCGTGCCCGAGATCGAGGCCATCGCCACGCCCATGCTGGAAACCCTGGAAGCCGCCGGCACCGTGCGTGTGATCCCCACCGCCCGCGCCGCGCGCCTGACCATGGACCGCGAAGGCATCCGCCGCCTGGCCGCCGAATCGCTCGGCCTGCCCACCAGCCCGTACAAGTTCTGCGATTCGCTGGATGAACTGCAGGCTGCCATCGACGGCGGCATCGGCTACCCGTGCGTGGTCAAGCCGGTGATGAGCAGCTCCGGCAAGGGCCAGAGCAAGATCGACGGCCCCGAGGGCGTCAAGGCGGCCTGGGACTACGCCATGGCCGGCGGCCGCGTCAGCCACGGCCGCGTGATCGTGGAAGGCTTTATCGATTTCGACTACGAGATCACGCTGCTGACCGTGCGCGCCATGGGCGCCAGCGGCCAGGTGGAAACGCAGTTCTGCGCTCCGATCGGCCACGTCCAGGTCAGCGGCGACTACGTCGAAAGCTGGCAGCCGCAGCCAATGCACCCCGCCGCGCTGGAAACCGCCCAGCGCATCGCGCAGGCGGTCACGGCAGACCTGGGCGGCATGGGCCTGTTCGGCGTGGAGCTGTTCGTCAAGGGCGAGCAGGTCTGGTTCAGCGAAGTCAGCCCGCGCCCGCACGACACCGGCATGGTCACCATGGCCACGCAATGGCAGAACGAGTTCGAGCTGCATGCCCGCGCCATCCTGGGCCTGCCGGTCGACACCACGCTGCGCAGCCCCGGCGCCAGCGCCGTGATCTACGGCGGCGTGGATGCCCAGGGGGTGGTCTTCGATGGCGTGGACCAGGCACTGAGCGTGCCGCAGACCGAGGTGCGCCTGTTCGGCAAGCCCGAGAGCTTCGTCAAGCGCCGCATGGGCGTGGCACTGGCGTACGCCGACGATGTCGACACCGCCCGCACCCGCGCCAAGGAAGCCGCCAGCCGCGTGCGTCCGCGCGCGGTCGGCTGAGCGTCAGGCGCAGCTCAGATCGGATGGCTGCTCGCGGCGGCGCCGTGGGCAGGCGCATGATGGACGGCGGCCTGTGCCGCCGCCACCTGCGCCGCGGCCAGCACCGGCGAGATGCGCACGCCGGTCAGGTCCGCGCCTGAAGGCGCCTGGTACAGGCGCAGGCCCAGCTCGGGCAGGATCGCCAGCAGGTGGTCGAAGACATCGCCCTGGATGCGCTCATAGTCCATCCACGCGGTCAGCGCGGTAAAGCAATAGATCTCCACCGGGATGCCCTGCGAATCGGGCTCCATCATGCGCACGTTCAGCAGCAGATCGTGGTGGATCTCCGGGTGCGCCTTCAGGTAGGCAATGCCATAGGCGCGGAAGGTGCCGACATTGGTCAGCCGGCGCCGGTTGACCGGGTCATTGCCGGCGGCAATCAGCAGGCGGTTGGCCTCGTCGACTTCGGCCTGCTTCTCCTCCAGGTAGTCGTGCAGCAGCCGGAAGCGCATCAGCGCCTGCACTTCCCGGTCCTCCAGGAAGCGCACGCTGCCCGCATCCAGCCGCAACGTGCGCTTGATGCGCCGCGCGCCGGATTCGAACATCTGCCGGTAGTTGCGGTAGCTCTCGGAGAACAGCTTGTAGGTCGGCACCGTGGTCACGGTGTTGTCCCAGTTCTGCACCTTGACGGTATGCAGCGCGATGTCCTTGACGTAGCCGTCGGCATTGCACTGGGGCATCTCGATCCAGTCGCCGATGCGCAGCATGTCGTTGGAGGTCAGCTGAGTACTGGCCACCAGCGACAGCAGCGTGTCCTTGAACACCAGCAGCAGCACCGCCGACAGCGCGCCCAGGCCAGACAGCATCCACAGCGGCGAGCGGTTGATCAGGATCGACAGCACCAGCACCGAGCACACCAGCCCCAGCCCGAGGCGCCCCACCTGGATATAGCCCTTGATCGAGCGCGTCTGCGCCTGGCGGCTGCTGGCGTATACGTCCTGCCAGGCACTCAGCACGCCGCCAAGCATCAGGAAGAAGCAGATCCACAGGCCGGCATGGGCCAGGCGCTCGATGGCCAGCGCATAGCGGCCCATGTGCGGCACTTCGCCGATGCCGACGGTGATCACCCCGAACCCGACCGCATAGCCGAAGCGCCGATAGGCACGATATCGCGTCAGCGCCTTGCTCCAGGGCGCCTTGCCCCAGACCGTCAGCAAGCGATGGGCGATGCGCGACATCACGTGGCCGAACAGCCACTGCGCGACCACGGCGATCAGCACCAGCACCAGCAGGTACGAGGCAATCTGGGCCCACGGATGGGCTGGAATACGTTGCTGGAACAACTCCAGCAGGGCATCGAAACTCATAGGGGGGCGTCTGCAGCCGGGTGAATCGACCTGATAGTGTACAAAACGCGCCTGACACCCTGCTCGTTCCGCCTCTACCGGCACCGCGAATCGCCCGGCACACGGCGTGTCTCGCGGCCCCCCCGTCAGCTTGCTCGGCTCGACGCAGTAGGCATGCATGCGCTGCTGCACGGCCGCAAGGCAGAGGCGTCGCGCGCATGCCCTTGAAGCTGGCGATGGGCGAGCCGGGCCCGACCACTACCATCGGCGCAATGCCGAAGATGCCGACTGGCACGAAGTCCTTGATCGGATCGAACGGCAAGGAATGGAACATGCCGGGATACATCGCCGTCGTCGACTATCAAACCGGGCATAGTACCAATACACATATGGTGCGGAACTTGCATTAATGCCGGATGCCTGTTGAGCGATGGATCCAGCAAGATCTCCACAGCGGGATCCATTGACGCCCAAAGTCTGGTGGATGGCGGGCTCCGACCGGGAAAGCGCTGAAGCCACGTCGGTTCGAAATGGCGGAACGGTTGAACGTCATAACTAGCCGAAGAGGGACACCCCCAAAATTATGAAGGCTTTAGATGCTCAGATAAGGCTATTCCTGGCGATAGCGCAGGCCCGCTCCATTTCAGGCGCTGCAATGACGCTTGGTCTAACCCAATCCGGCTTAAGCCGTCAGCTGGCCCACCTCGAGGCAGCAGTAGGTCAAAAATTGTGCGAACGCCACGGGCGCGGGGTCGCCCTTACTGACGCAGGCCACAAACTGCAGGCTGCCGCCCAGACCGCATATGACGTTATCGACAATACGATTCTCCAGTTGTGCGAGGAGCAGGGAGTCAGCCAAGGCAGCCTCCGAGTGGCTGTTATTCATACCCTCAGCTACTACTTCATGCCAGACGTTGTCTCCCGATTCATGAGCCAGCGCCCAAATGCCAACGTCTCGCTCATGGGGCGGAGTTCACCTGAAGTTGTAGAGCTGGTGGAGGCGGGCAAAGCGGATATAGGCTTTGTTTACGACGTCGCGGTAGCCTCAGATGCCGTGGAAATCGTGCCGCTATTCGACGATGTCATGACGTTGATCGTCAGCCAAAATTCGCCCTTGGCCGCACTCGAAGGGGTCGACCTAGAGGCGCAAAGAGTACCGCTTGTCGCTTTTCCTGCGCACTATGCGCTAAGACGAATGCTGCACAGGAAGGGATTTGACACAAATGTCGTGGCGGAAGTGGACACGGTCGATGCGATGCTCAGGCTCGTCGCATCAACCGGCGGTCAGTGTGTTTTGCCAGACCGAGTACCGACGCAACTGCTCGAGAACTATGGGCTGTCACGAGTGCGCATAATAAACCCTCGTCTCAGTCGGCGCGTTGTCGCCATTACCAAGCGAGAAAGAGCTCAAACAGCGCTGATAAAACACATGCTGAAGATCGCTCAAACGGTCTGAGGTAGTACGCCCAGTCATAGGAAGTATGAGCGCTCCGCGCTATCACAGCCCCTTCTGACTTCCCATAATCCAGTCGTACCGACATCCCACCGGCCAAGTCGGGATGGCGCCAAAGTGTGCTCCCCACGGGGGGCAGCAGAGGCGTTCTGGAGTCGCCGGGCCCAGTCTACGCCCGGCAACCAATACGACTGGAAACAAAATGGAACTTCGCTCTAAGGAATACTTCGACGAACGCGCAACGCAGGAGATGCGTGCCCATCTCAAGCCTCGCAAGCGCACGCTGCAGCAAACGCTGGCCTATGCTTGCCGCATCCTGGCCATGACCGGGCAGGAAGCTGGCTTGGCTGGCCAGATCAGTGCACGCTCGGAGCGCCCAGGCGCCTACTGGACCCTGCGCTTCGGTCTGGGTTTTGACGAAGCCACCGAAGCCGACTTCATAGAAGTCGACCAAGACCTGAATACCCTCAGCGGCACTGGGATGGCTAATCCGGCAACGCGGTTCCATCTGTGGGTTTATGCCGATCGCCCCAACACCCATAGCATCATTCATACGCATTCTCCGTATGTGTCGGCACTTGCCGCGGCCAAGCAACCGCTAATCGTCTCGCAAATGGACATGACGCCGTTTCACAACGATTGCGCGTTCCTTGCGGAATGGCCTGGCGTTCCCATCGCTGACCAGGAGGGCGTGATCATATCTGGCGCTCTGGGCAGCAACCGCTCGATCCTGCTGGCCAGCCACGGTCAGTTGAGCACCGGCTGTAGCGTGCAAGAAGCGACCTATCTTTCTGTCTACATGGAGCGCGCTGCCCGCATGCAGGTGCGCGCCCGTACCTTCGGGCCGCTTACCTCGCTACCCGACGATCTCGCCCGTGAAGCTCACGACTACCTGCTCAAGCCTTCGATCGTCAACGGTACTTTTGATTACTGGTGCCGTCAGACGGAGCGTTGAGTCGCACCACCTTCAGCCTTCGGTCCCAAAAGACGAGCCGACGACCTCCAGCATGATTTTGCCCCGTTAGCAAAGGTGGCAAGTGTTCCCATGGCCATCTTGGCCCGACTGGCACTACCAGCCAACCCGATTTTTTTCGGTAGCGAGCGGCTGGTCCTTCGGAAGCGGGACAGGGTCATACCGAGATTGGCACGCACAGATGCCGCTAGTCACCACCGGAGACGCAATGAATAACCCCGTAAGGCAAACATCGACCACCACCGGCGCAGTACATATCCCCCCAGCAAAGAAGCGTGCATTTGAGTGACCACGCTCGAGCACATCGCCCCCATCAAGCAAGTCACAGAGGCATTCTATGTATCCCGCCAATTCACAAGCAGGCATCGCCAGCGCAAATGCCGGGACGGCCAAGCAGCACACCGTCGCAGGCATTGCCAGCATGCTCGGCACGACTATCGAGTGGTACGACTTCTTCATTTACGGAACTGCCGCCGCGTTAATTTTCAACAAGATCTTCTTTCCCAGCTTCGATCCGATCAGCGGGACCCTCGCCGCGTTCGCGACCTACTCCGTCGGCTTCTTCGCCCGGCCCCTTGGAGGCATTGTCTTCGGCCACTTTGGTGACAAGGTTGGGCGAAAATCCATGCTGCTGATCACGTTGATGATGATGGGTATCCCGACCATCATCATCGGCCTCATTCCGACCTACGAGCAAATTGGTTACTGGGCCGCCGTGATCCTCGTATTGATGCGCTTTCTCCAGGGGCTCGCCGTCGGTGGCGAATGGGGCGGCGCCGTTCTCATGGCCGTGGAACATGCCCCCGAAGGCAAGAAAGGCTTCTTCGGTAGCCTTCCTCAAACCGGCGTCGCTCCTGGCCTTATCCTCTCATCGTTGGCAATGGCAAGCGTTGCGAGACTGCCTGAGGCGGATATGTTGAGTTGGGGCTGGCGCCTTCCGTTCCTGGCCAGTGTGTTGCTTCTGGCTGTCGGATGGTTCATCCGCATCCGCGTCGCCGAGTCCCCCGACTTTGAAAAGGTCAAGCAAAGAGGCCATGAGGTCGAGGTGCCGGTGGTCCATGTCGTCAAACACCACTGGTTGTCGTTGCTCAAGGTATCAGGCGCGCGGATGGCGGAAGTCACGTGGTTCTACACGGTCGCTACCTTTGCCCTGACCTACGGTACGGTAACACTTGGCTTACCCAAGACGATGATGCTGAATGCCGTGATCGCGGGTGCTGCCGTCGCACTGTTCACAATGCCTCTCACTGGCTTGCTCGGGGATAAGATCGGGCATAGGAAGATCTTTGTGGTCGGATCGGTCGGAATTTGCCTCTTCGGGTTCGCGTTTTTTAAGCTTCTTGGCTCGGGAAGCGTCGGCGCGGTATATCTCGCCATGGTGATCGCCATCGGCCTTATCTACGCCATGCTGTACGGCCCCGAAGGTAGCCTATTCTCTGTGCAATTTCCCCCGGAAGTTCGCTACAGTGGTATTTCCCTTGCCGTGCAAGTCTCGGGTGCTATCGGTGGCGGACTGGCCCCGCTGGTGGCGACCTGGCTGCTTAAGCTCGGCCAAGGTAGTCCGCTGTATCTCGCCGGCTACCTCACTGCCCTGGGGTGCTTGTCGATCTTCTGTGTATCTCGCATGAAGGCAACTGAGCAATGACCAAGGCAATTGACTATTACTTTTGGATCAATTCGGACTGGGCCTATCTCGGACACGGCCGTCTTGTGGAACTTGCCAAACGCCAAGGCGCCGCGATCAACTATATGCCTGTGGACCTGCCGTACGTTTACTCGCAGACGGGGGCATTTTGCTTGGGCAGCGCTCTCAGGAAAGGCAGGCTTACCGGATCACCGAACTCGCCCGTTGGTGCAAGCGGCTAGGGATTCCGGTCAATCCGCAGCCTAGATATATGTGCCCAAACGGTGATCTCGCTTCGTGCATGGTCATTTCTGCGAAGCACGCGGGACTTTGCGAAGGCACCTTGGCCCAAGCGATTCTTCATGCCGAATGGTTGGAGGACCAGGACATCTCCTCACCAGAGACGCTGCAAACCATCGCCCGCTCGCTGGACTTGGATGGCGAGGCGCTTCTCTGCCAAGCCGCATCTCCAGTAATCAAAGCGGAGTACAGACAATACACCGACAACGCTATCTCAGCCGGTGTCTTCGGCTCGCCTGCATACGTCTACCGTGGAGAAGTGTTCTGGGGCCAGGATCGCCTCGATTTCCTTGAGGACACCCTGGCCTGCACCTAAGAATGGGGCGGCTTAAGTGCAAGGCAGACGATGGGCTCCAGGCTGGGTGATCTGCCGCACGAACAGCTTTTCTTAGCGGTCGCGCAGCTGGATCATGTCGTTAGGCGGGCCCGCTGCTCTTCGTTGACGCGCCCCATCAGCTGGGGCTTCCAGGCTGGAAAGCCTCTATCGCGAGATCCGCGCCTTGCGCATCTGCGAAGGCGCCACCGAAGTGCAGCAGCTGATCATCGCCCGCGAGGTGCTCAGGCCGGGCGCCAGCCTTGGGGCACAACACGCCTGAGCGCGGCACGGCCAGGGCCGGGGCTCAGGCCGGCAGCAGCTTCAAGCCGCCAATCCCGACGAAGATCAGCCCGATCAACACCAGCCGCATCGGCGCCGCGCTTTCGCCCAGGAACAGGATGCCAACCACCGTCACCCCGATCGCCCCGATCCCGGTCCAGATTGCGTACGCCGTCCCGACCGGCAGGTGCCGCAGCGCCGCGCTGAGCAGGAAGATGCTGGCCAGCGCCGCCCCGATGCCCAGTGCCGTCGGCCCGGGCCGCGTCCAGCCGTCGGTATGTTTGAGCGCCAGCGCCATCACGATCTCGATCAGGCCCGCCAGCACCAGCAGCATCCACGCCATTGCCATGTCTTTCGTCCAGGTCTGCGGCCCGACACCCATTGCCGGGCACGCCACGCCACTGTAGGCTGTGCAGATCAGCACGAGAACTGGCGAATTCCGCAAAGGGGCTATGCAAACATGCAGGAAGCAGACTGGGATGACCTGAAGTATTTCCTTGCCGTGGGCCAGTCCGGCTCGCTCGCCGGCGCCGCGCGCGCCCTGCATGTCAACCATTCCACGGTGCTGCGCCGGCTGGCGCGGCTGGAAGAGACCCTGGGCACCCTGCTCTTCGAACGCCATGCCACCGGCTACGCCATGACCGCCGCCGGCGAGGCCCTGGCGCACCGCCTGGCCGGCGTCGGCGAGCAGATCGATGCGGCCCAGCGCCAGCTGTCCGGCCTCGACAGCCAGCTGAGCGGCCCGTTGCGCGTGACCACGACCGACACGCTGCTGGGTGGACTGCTGATGCCCCTGTTTGCGGAATTCCGGTCGATGCACCCGCGCATCCAGCTGCAGATCGTCGTCAACAACAGCTTCCTGAGCCTGAGCCGGCGCGAGGCCGATGTGGCGATCCGGCCGGCGAATGCGCCGCCGGAGTACCTGGTGGGCCGCCGTATCGGGCGGCTGCAGACGGCACCATACGCGGCGCGGCGCTACCTGCAGCAGCTCGGCCTGCCAACGGAAGCCGACCATCCGCGGCTGGCGGACTGGTCGGCCTATGACTGGGTCGTGCCGGACGAAGCGCTGTCACACCTTGCCCAGGCGCGCTGGATACGCGACCACGTGCCCGAACCCCGCCGCGCCGTCAGCGCCGACAGCCTGGTGGCGATGGCGGATGCCGTGCGGCACGGCATGGGCGCCGGCATGCTGCTGTGCCTGCTGGCCGGGGCCGACCCAGAGCTGGTGCGGCTGGCGCCAGTCGATGTAGCCATGGATACCGATTTATGGGTGCTGACGCATCCGGATCTCAGGCACAGCGCGCGCGTGCGGGTGCTGGGCGATTTCCTGTATGAGCGGCTCAGGCAAGGGGAATGGGTGGCGGGCTGAAGACTTGCCCCCCGGTTCATGCCGCCGCCGCATACATCTCCATCAGCTGCTCATCCGCATACCCCCAGTCAGCGGCATTCTCGAACGCCACCACCGTTTCGTCGCTGTGGCGCAGGTCGATCAGTTCGGTGGGAGTCGGCCTTGACTGCGACACGGAATAGAACGCCATCACCTTCGGCCGCAGCGGATCGGCCTCGTTCTGCGCGCAGACCACCGCCAGCCGGTTCGAACGCAGCCGCAGCACGGTGCCGAGCGGGTAGATGCCGACGGTGCGGGTGAAGGCCTTGAACACGCGCCGGTCGAACAGCGTGTCGACACGCACGGCCATGTATTCCATGGCGCGGGCCGGCGACCACGGCTGGTGGCCCGGGCGGCTGGAAGTGAGCGAGTCATAGGCATCGCAGATTGCGCCGATCTTGGCGTGCACGCTCAGTTCGCTCCCCGCCAGGCCGTAGGGGAAGCCGCGCCCGTCCACGCGTTCGTGATGGTGGACGCAGACATCGAGCGGGATGTTCGAATAGAGCCGGGCCTCGTTCAGGATGCGGTAGCCAGCCGAAGGGTGCCGGCGGTAGATCTCCTCTTCCTCGGGCGTGCGTTCGCTGGCCTTGTGCACCGGAGTATCGGGCAGCGTCAGCTTGCCGATGTCGTGGACCAGGCCGGCCAGGCCGAGCTCGCGCACCTCGTCGTCGGGCAGGCCCAGCGTGCGGCCGACGGCGATCATCAGCGCGCAGACGGCGAAGGCGTGCAGGTAGTTTTCGTCGCCACGCGCCTTGAGCCGCGCCAGCGCCAGCAACGCCTGCCCATGGCGCGACAGCGAGCGTGAGGCGGAATCGACCAGCAGCAGCGCGCCGTTGACCTCCAGCGCCCGGCCCATGCGGATGTCGGCGAACATCGAGCCGATCACGGCCTTGCCGGATTGCAGCAGCTCGCGCGCGCGGACAATCTCGGCATCAAGGGTGGCGGCGGGTGGCGGTGCGGTGGCCGGGTCCATGGGGTCGGGCGCGGACTGCGGGACCGGTCCGGGCATTTCCGGCGTGTCCGGCGCTGCTACGTTGCGGCCCTTCAGGATGTCGATCCAGACCTCCTGCACCCCTGCCGACTGTATCTGCCGAACCTGCTCCTCATTGGCGACCAGGAACCTGGCGCGCCAGAACGGATGGCTGATCCACGGGCCGCCAAGCCTGGCGACAAACATCCCGACCTGCAGTTGTTCCGACCGTATGCGTCTCAACATGCGCTACCCCCTCGGATGATGGTTTTCTTGTTTTCGATCCGGATATCGGCAGCCGTCGGCAGGACTTTAGTCCCCGTTGCGGGGAGAACCGTGCTGCCCGCCCTTGTCAAGCGCTGCCCGAATGCCCGGACGGCGTCCTCGGGCATTGCCGGGGGCGGTACCGCCGGCGCTACAATGGCCTGCCCAGTGCTCACAGACGCCAGCCAGTCGCCCCCGTTCACCCATGTCCGGAACGTACACGCTAGTCGGCATCGCCCGTGCCAAGACCCACCGCCGCGAGGCGCTGGTATCCCAGCTCACCACGCTGCGCTCGCGCGGGCTGACCGAGCCCGGCTGCCTGGACTACCACGTCGGGCAAGACGCCGAAGATGCGCGGGTATTCGTGATCTACATGGTCTGGGACTCCAAGCGCGCGCTCGAATCGCACCTGAACCGGCCCTATATGCGCGATTTCCACGCATCGCGCGCGGATTTCGTCGAAGGCGATTTCAGTTTCCGCTGGCTCAACGCCGCCTGATCCGCCCGGCCACGGGCAATCCCGATCACTTTCGGCCATCCCCCTGCTTGTCATTCCCGCCGCACCGATCTATCACTCAATGTGACGCCCGCAGCGGGCACGGCAGGAGTGCACCATGGAAGTCAGGGATGGATTTGCCGGCACCATCGGCCACACCCCGCTGATCCGGCTGGCCGGCCTGAGCGCCGAGACCGGCTGCGATATCTACGGCAAGGCGGAATTCCTCAATCCTGGCGGCTCGGTCAAGGACCGCGCGGCACTCTACATCATCCGTGATGCCGAACGGCGCGGGCTGCTGACGCCCGGCGGCACGGTCATCGAAGGCACCGCGGGCAATACCGGCATCGGCCTGGCCCACCTGTGCGCGGCGCGCGGCTACCGCTGCATCGTCGTGATACCCGATACGCAGTCGCCCGAGAAAATGGAGCGGCTGCGCATGCTCGGCGCCGAGGTCCGCGCGGTGCCCGCCAAGCCTTACGCCGATCCGGACAACTACCAGAAGATTGCCGGCCGGCTGGCCGACGAGACCGACAACGCGATCTGGGCCAACCAGTTCGACAACCTGGCCAACCGCCAGGCCCACTACGAGACCACCGGCCCCGAGATCTGGCACGCCACCGGCGGGCATATCGATGCCTTCACCTGCTCGACCGGCACCGGCGGCTCGCTGGCCGGCATCGCGCGCTGCCTGAAAGAGCACAAGCCCGGCGTGCGCATCGTGCTGGCCGACCCGCACGGCAGCGCTCTCTATAACTTCGTCAAACACCGCGAGCTCAAGGCCGAGGGCAGTTCGATCACCGAGGGCATCGGCACCAGCCGCGTCACCGCCAACCTGCAGGACACACCCATCGACGATGCGGTGCGGATCGACGACCAGACCTGCGTGGACATGGTCTACCGCCTGCTGCGCGAGGAGGGCTTGTTCCTGGGCGGGTCGTCGGGAATCAACGTCGGCGCCGCGGTGGCGCTGGCGCGCGAGATGGGGCCGGGCCATACCATCGTCACGCTGCTCTGCGACCGCGGCGACCTGTACATGGCACGGCTGTTCAATGAAACCTGGCTGGAGGGCAAAGGGTTGCAGCCGATTCCGTTCCGGCGCGCCGGCCCAGCCGGGTAAATGCCAGCGCGGTTCACGCTGCCTTGAGCCGCCGCCACAGTGTGGTCGGGCTGATGCCAAGGATATGGCAGGCCGCGGCGCGGTCGCCGCCGCACTCGGCCAGCACGCGCCGGATATGCTCGACTTCGCTGGACTGCTTCACGCCGGCCAGTGAACGGCGCGGGCGTGTTGCCGGCGCGGCGGGCTCAGCGTCGGCCTCGGCCTCGGCCTCGGCCGGCGCCAGCATGCCATCGCCGAACAGCTCCGGCACGGCCGCCTGCAGCTCGCGCTGCAGCGCCTCGCTGTCCAGCCGGCGCCCGGCCACCAGCACGGCGATCCGTTCGGTCACGTTTTCCAGCTCGCGGATATTGCCCGGCCAGCGGTAGCGCGCCAGCCGCGCGCGGGCCGCGGCGGGCAGGCGCTGCGGCCGGTCCATGCCCAGGCGCTCCTGGGCGCGCCGGTACAGCAGCTCGGCCAGCTCCTGCAGGTCTTCGGAGCGGTCGCGCAGCGGCGGCATCTCGATGCGCAGGATATTGAGGCGGTAGTACAGGTCCTGCCGGAAGGAACCATCGCGCACCATCGCGGCCAGGTCGCGGTGGGTGGCGCCGATCACGCGCACGTTGACCGGCACCGCGTCGAGCCCGCCGATCGGCAGCACCTGCTTTTCCTGCAGCACGCGCAGCAGGCGCGTCTGCAGCGCGGACGGCATGTCGCCCACCTCGTCGAGGAACAGCGTGCCGTTGTGGGCCGACTCGAACAGGCCGGCCTTGCCGCCGCGGCGCGCGCCGGTGAAGGCGCCCTCTTCATAGCCGAACAGCTCGCTCTCCAGCAGCGCCTCGGGGAAGGCCGCGCAATTGACCGCCACGAACGGGAAGGCGCGGCGCGGGCTGGCGTCGTGCATGCCCTGCGCCAGCACCTCCTTGCCGGTGCCGCTCTCGCCGCCGATCAGCACGGTGGAATCCACCGCCGCATAGCGCCGCGCCAGCTCGCGCAGCTCGGTCATGGCCGCGGAGGTGCCGGCCAGGTCGTCCAGGCTGTAGCGCACCCCGGCCGGCCGCGTGCGCGCGCGCGAGCGCAGGTTGCGGTCCACGCGCTGGATCGCGCTGGCGTCCTGGATGGTCAGCACCGCGCCGGTGGTCCCGGCCTCGCCGATGATGGGGATGCGGTTGACCACCACCATCTTGTCGCCGAGCTTGTGGATCGCTTCCAGCTCCTTGTCGCCGCTCTGCATCACGCCTTCGAGCGCCAGGTTTGGCGCCAGCGTCTGCAGCTTGCGCCCGACCGCGGCAGCAACGGAAGTGCCGAGAAAACGCTCCATCGCCGGGTTGAACGACTGGATGCGCCCTTCGGCATCCACTGCCGCCACGCCCTCGTTCAGGTGCGCCAGGATGGTGTTGACGTAGTCGCGCCGGGTGGCCTCGATGCGGCGCAGGCGCGCAGCCTCGATCGCGTCTTCGAGCGCCATGCGCACCGAGTTGCCGGAGTACAGGAACACGCCGGTCAGGCCATAGCGGTCGGCCAGGTCGGTCACCAGGCCGGGGCCGACCACGACCTGGATGCCCTCCTGCTTGAGCGCCTTCACGCGCGCCACGGCATCGTCCTCGGTCAGGTAGGTATAGGCCGGGACCGACAGCGAGAACGCGCGCACGAATTCATCCACCTCGGCATACGTCGACGCGTGCGTGACCAGCGCCACCCGCGGCGAGATGCGCCGCGCGGTGGCCAGCGCGCTCATCACGTCAAAGCCCGTGACCTTGACCAGCACCACCGGCACGTCCACGTGCTGGCGCAGGTAGGCGCCGTTGGAGCCGCCCGCCACCACCACGTCGAGCCGGCCCTCGCGCGCCTCGCGCGCCACGGCGCTGGCGGCGGCCTCGAAACCCTTGCCGACGATGCGGAATTCGGCCCGGTCGGCGTAGGCCGGAATCAGGTCGGCAAAGGCGCGCGCCAGGCGGCTGATGCCGATGGCCCAGATGCGCGGACGGGCTTGTGTGGAAACGGGAGGAGCCATGGTGCAATGCGGAAGGAATGCGTGGTGAAACCCGGGACGAACAGGCGTACAGTGCTGGCACATTGTCCGTCACGCAGCCCGGGATTTCAACTTTGAATTCCAAACTTGGGATTTTGAAATTCAATTGTGCTGAAAAGATGACATGAAATCGGCGGCGAGGTCAGCCACCCTGCCCGCCAGCCCAGCGCTGACAAGGGCTGGCGGATTTTCCGAGATCCCGTCCAAGGGCTTGGCACACCCCTTGCAGTATTGGGCCCGTCCTGTTCACCAACGCATACGCCATGACCTACTCCGCTTCCGACCTCGCGCGCTCCGCTGGCGCCCGCTTCCGCCAGGCGCTTGCCGACGAGCATCCGCTGCAGGTAGTCGGCACCATCAATGCCAACCATGCCCTGCTGGCCAAGCGCGCCGGCTACCGGGCCATCTACCTGTCGGGCGGCGGCGTTGCGGCCGGCTCGCTGGGCCTGCCGGACCTGGGCATCTCGAACCTGGACGACGTGCTGACCGATATCCGCCGCATCACCGACGTGTGCGACACGCCGCTGCTGGTGGACGTCGACACCGGCTTCGGCGCCTCGGCCTTCAACGTGGCCCGCACCACCAAGTCGCTGATCAAGTTCGGCGCGGCGGCCATGCACATCGAAGACCAGGTCGGCGCCAAGCGCTGCGGCCACCGTCCCAACAAGGAAATCGTCACGCAGGGTGAAATGGTCGACCGCATCCGGGCCGCCGTCGACGCCCGCACCGACGAGAACTTCGTCATCATGGCCCGCACCGACGCGCTCGCCGTCGAAGGCCTGGACAAGGCCATCGAGCGCGCCGTCGCGTGCGCGGAAGCCGGCGCCGACGCCATCTTCCCGGAAGCCATGACCGACCTGGCCATGTACCGCAAGTTTGTCGATGCGGTGAAGGTGCCGGTGCTGGCCAATATCACCGAATTCGGCGCCACGCCGCTGTTCACCACCGAGGAACTCGGCGGCGCCGGCGTGTCGATGGTGCTGTACCCGCTGTCGGCCTTCCGCGCCATGAACAAGGCGGCGGAAAACGTCTACGCGGCCATCCGCCGCGACGGCACGCAGAAGAACGTGGTCGATACCATGCAGACCCGCGCCGAGCTCTACGAGAGCATCGGCTACCATGACTTCGAGCAGAAGCTTGACGCGCTCTTCGCACAAGGCAAGGGCAAGTAAGCAAGACTCACGCGCGGCCGGGCTTTGTCCCGGCCGCTTGCACGACAACAGACAGGCAATACCAGGCATCACATAAAGGAGACCCAGATGTCCGAAGCGCAACCGCTCGTCACTCCCAAGCCCAAGAAATCCGTCGCCCTGTCGGGCGTGACCGCCGGCAATACCGCGCTGTGCACCGTCGGCCGCACTGGCAACGACCTGCACTACCGCGGCTACGACATCCTCGACATCGCCGAGACCTGCGAGTTCGAGGAAATCGCCCACCTGCTGGTGCACGGCAAGCTGCCGACCAGATCCGAACTGGCCGCCTACAAGGCCAAGCTCAAGAGCCTGCGCGGCCTGCCCGCCAATGTGAAGGCCGCGTTGGAATGGGTGCCCGCCAGCGCCCACCCGATGGACGTGATGCGCACCGGCGTGTCGGTGCTGGGCACCGTGCTGCCGGAGAAGGAAGACCACAACACCCCGGGCGCGCGCGACATTGCCGACCGGCTGATGGCCAGCCTCGGCTCGATGCTGCTGTACTGGTACCACTACAGCCACAACGGCCGCCGTATCGAAGTCGAAACCGACGATGACTCCATCGGCGGCCACTTCCTGCACCTGCTGCACGGCGAGAAGCCGTCGGCGCTGTGGGAGCGCGCCATGAACACCTCGCTCAACCTGTACGCCGAGCACGAGTTCAACGCCTCGACCTTCACCGCCCGCGTGATCGCCGGCACGGGCTCGGACATGTATTCGTCGATCAGCGGCGCCATCGGCGCACTGCGCGGCCCCAAGCACGGCGGCGCCAATGAAGTCGCGTTCGAGATCCAGAAGCGCTACGACAACCCCGACGAGGCCCAGGCCGACATCACGCGCCGCGTCGAGAACAAGGAAGTCGTGATCGGCTTCGGCCACCCGGTGTACACCACCGGCGACCCGCGCAACCAGGTGATCAAGGAAGTGGCGAAGAAGCTGTCTAAGGATGCCGGCTCGATGAAGATGTTTGACATCGCCGAGCGCCTGGAAACGGTGATGTGGGACATCAAGAAGATGTTCCCGAACCTGGACTGGTTCAGCGCGGTGAGCTACCACATGATGGGCGTGCCGACGGCGATGTTCACGCCGCTGTTCGTGATCGCGCGTACTTCGGGCTGGGCCGCGCACATTATCGAGCAGCGCATCGACAACAAGATCATCCGCCCGAGCGCCAACTACACCGGTCCGGAGAACCTGAAGTTCGTGCCG
>NZ_KB944480.1:0-49622 GCF_000389805.1 Cupriavidus sp. GA3-3
CCCCCCGATCGCCGCGTCCTGGCGCCGCGCCTGGGATCAGGTGATCCCGTTCTTTACGTTCCCGCCGGCGATCCGCAAGATCATCTACACGACCAACGCGATCGAGAGCATCAATGCGCAACTGCGCAAGATCATCAAGACGCGGGGCCACTTCCCCAGCGATGAGGCGGCGACCAAGCTCCTGTGGCTGGCCCTGCGCAACATCACCGGGAAGTGGGGCAGTTCAACGCATGACTGGAAGGCTGCCATGAACCAGTTTGCGATCCTCTACGAGGACCGCTTCACCCATCCGCATCGTTGAGATAATGCTGGCTCACCGGTCGAATTGACGGTGAGCCTTTACCTGCCCTGCACACAAAAAAACTGACAGGCCCCGCGTCGGTATGCCAGCGCCTGCCCTCACCCCCAGCCCCTCTCCCGCAAGCGGGAAAGGGGAGCAAACCGCAGGCGTTGAAATGCGCTCACGCCACTGACCTCACCGCGCCGACCACTCCCCCTGCCTGACCCCCAGCGCCGTGACCACCCCATAGGCCGTAATCCCCAGCGCCACCCCCAGGAAGTGTCCGTCCAGCCCCATCCCGAACACATTGGCCAGCAGCCAGCCGCCGCCCACCGCCAGCGCGATCCGGCACAGCCCTGCGGCCACCGGCCAGCGCATGCGGCCCGCGCCCATCGAGGCAAAGTACAGCGCCATGCCCAGGCCGAAGCTGCCGAAGGCCGGCCCTACCCATGACAGCGCGCGCGCGGCGATGGCGATCACTTCGGGGTCATGGGTGAACAGGCTGGCAAAGCGCACCGGCGCCAGGCCCACGGCAATGCCGGCGGTGCCGGCGATGGCCAGCGCCAGGAACGCGCCGACCCATGCCGTGCGGCGCGCGGTATGCCAGTCGCCGGCGCCCACGGCGCGGCCGACCAGTGCGGTCAGCGCCGAGCCCACGCCAAAGGCCAGCGGGATCATCAGGAATTCCAGCCGCGCCGAGATGCCATAGGCCGCCACCGCCGCGGTGCCATGGTGGCGCAGCTGCGCGGTGACCAGGATGGTGGTCAGGTTGGCCACCGAGGCCAGCGCGCACGCCACCAGGCCCACCGACAGGATGCGCGCGAACAGCTCCCACGACGGCCGCACCCGCAGCACCGGCACGAAGCCCGCGCCGCCGCGCGCCACCACGATCGCCATCGCCAGCGCCGCGGCCCACGACACCGCCGCCAGCGCGGCGCCGATGCCGGCCAGCCCCATGCCGGCAGGCTCGGCCAGCAGCCACGACAGTGCGGGGAAAGCGACCCACATCAGCGCCAGCACGCGTGCGGCCAGCGCATGGCGGCCGCCGCCGCGCAGCACCGAGGCCAGCGTATTGGCCAGCCACGCCGGAATGGCGCCGACACCGAACAGCCAGATCGCATAGCTGGCAGCGGCCTCCGCCGCCGTGGCGCCGGCCACCGCGCCCAGCACGCCGCGCGGGAAGCCCGCCAGCACCACCGCAAAGGCCAGCCCGGCGGTCACTGCGATCAGCAGCGCGTGCATGACCAGCGAAGACGCTTCCTCGCGCTTGTTGGCGCCAAGCGCGCGGGCGATGGCCGCGACCACGCCGCCGCCCATCGCTCCGGTCGACATCTGCTGCAGTAGCAGCGCAAACGGCAGCACCACCGCCCAGCCGGCCAGCGCCGCCGTGCCCTGGCGCGCGGCCAGCCAGGTTTCGATCAACTGGGCCACGGCCTGCAGCACGGCGATCAGCGCGGTCGGTCCGGCCAGCTTGCCGATGCGGCGCGCAATTTCAGTGGCCGGTACCGCCTCGGCGGGCAGGGCGCCCGCGGGCAATGTGCGCGTGTCAGTCATGGCGGGCCTCCCCTGGCTCGCCAACTGTCCCGGCCTCGCCAAAGCGCTGCCGCAGGAAGCGGCCGGCACCGGGGCCGGGCAGGACACGCAAATCGTCCAGCGTGATCGCGCTGCCGTCGGCGCGCGCCAGCGCCGGCTCGGCAATCTCGGCGCCGGTGCGGCGGTCCTGCAGCAGCGTCAGCGGACCCTTTTCGTCGGTCATCCAGCGGTCGGCCCAGGCCTTGAGCGCGACATAGGCCGGGAAGAAGTCGCGGCCCTTGTCGGTCAGCTGGTAGACGTGGCGAGCGCCGCCCTCGGGCGTTACGCGGGCCAGCAGCCCGTGCGCCACCAGCGTCTTCAGGCGCGCGCTGAGGATGTTGGGGGCGATGCCCAGGTTGCGTTCGAACTCGTCGAAGCGCGTGCTGCCGTAGAAGGCCTCGCGCAGCACAAGGATGGCCCAGCGTTCGCCCAGCACGGCCATGGAGCGGGCCACGGGGCAGGGCATCGAGGTGAAATCGGTAGGGGGCATGGTCTCCGCCGTTCTGGTCCTGTCGACTTGCTTGCAAAGTGCAAGTTTTCTGGAGCATAGCTTGCAAAACGAAAGTTTGCAGGGCTGGTTGCGACCCTGAGTCCGGAAAGCGTTCGTTCACCGGCCAGCGGTGCCGGCTACGCCACCGCGTCGCGGAACACTTCAAGCTTGTCCAGTTCCTCTCGCAGGAACCCGATCAGCGCGCGGGTGGCCATCGACGGGTGCAGGTTAGGCGTGGTGATGATGAAGAGCTTGTTGCCCAGCCCCTCCGGGCGCCAGTCGGGCAGCACCGGCACCAGCCGGCCGGCGCGCACTTCCTCCCAGCCGATGTAGACCGGCAGCATGCCGATGCCGAGGCCCTCGCGCACGGCGCGCGCCAGGAACAGGAAGTTTTCCGACTGAAGCTTTGGCGTCAGCGCCACGTCCACGCGCTGGCTGTCGCGGTACAGCGACAGCGGGAACTGGCGCGGCGGGTATGGCGGGCACAGGAAGTTGCAGCCGGTCAGGTCGGGCGGCGCTTGTACTGGCGGGATGTCTGCGAGGTACTCCGGCGATGCATACAGTTGCCACCGGATGTCGCAGATTTCACGCGCCACGTGATCCAGCGGCGGCGCCGAGGTGACCTTCAGCGCGACATCGATCTCGGCCGCGATCAGGTCGTTGACGCGGTTGGCGAAGAACACGCGCAGCGTGATGCCGGGGTGCTTCCGCGCAAACTGCAGCAGCAGCGGCGCGATATAGGCATCGCCCAGCCCGGTGGGCACGCTCACGCGCACATGGCCGCGCAGGGTCCGGCCCAGGCTGTCGATCTCGGCCTGCGCCGAGGCCACTTCCTGCAGGATGCGCACGCCATGCTGGTACAGCGCATGGCCGGGCCCGGTCAGCTCCAGCCGGCGCGTGGTCCGGCGCAGCAGCTGGGCGCCGGCCTGGTGCTCCAGCTCACGCAGCTGGCGGCTGACCTGCGAGCGCGTCACGCCGCGGCGCCGGCCGGCTTCGGCCAGGTTGCCCGCATCGACGATGTCGACGAAGGCCTGGATCAGGTTGAGGTCCATCGGGGATTGCCTGCAGGATTGTCGCGTCTGGTGCAACATTGTGATTCCGATGCACCTGATTGTCGATCCACGGCTACGCCGATACAGTGGTCGGCTGACAGAACGGATCGCATACAGGAGACGACGGATGGCCACGGACCTCTGGTTTGAAGACATGCACCGCAGCGGCGAAGAATTGCTGGCGCGCGGCGCCCGCCTGGCCGGCGGCCTGCGCGCGCTGGGCGTGCAGGAGGGCGACGTGGTCGCCGTGCTGCTGCGTAACGATCCGGCCTATGCCGACGTGGTCCATGCCTGCCGTACCGCGGGCTGCTACTACTGCCCGATCAACTGGCACTTCACCGCCGAGGAAGTGCGCTTCCTGCTGACCGACAGCGGCGCCAGGGTGCTGCTGGTGCAGGCCGACCTGCTGCCCGCCGTGCGCGACGCCGTTCCGGCCGGCATGACGGTGCTGTCGGTGGGCGGCCCCGCCCAAGGCGCCATCGACTATGAAAGCTGGCTGGCGCAGCAGCCGGCCTACGACGGCCCGCGCGTGGCGCCGCGCGGCCATATGGCCTACACCTCCGGCACCACCGGCCGGCCCAAGGGCGTGGTGCGCCAGCCGCTGCCGCTGGACCGGCTGGAGGAACAGCTCGCGCGCATGCGCTCGGTGGTGAGGCAGACCTACGGCATCGAGCCGGGCTGCCGCACGCTGATGTCGGCGCCGCTGTACCACAGCGCGCCGGGCTCGTTTATCCAGAACGCGCTGCAGATGGCCGAACGCCTGGTGCTCACGTCGCGCTTTGATGCCGAGCAGGTGCTGGCGCTGGTGGAAAAGCACCGCATCGACGTGCTCTACCTGGTGCCGATCATGTACGTGCGCCTGCTCAAGCTGCCGCCCGAGGTGCGCGCCAGGTACGACCTGTCTTCGATCCGCTTCGTCGCCTCCACCGGCTCGCCGTGCTCGCCCGAAGTAAAGCGCGCGATGCTGGAATGGCTGGGCCCGGTCATCCACGAAACCTACGCCTCCAGCGAAGCCGGCATGATCACCGTGGCCACGCCGGCCGATGCCGCCGCGCGCCCGGGGACCGCCGGCAAACCGGTCGATGACGCGCAGCTGCGCATCCTCGACGAGAACGGCCGCCAGTGCGCGCCGGGCGAGATCGGCCTGGTCTACGTGCGCCAGCCGGCTTACCCCGACTTCAGCTACCGCAACAATGATGCCGCGCGCGCCGCCATCGACCGAGACGGGCTGGTGACGCTGGGTGACATGGGCTATGTCGATGCCGACGGCTACCTGTTTATCTGCGACCGCGCATCGGACATGGTGATCTCCGGCGGCGTGAACATCTACCCGGCCGAGATCGAGCATGAGCTGGTGCGCTACCCCGGCGTGGCCGACTGCGTGGTGTTCGGCATCCCCGACGACGAGTACGGCGAGCGCCTGCTGGGCATGGTGCAGCCGATGCCAGGCGTGGAGATCCGCGAGGCCGAGGTGATCGACTGGCTGCGCCAGCGGCTGTCCGGCTTCAAGGTGCCGCGCAGCATCGTGGTCGAGACGCAGCTGCCGCGCGATGAAACCGGCAAGCTCGCCAAGCGCCGGCTGCGTGACCGATACTGGGAAGGCCGCCAGCGCCGCGTCTGAGCGCGTGCCCGGCCTGGATCGATCACGACCGATAACAACAGGAGGAGACGCGATGCAGAACAAACCAAGCGGACGGCGCGCCTGGCTCGCCGCGATGGCAGCCGGCGCGGGGTGCGCGCTGGCCATGTGGGGCGGAGCCGCGCAGGCCGCCTATCCCGATCGCCCGATCAAGCTGGTGGTGCCCTACACCCCCGGCGGCTCGACCGACCAGTTCGGCCGCGCGCTGGCCGACGGCATGTCGCGCCAGCTGGGCCAGACCGTGGTGGTGGAAAACCGCCCGGGCGCGGCCACCATGATCGGCACCACCAGCGTGGCGCGTGCGCCGGCAGACGGTTACACCATGGTGCTGGCCACCAACGGCAGCATGGTGCTCAACCCGATGCTGTACAAGAAGATCAACTACGATCCGCCCAAGGATTTCAAGATCTTCAGCATCGGCGCCGAGGTGCCGCTGGTGGTGGTGACCAACAGCAAGGTGCCGGCCAGCAATATCCGCGAGTTCGCGGCCTACGCCAAGGCCGCGGGCGGCAAGCTCAACTATGGCTCGGTCGGCCTGGGCAACGCGCTCCAGCTGGCCACCGAAATGCTCAAGACCGAGCTGGGCATCAGCGTCACCCACGTGCCCTACAACGGCAGCGCCCCGGCGCTGTCGGCGCTGCTGGCCAACGACGTGCAACTGATGGTGGATGTGGTCAGCACCTCGCTGCCGCATATCAAGGCAGGCAAGCTCAAGGCGCTGGCGGTCACCGGCCGCACCCGGCTGGACGTGCTGCCCGACGTGCCGACCGTGGCGGAAGGCGGCTATCCCAACTTCCAGGCCGCCACCTGGTTCGGCCTGGCCGTGCCCGCGCAGACGCCACCCGATGCGGTGGCCAGGCTGCAGGCCGCCGCTGCCCACGTGCTCAAGGACGCGCAGTTCCGTTCCACCTTCAGCGCGCTGGGACTGGTCGTGCAGGCGCCGCGCACGCAGGCCGAGATCGACCGCTATATCGAAGCCGACCGCGAGCACTGGGGCAAGGTGATCAAGGCCAATAACATTTCGTTGGACTGACTGGAAGTGCGGGAGCCGCCAGGGCCATGGGGTAAGCTACTGCTCGCCCCTGGCCTGGCAGGCCGCCGGTGACTTTCCCGTCACCGCCCGCGCCAAGCAGGAACAACCCGGCCGGGGCGGGCTCCAACCCGGAGCCGTTCATCAGGAGTCCGATTTGAAATTCCCCGTTGCCGGGCTGGCGCTTGCCGGCCTGCTGGGCGCCGCTGCCGGCGCCATTGCCGCCCCCGCTTCCGCCCCTGCCGCCAAACCAGCCCCCGCACCGGCCAAGGCCCAGGCCAAGGCCGAGAACAGCGCGCTGTCGCCGCTGCTGGCCATGCTGGAAATCGGCAACCCGCTGCCGGCCTTGCCGGATTGCGCCGACAAGCGCACGCCCGATGGCCGCGATGTCACCGGATTCTGTGTCGAACTGAAGGGCGATGGCCTGATGCGCCAGGTCGGCGTGCCGCGCGCGCAGCGCCCGTCCTTCATGGACGGCCCCTTTGTGCTGGCCTTTGTCGACCGCAACGCGCTGGTCGGCCTGGTGGTCCCGACCGCCGGCGCCAACTCGCAGCAGGCCGCGGCCGACAGCGTCAGCGCGCTGTACGGCAAGCCGTTCCGGCAGGAGCAGGTCGACATGCCCGACAAGGCTGGCAAGAGCATCAAGACGCTGCATGCCGGCTGGATGCACAAGCCGCTGACGGTTGAGCTCTACGCCATGCCGGAAGACCCCAACACCGGCACCATCGAAATGCTGCTGCCGCAGGCGCGCGTGCTGATGGCGGACAAGGATGCCGAGGTGGACAAGCAGCTCAATCCGGCCTCGGCGCCCGCGGCCAAGGGCGGCAAGGCAGCCGCCGCCAAGCCCGCGCCAAAGCCAGCCGCCAAGCCGGAGAAGCCTGGCAGCTGGTAACACTCCGCAGCAGGCGGCCTGCCCGCCTGCTGACCTGGCCTCAGAGCCCTTCCATCACCTTGTCCAGCCCCCGCACCACGCCGCGCACGGTGTGGACCTTGCGGATCGCCAGCAGCGCGCCGGCGACATAGGGCGTGGAGCCGTCGCCGGCCTCGTGCTTCAGGTGCAGGCGCTGGCCGTCGGCGCCGAAGATCACTTCCACGCCAAGCTGGTAGCCCGGCAGCCGCACCGCGTGCACCTGCGTGCCCGACATGGTGGCGCCGCGGGTTTCCTTCGGGCCCTTGACCTGGTCGACCGGCACCGCCTGCGCGGCGGCCTTGACCTGGCCGAGCCGGTAGGCCAGCTCGCGCACGGTGCCGGAGGGCACGTCGATCTTGCCGGCCTTGGCGTAGTCGATGATCTCCCAGTGCTCCAGGTGACGCGCGGCCATCTCGGCAAACTTCTGCAGCAGCACCACCGTGATGGCGAAATTGCCGCAGGCGAGCACGCCGCGGTCGGCCTGGCGCGCGGCCGCGTCGATCTCGGCATAGTCCTCGTCGGTCAGCCCCGAGGTGCCCACCACCACGTGCGCGCCGTGCGCCAGCGCCTGCAGGATGTTGTGCTTGGCGATGCCCGGCTTGGTGTATTCGACATAGACGTCGTAGGGCGTTTCCCCCAGGGCCTCGATGCTGGCGGCCGCCACGCCCGGCGTATCGGCATGGCCGGTCAGCTGCGCCAGAGGCTGCCCGGCGGCGCCGCGCGACAGGCCGGCCACCAGGGTCATGTCGGCCGCATGGGCCACGCCGCGCGCCAGTTCGCCGCCGGCCCAGCCGGTCACGCCGCCCACGGCGACACGGATCGGGTTGTTCATATTGTTGCTCCGCAAACGCTTGATCGGGTTGGCAGCATACCGCGTCAGCCGGCAGCGCGCCGGCGGTCGAGCTTGCGCGCGAGCACGATCGAGGTGGTGGTGTGGTTGACGCCGTCGAGCATGCCGATCTCGTCGAGCAGCCGGTCCAGGCGGTCGTGCGTGTCGCAGCGGATCGCCACCAGGTAGTCGACCGGGCCGCTGACCGAATTGACCTCTTCGATCTCGGGCAGGCGCTGCAGCGCGCGCAGGATCGCGGGCGCGGCCTTGGGCTGCACCGACAGGCCGCAATAGGCCAGGATGGCGTTGTCTTCCATGCGCTGCCCCAGCCGCACGCCGTAGCCGGCAATCACCCCGCTGCGCTCCAGCCGCGCGATGCGCGCGACCACGGTGGTGCGGGCGATACCCAGGTGCCGGGCGAGGTTGGCGGCGCTTTCGCGGGCATTGGCCTGCAGCAGCGACAGCAGGTGCCGGTCGGTGGTGTCGAGCTCGGTCATTACGTCGGGATGGTTCGTCGTTTCGTTCGATTATGGCGGGTTTTCGTCGTTCTTGTGGCTTCATTGTGTCGCGCTGGCTATCCATACTCCAGTCAACAGGACAACCTTTTCTTGTGGACGGAGACACCATGCAAGCCTCGAACCTGGGCCGGCAGGCCCCGCGCGACCTGCCCAAGGCGACCCGCCCGCTGCACGTGGCGGTGCTGGGCGCGGGCAAGATCGGGCGCACCATTGCCACCATGCTGCATGACAGTGGCGACTACCGCGTCAGCGTGGTCGACCATGACGCACGGCGCCTCGACGGCCTGCCGCGCGGCGTGCTGGCGCGCGCCGGCGACCCCACCGAGCCTGGCACCTGCGCCGCGCTGCTGGCCGGCGCCGATGCCGTGCTCAACGCGCTGCCGTTCCACGCCGCGATCAGCGTGGCTTCGGTGGCGGCGCGCCTGGGCGTGCATTACTTCGACCTGACCGAGGACGTGGCCGCGACCCAGGCCATCCGCCAGCTGGCGCAAAGCGCGCGCTCGGTGCTGATGCCGCAGTGTGGGCTGGCGCCGGGCTTTATCGGCGTGGTCGGGCATGACCTGGCGCAGCGCTTCCTGCGCGGCGGGGGGGAACTGCTGGACCTGCAGATGCGGGTTGGCGCGCTGCCGCGCTACCCCAGCAATGCGCTCAAGTACAACCTGACCTGGAGCACCGAGGGACTGATCAACGAGTACTGCAACCCGTGCGAGGCCATCGTCGACGGCCGCCGCGTGGAACTGACGGCGCTGGAGGGGCTGGAAAGCTTTGCGCTGGACGGCATCGAGTACGAAGCCTTTAATACATCTGGCGGCCTGGGCACGCTGCCCGAGACGCTGGCCGGCCGCGCGCGCCATGTCGACTACAAGTCCATCCGCTATCCGGGCCATTGCGCGCTGATGAAACTGCTGCTCAACGACCTGCGCCTGCGCGAACGCCGTGAATGGCTGCGCGATATCTTCGATCGCGCCATCCCGGTGACCGACCAGGACGTGGTGATCGTGTTCGCCACCGCCACCGGCTACCCGGCCGGGGGCGAACGCGGGCGCGGGCCGCTGACGCAGGCTTCGTTCTCGGCGCGCATCGGCGGGGTGGATGGCAAGGGGGGCCATGTCAACGCGATCCAGCTGACCACTGCCGCGGGCATCTGCACCGCGCTGGACATGGTGGCCACCGGCGCGCTGCCGCAATCCGGCTTCGTGCGGCAGGAGTCGATGCCGCTGGACGCCTTCCTTGCCAATCGCTTCGGCCGCCATTACACGCAGCATCCGCTCCAGGAGACCGTCATATGAAAGCGCAAGAGTTCGCTGCCTGCTGGGATTCGCTGGGCCTGCCGCGGCCGTGGCGGGAGGGCACGCCGGCCGGCGCCGTGACGGTCCGCTCGCCGGTCGATGGCGAGGCCATCGGCCATGTCCCGGCCTGCACGCCGGCGCAGGCCGATGCGCTGATCGCCCGCGCCCACGCGGCGCAGACCACCTGGGCGCTGCTGCCTGCGCCTGCGCGCGGCGAGATCGTGCGGCGCTTCGGCGAGGTGCTGCGCGAACACAAGCCGGCGCTGGGCCGGCTGGTCTCGCTCGAGTCCGGCAAGATCCTGCAGGAAGGCCTGGGCGAGGTGCAGGAGATGATCGACATCTGCGACTTCGCGGTCGGGCTGTCGCGCCAGTTGCACGGGCTGACCATTGCCTCCGAGCGCCCGCAGCATGCGATGCGCGAGACCTGGCATCCGTATGGGCTGTGCGGCGTGATCTCGGCCTTCAACTTTCCGGTGGCGGTGTGGGCGTGGAATGCGGCGCTGGCGCTGGTGTGCGGCAACGGCGTGATCTGGAAACCCTCGGAAAAAGTCACCCTGTGCGCGCTGGCCGCGCATGGCCTGCTGGAGCGCGTGCTCGCCGCGGCGGCGCCGCAGCACGCCGGCATCTCGGCGGTGCTGCCGGGCGGGCGCATGCTGGGCACCCACCTGGTGTCGCACCCGGCGGTGCGGCTGGTCAGCGCCACCGGCTCGACCCGCATGGGCCGCGAGGTCGGCGTTGCCTGCGCCGGGCACTTCAAGCGCAGCATCCTGGAGCTGGGCGGCAACAATGCCGCCATCGTCGCGCCTTCGGCCGACATCGAGCTGGCGGTGCGGGCCATCACCTTCGCCGCGGCCGGCACCGCGGGCCAGCGTTGCACCACGCTGCGTCGCTGCTTTATCCACGCCGACCTGATGGACACCATGGCGAGCCGGCTGATCACCGTGTTCGACCGCCTGCCCGTCGACGACCCGCTCGCTGACGGCACCCTGGTCGGCCCGCTGATCGACACCGCCGCGGGCGATGCCATGGCCAATGCGCTGGCCGCCTGCCGCGCGCAGGGCAATATCGTCACCGGCGGCGAACGGCTGCTGGCCGACCGCTACCCGCATGCCTGTTACGTGCGGCCCGCGCTGGTGATGACCGACGCCCAGCACGACACCATGCTGACCGAAACCTTCGCGCCGATCCTGTACCTGATGCCATACACCACGCTGGATGAGGCCATCGCGCTGAACAACGCCTCGCCGCACGGGCTATCGTCGTGCATCTTCACGGAATCGATGCGCGAGGCCGAGCGCTTCCTGTCGTCGGCAGGCAGCGACTGCGGCATCGCCAACGTCAACATCGGCACCAGCGGCGCAGAGATCGGCGGCGCCTTCGGCGGGGAAAAGGCAACCGGCGGGGGCCGCGAGTCGGGATCGGATGCGTGGAAGGGCTATATGCGCCGCGCCACCAACACGATCAACTATGGCGATTCGCTGCCGCTGGCGCAGGGGATACGGTTCGAGATCTGACGGCATCCCTGGGCGTGTTACAGGGCGCGTAGGGAACTGTAACAAGCCTTACACGCCTTTGACGCCGTATTACGCTTTCTGCCCGTATAACGTCAGCAGGGCAGGCACATGCCCGTTCCGACCCCAAGGACGAATGATGAGAATGCTGACGATTGGACTGGCTGCCGCTGCGGCATCCGTCACCCTGCTGGGCGGCTGCGCCGTCTATCCCACGCCTGCCGGTCCCGCGGTCGGCCCTGCGCCGGTGTACGTGGCGCCCGCGCCGGTGGTGGTGGCACCGCGGCCGTACTACTACGGCGGCTATGGCGGCTACTATGGCCATGGCTACTATGGCCGGGGCTACCGCCGCTGGTAATGAGCGCGGTTGGCACGACAATGCGCGAGGATGCCGGCGCGTAGAGAGAGGCTGCGCGCCGGCCGCAGTTCAGTTGCCGGCCGCGTCGCCGGCCCGGGCGTTCAGCCCGCCCCAGCTGGGCGCGAGCGTCTGGCCGATCTCCGGCAAATCCACCAGGTCGAGCACGCGCCCGACCGTATGGTCGACCAGTTCGGCAATGCTTTGCGGCTTCTGGTAGAAGCCCGGCACCGGCGGGAACACGATCCCGCCCATTTCCGTCACCGCCGTCATATTGCGCAGGTGCGCAAGGTTCAGCGGCGTTTCCCGCACCATCAGCACCAGCTTGCGCCGCTCCTTGAGCGTGACGTCGGCGGCGCGCGTGATCAGGTTGTCGGACAGGCCGTGCGCAATCGCCGCCAGCGTGCGCATGGAGCAGGGGGCGACCACCATCGCCTGTGCGCGGAACGAGCCGCTGGCGATGGTCGCGCCGATGTCGCGCACGTTGTGCACGACGCTGGCCAGCGCCTCCACCTCGGCACGGCTGATGTCCAGCTCGTGCTGCAGGTTCATCACGCCGGCCGGCGAAATCAGCAAATGGGTTTCCACCGAGGGCGCCGCGCGCAGCACCTGCAGCAGGCGCACGCCGTAGATGGCACCGGTGGCGCCCGTGATGGCGACGATCAGCCGTTTGGGTGTGCCGCCAGTCACGGACATAAAGGAACTCAGCCCTTCAGCAGGGTTTGCAGTTCGCCGTTCTGGTACATCTCCATCATGATGTCCGAGCCGCCGATGAACTCGCCGTTCACGTAGAGCTGCGGAATGGTCGGCCAGTTGGCGTATTCCTTGATGCCCTGGCGGATGCCTTCGTCATCCAGCACGTTGACCGTGGTCGGCGCGTCCACGCCACAGGCCTTCAGAATCTGGATGGCGCGGCCCGAGAAGCCGCACATCGGGAATTGCGCGGTGCCCTTCATGAACAGGACTACCGGGTTGCCCTTGACGATCTGATCGATCTTTTGCTGCACGTCGCTCATGGTTTGCTTTTCAGTGGGGCGATGCCGTGTCGCGGGCGCCGCCTGGGGAGAATGGGACGCCACGCGGCCTGGCCGCGTGGCGGGGATCTGACGGCGATTTTACCGGAATCGCCGCCGGGCTTCAGTGACCGGCAGTGGTGCCGCCGGGCCGGGCGCCTTGCCAGCGCCCGCCGGTGCAGCGTTCCAGGCCGGCCAGGTCGCGGGCGGTGAAGATCTCGGTGAAACCGGTGTCCTCCAGCAGCTGGCGGGTGGCCTGCGCCTGGTCGTAGCCATGCTCCATCAGCAGCCAGCCGTCAGGCAGCAGCCGGGCGCCGGCACCGCTGACAATGGCCCGCAGGTCGGACAGGCCGTCGTCGTGGTCGGTCAGCGCGTCGATCGGTTCGAAGCGCAGGTCGCCTTCGACCAGGTGCGGGTCGCCCGCGGCGATGTAGGGCGGATTGCTGACGATCAGGTGAAAGCGCAGGCCTGGCGGCAGCGCCGCGTACCAGTCAGACACCAGGAAGTGGATGCGGTCGGCGCCGAGCGCGCTGGCGTTGTCCTGCGCCACCATCAGCGCGCCGGGCGAGATGTCGGTGGCCCAGACTTGCGCATCCCGGCGCTCGCGCGCCAGCGTCACGGCCAGGATGCCCGAGCCTGTGCCCAGGTCCAGCACGGTCGGCTGCGGCACCTCGGCCAGCCGCGCCAGCGAGGCTTCGGCGGCGACTTCGGTATCGGGCCGCGGGATCAGCACGTCAGGCGTGACCCGGAACTTCCGGCCGAAGAACTCGCGCTCGCCGATCAGGTAGGCCATCGGCTCGCCCGCCAGCCGCCGCGCCAGCAGCGTGGCAAAGGCGTCGCGCTGGGCGATGGTGAGGGTGCCGGTGTCGCGGGTGATCAGCTGGGTGCGGCTCAGGCCGGTGACATGCGTCAGCAGCATGCGCACTTCCAGGGCAGGCAGCCCGGCCATGGCGGCGAGGGTCTGGGCTTCGCGCAGCGTGGGGGTCGCCGGCAGCGCGGCAGAGTTTGGGGAAGACATCGAAAGGGAGGGGACGGTTCTTTTGCCGGCTACAAAAAACCCCACCGGCGCAAAGGCCTGGCGGGGCTTTGGGGCGGGACTTCCAGCTTGCCGCCAGTGTACCGCTCATCGACAGCGGGCGGCGCGATGCCCCCGCCGGGACGATTACTTATTGACGGCGTCCTTGGCCTTGTCGGCACCCGTGTTGACGGCATCCTTGGCGGCCTGCTTGGCGTCTGCCATGGCGCTGCCGGCTTCTGCCTTGGCCTTGTCGGCGGCGGCCGAGAGGTCGGCTGCGGCACCGCTGGCGGCGGCCTTGGCGGCGTCTGCGGCGTTGCTGGCGGCAGCGGCGGCATCGCTGGCGGCGGCCTTGGCGGATTCAGCGGCGCTTTGCATGGCGCTCTCGGCGTTCGAGGCGGCAGGCGGAGCTTCTTCCTTCTTGCTGCAAGCGGCCATGGCCGCGGTGATCATCAACAGCGCGAGCAGTTTTTTCATGATTTCGTCCTAGGTATGTTCTCGGGAGTGACTACCCGGCACCATTCTCCGTTTGCCGGTCGAAATCGATTATAGACAGCCGCCTTACCCCTACCAGTGCTGTTTCAAGCATTTACAAGAAATACAAAGATATCGGCGACTTTACGCGGTGTTCGGGGCGGAAGGCCGGTTGCACGACATTTTGTGGTGCTTACGACTCTTCGCCAAGTGCAGCAAGCTGATCAGCCTGGTGTTCCGAAGCCAGTGCCGACAGCAGCTCATCCATGTCGCCGTCCATGATCATGTCGATCTTGTACAGCGTCAGGTTGATGCGGTGGTCGGTCACGCGCCCCTGCGGGAAGTTGTAGGTGCGGATGCGGTCGCTGCGGTCGCCCGAGCCGATCAGGTTGCGCCGCGTGCTGGCCTCCTTCGCCTGGGCGGCGCGCGTCTGCATGTCCTTGATGCGGGCCGCCAGCACCTTCATCGCCTTGTCCTTGTTGCGGTGCTGGCTGCGGTCGTCCTGGCACTCGACCACGATGCCGGTCGGCAGGTGGGTCAGGCGCACCGCGGAATCGGTCTTGTTGACGTGCTGCCCGCCAGCGCCCGAGGCGCGGAAGGTGTCGATGCGCAGGTCAGCCGGGTTGATCTCGACCTCGCCCACTTCATCGGCTTCGGGCATCACCGCGACCGTGCAGGCCGAGGTGTGGATGCGCCCCTGTGCCTCGGTCGCCGGGACGCGCTGCACGCGGTGGCCGCCGGATTCGAACTTCAGCCTGGAGAATGCCGCATCGCCGGCGATGCGCACGATCACTTCCTTGTAGCCGCCCAGGTCCGATTCCGATTCGCTCATCACTTCGACCTGCCAGCGCTGGCGTTCGGCATAGCGCGTGTACATGCGCAGCAGGTCGCCGGCGAACAGCGCGCTTTCCTCGCCGCCGGTGCCGGCGCGGATTTCCAGCAGCAGGTTGCGGTCGTCGTTCGGGTCCTTGGGCAGCAGCAGGCGCTGCAGGCTCGCTTCCAGGGCTTCCAGCCGCGCGCGCGCGCTGGCGATCTCGTCGGCGGCAAAGTCCTTCATCTCCGGATCGTCCAGCAGCGCCTGCGCGGTGGCCAGGTCGTCCTGCGCCTGGCGGTACTGGCCGTACTGCTCGGCCACCGGCGACAACTCGGCATGTTCGCGGCTGAGCTTGCGGTACTGGTCGATCTTCGCGGTCGCGTCTTCGCGCGCGAGCAGGGCGTTGACTTCATCGAGTCGCTCGGCCAGTTGGTCGAGCTTGGCAAGCATGCTGGCTTTCATCGGGTGCGGGGGGAAGAGGTGGGCCAGGGGCCGGGGCTACCCGCGGGCGGGTGGCGGCGTGCCGGCGCGGCAGGGCGCGCGCGGCGCAAGGGCAGAGCGGCTAGCGCTCGGAGTGGCTGCTGTGGCGGAACAGGCCCGGCACCAGGCGCAGCAGCGCCTCGCGGTCCTCGCCCTGGGTGTGGTTCAGTGCGTGGGTGGGGCCATGCAGGAACTTGCGGGTCAGCGCACCGGAGAGGGCCTCCAACACGGCTTCGGGGTCGTCGCCGCGTGCCAGCATGCGGCGCGCGCGTTCCAGCTCGGCCTGGCGGATGGCTTCGCCGCTGGTCTGCAGTTCGCGGATGACCGGCACCACGCTGCGGGTTTCCAGCCAGTGCATGAAGTTCTGCACCCGGCTTTCGATGATGGCCTCGGCCTGCGCCACCGCGGCCTGGCGCATCGCATTGCCTTCACGCACGATCGCGCCGAGATCGTCGACGGTGTACAGGAAGACGTCGTCCAGGCGCGCGACTTCGGGCTCGACGTCGCGCGGCACGGCCAGGTCGACCATCATGATGGGGCGGTGCTTGCGGCGCTTGACCGCGCGCTCCACCGCGCCCAGCCCGATGATCGGCAGCGAGCTGGCGGTGCAGGACACCACGATATCGAACTCATGCAGGCGCTCGCCCAGGTCGGTCAGGCGGATCGCGTTGGCGGTCAGGCCCTGGCCGGAGAGCTGCTCGGCGAGCTTTTCGCCGCGTTCCACGGTGCGGTTGGCCACCACGATCTGGCGCGGCTGCTGCGCGGCGAAGTGCGTGGCGCACAGTTCGATCATCTCGCCCGCGCCGATAAACAGCACGCGCTGGGTCGAGACGCTTTCAAAGATCCGCTGCGCCAGCCGCACCGCGGCTGCGGCCATCGATACCGAATGCGCGCCGATCTCGGTCTGGCCGCGCACTTCCTTGGCCACCGCGAAGGTGCGCTGGAACAGCTGGTTCAGGTACGTGCCCAGCGAGCCGGCCTCGCCGGCGGTGCGCACGGCGTCCTTGAGCTGGCCCAGGATCTGGGTCTCGCCCAGCACCATCGAATCCAGGCCGCTGGCCACGCGGAAGGCATGGCGCACGGCTTCGGACTGCGGCAGCGCGTACAGGTGCGGCGCCAGTTCGCCGGCGGGCACGTTGTGGTGCTGCGACAGCCAGCGCAGGGTGTGCTCGAAACCATCCGTGCCCGGCGTCAGGACGTCGGTCGCGCAGTAGATCTCGGTGCGGTTGCAGGTGGACAGGATGGCGGCTTCAGTGCCGCTGCGCCCCGACAGGTGGGAGCGCAGCGCACCCAGCGCGGGCTTGATCTGCTCGAGCGGAAACGCCACCCGCTCGCGCAGCGAGACAGGTGCCGTTGTGTGATTGATGCCGATCGCGAGCAGTTGCATTTGTAGGGGACGGGTACGGTCCGGAGCGTGGCCGGACCGGATGCCATTATACCGCCGGGATCGCTAATTGCAGGCGCTGGGCCATCCGGGGCCGGGCGGGGGCATGGCAGCGGCTCCGGATTGCAGTATCGTTACGCCGCAGCCCTTGCGGCTGTGATGCTGACAACACAGGAGAAGCGGATGCTGGGCACCTTGATCGTGGGTTTGCTGGTGGGGCTGGCGGCGCGCCGGCTGCATCCGGCAGGGCGCGTGGTGACCCTGCCGGCCGCGCTGGTGCTGGGTGCGGCGGGTGCGGCGGGCGCTTTCTATGGCGGCCGGGCCTTGCACCTGTTTATCGACGGGCAGCTCAGCAGCTGGCTGGCGGTGATCGCCGGCTCGGCGCTGCTGGTGGGGGCCTGGGGCGCGCTGCGGCCGCGCGGGCGGTAAGAACAGAACTGACCGCGGCGGCGGGAATCCGCTCGCCGCTTGATCGCGATCAGAAGCGGACCGGCGTTTGAACAGTGTCGGCCTTGGCTCTTCCGGCCAGCAGCCGGCGCAGCACGCCACTGGAATAGTGACTGGCCACATCCTTCAGGAATGCCGCGAAGTCCACATGGGCGCTATCGTCGGCCCGGTCCGAAATGGTCCGCATCACGGCATACGGCACGCCGTATTCATGGCAGACCTGCGCCACCGCGGCGCCTTCCATTTCCACCGCCAGCAATCCGGGCAGCCGCTCACGCAACTCCGTCACCGCCGCCGGTGAGCCGATGAACTGGTCGCCGCTGGCGATCATTCCGTGGTGCAGCGCCGGCGCGGCTACGCCGAATCGTTCCAGCACCTCGCGCGGCACTTCGGCAGGCAGGTCCAGCTGCAGAAATTCGCGCGCGGCGGCTTCCAGCTCGGCGGTCAGCGCCGGGTCGGCCGGGAACTCGGCACGGTCCAGCAGCGGCACTTCATGGCGGCCGAAGAACGGACGTGCGTCGAGGTCATGCTGGATGGTGCGGTCGGCGATGACGATGTCGCCGACATTGGTGCCGGCGCCAATGCCCCCGGCCAGCCCGGTGAAGACGATCTGCGTCGCGCCGAACTCGCGGATCAGCGTGACCGTGGTCGCCGACGCCGCCACCTTGCCCATGCGCGCCAGCACCAGCACGCACGGCTGCCCGAGCAGCTGGCCGGCATAGTAGTCGCGCATGCCGATGGTGCGCACCGTGGCGCGGCTGTCGTCATGGCGCATGGCGGCCACCAGGCCATCGACTTCATCATGGATGGCGGCAAGGATTCCGAGAGTCATGGAGCGGGCGCAGGACGAGAAAACCACAGCATACCGGCCCGCGCAGGCCGGGCATAGATCAGAGCGCGACCGCACCGCACCCTCCCACGGAACAGGTGCGGCCCCCGCGCCGCTTTGCTAAAGTCCCCGTCATCTCAGCACGTAAGGACACTTACATGCAAGGCACACCCACCGTAGCCACCGGCGAACGGCGCGCCATCCGCCGGGCACTGGCCGACTGGCGCGCACTGGGGCGCCTGGACGCGGCCGGCGTCACTGCGCCGTGGGCGCGCACCGAGCCCGTCGCCACCGACTGGCGCCGCTGGCTGGACACGGCGCTGATGGCGCTGGGCACCGCACTGCTGTGCGCGGGCGTGATCGTGTTCTTCGCCTTCAACTGGCAGGATCTCCACAAGTTTTCCAAGTTCGGCCTGCTGGCCGGCGCGCTCACGCTGCTCGCCGCCTTTGCCTGGCTGCGTCCGGCTGGCGACACCGCGGGCCGGGCCGCGCTGGGCGGCGCGCAGGTCGTCGCCGGCGTGCTGCTTGCGGTGATCGGGCAGACCTACCAGACCGGCGCCGACGCGTGGCAGCTGTTTGCGCTATGGGCGTTGCTGGCGGTGCCCTGGGCGCTGGCGGCGTGCGCCGCACCGCACTGGTGGCTGGTAATCGTGGTCGGCAACGTGGCGTTGCTGCGCTATTTCAGCATCCGCTTCGGTGTCGAAGGCGTGTTCGCGCTGCTGTTCGATACGCGCCATATACGCACCGCCACGCTGGCGCTGCTGGGCGCGGTGGTGCTGCAACTGGCGCTGTGGCAGCTGCTGTGCGCGCGGGCGCCGGCGCTGGGCTTCCGTGGGCAGACCGGCAGCCGCATGCTGGCCGCAATGGCCTGCGTGCACGCCGGCTCGCTCGGGCTGGCCAGCCTGCTGGACAGCCATTTCGACGGCGCTGCATTTGCGCTGGCGGTGGTGGTCCTGGCCGCCCTGGTCTGGTGGTTCCGCCAGCGCGTCTTCGACATCGTGGTGCTGAGCCTGGCCTGCCTGACCGGCATCGTGCTGGCGGTGGCCGGCATCGCCAAGGTGCTGTTCGAGGGCAAGGACGATTTCGGCGCCTTCCTGCTGCTCGGGCTGGTGACCATCGGCCTTGCCGCCGGCGCGGCCGCCTGGCTGATGCGTGCCTGGCGCGGCCAACTGGAGCAGGCATGACGACCGAACTGCAGACCGGGCAACGCCTCTGGCAGGACCTCGCCGCACGCGGCGAGGTACAGGGCGAGCGGCCCGACCACACCCACACCCCCTGGGCCGTGCGCTGCCTGATGGGCGCGGCCGGCTGGCTCGGTGCCTTGTTCTTCCAGCTCTTCCTGGTCGGCACGGTCTTCGTCGCCGCGCGCGAGAACGGCATTGCCATGGCGGTGACCGGCCTGGCCATGATCGCACTGGCCGCGCTGCTGTACTGGCGTGGCGGCGGCATTGCCGCGGGGCAATTCGCGCTGGCCGTGAGCCTGAGCGGGCAGGGCATGGCCGTGTTCGGGCTGGTCGAGGCCCTGGGCTTCACGCGCGTCACCGAGAGCGCAGGCTTCTGGGCCGGGCTGGCACTGTTCGAGGCCGCGCTCGCCTTGCTGGTCCCGAACCGGCTGCACCGGCTGCTGTGCGCGGTGGGCGCATGGATCGGGCTGGCAGGCGCCGTGCATCTCGTCCTGGCCGGCAGCGAGCCGGACGACTGGCTGTTGCTGACGTGGTCCCTCGGCTGGCTGGTGCCGCTCGGCTGCGCGCTGGTGACGGGTTTCACGCTGGCCGAAGCACGCCTGTGCGCGGCCGGCCGCCACACGCTGCTGGAACCGCTGGCCGACGCGACGCTGCTGTTCACGCTGGCCGTCGCACTGGTCGTCACCGGCATGAGCCATCCGCTGGCCTGGCTGGGCGGCCCGGAAGCCGGACGCATCCCGCTCGCGCACTGGGTCGCGGGCGGGCTGGCCACAGTGGTGCTGGCCGGCTTCGCGCTCGCCGAATGCCGCCGGCTGGCGCTCAGCCCCGCCCTGCAGGGCGCCGTCCTTGCCGGCGTGGCGGCCTTCGGCGCGCTGATGGCGGCCGCGCCCGCGGTCGTGGCAGGAGTTCTCGCGCTCGGCCTGGCGTTGCGCCGCGCGTCGATGCCGTGGCTGGGCCTGGGCATCGCCAGCATCGCTGTCGGTTTCATCTGGTACTACAGCGCGCTGCACTGGACCCTGCTGGCCAAGTCCGCCACGCTCGCCGTGGCCGGCGCACTGTTGCTGGCCGGCCGCTACCGGCTGCTGCGCACCCGCACCGGCAAGGAGGCCGCATGAAACGCTGGATCCTGATCGCCTGGGCCCTGACGCTGGCATTTGCCGCCGCCGGCATCGCCGGCAAGGAGCGCCTGCTGGCACGCGGTGAGACCGTCTACCTCAAGCTCGCCCCGGCCGACCCGCGCTCGCTGATGCAGGGCGACTACATGGCGCTGAACTTTGACATCGGCAACCAGATCCGCACCGCTCAGACGCAGGACGACCGGCCACCCCGCGACGGCGTGGCCGTGATCCGCCGCGATGAACAGGGCGTGGCCAGCTTCGTGCGCGTACACGGCGGCGAGCCGCTGGCGGCAGGGGAGCAGCTGCTGCGCTACCAGGTCGCCCGCTCGAGCTGGGGCGGCACGCGGGTGCAGGTGTCGACCGATGCGTATTTCTTCCAGGAGGGGCAGGGCGAGCGGTTTGCGCAGGCGCAGTATGGGGAATTCCGCGTGGGGGCGGACGGGCAGGCGCTGCTGGTGGGGTTGCGGGGGAAGGGGATGGAGAGGTTGTGAGGCGAAAGTGATGTCCCCCGGCCCAAAAGAAAAAGCCACCGCATGCGGTGGCTTTTTCATGACGTCTGGCGGTCTTAGACGTTGAACAGGAAGTTCATCACATCCCCATCCTTCACCACATACTCCTTGCCTTCCGCCCGCATCTTGCCGGCTTCCTTCGCGCCGGTCTCGCCCTTGAAGCTGATGAAGTCTTCATAGGCGATGGTCTGCGCGCGGATAAAGCCGCGTTCGAAGTCGGTGTGGATCACGCCGGCTGCTTTGGGGGCGGTGTCGCCGACGTGGATGGTCCAGGCGCGCACTTCCTTGACGCCGGCGGTGAAGTAGGTCTGCAGGCCGAGCAGCTTGAAGCCGGCACGGATCACACGGTCCAGGCCGGGCTCTTCCATGCCCAGGTCGGCCAGGAATTCGGCCTTGTCGGCATCGTCCAGGTCGGCGATCTCGGCTTCGATGGCGGCGCAGACGGACACCACGGGGGAATTGGTCAGCTTGGCGTACTCGCGCACGGCGTCCAGGTGCGGGTTGTTCTCGAAGCCGTCTTCACGCACGTTGGCGACATACATGGTCGGCTTGGCGGTGATCAGGCAGAACGGCCGGATGGCTTCCCACTCTTCGGGCGCCAGGTCCAGGGTGCGCACGGCCTTGGCCTGGTCCAGCACGGCTTGCGCCTTTTCCAGCACGGCGACCAGGCGCTGAGCTTCCTTGTCGCCGGCGCGGGCCGGCTTGATGTAGCGGGCCAGGGCCTTCTCGACGGTGGCCAGGTCGGCCAGCGCGAGTTCGGTGTTGATCACTTCGATGTCCGACAGCGGGTCCACCTTGCCGGCAACGTGGATGACGTTATCGTCCTCGAAGCAGCGCACCACGTGGGTGATGGCGTCGCATTCGCGGATATTGGCCAGGAACTGGTTGCCCAGGCCTTCACCCTTGGAGGCGCCCGCCACCAGGCCGGCGATATCGACGAACTCGACCGTGGCCGGCAGCACGCGCTCCGGCTTGACGATCTCCGCCAGCTTGGCGAGCCTCGGATCCGGCACTTCGACCACGCCCACATTGGGTTCGATGGTGCAGAACGGGTAGTTTTCGGCGGCGATGCCGGCCTTGGTCAGGGCATTGAACAGCGTGGACTTGCCGACGTTGGGCAGGCCGACGATGCCGCATTGGAGGCTCATGGTAGAAGGCGGGAAATTGCAAAACCCGTATTCTAGCGGATGGGGGCCTCGCCATCGGCCGGGTTGAGCCGGCGTGGGGCGGGGCCAGGAGTGACGTGGCTATAATCCAGCCATGATCCGATCCCACGCGTCCGCGCGCCCGTCTGCGCGCAACTCCTCCGCTTTCCAGGTTGCTGTCGTCGGCGGCGGCATCGTCGGCAAGTCCTGCGCGCTGCTGCTGGCCCAGCAGGGCATGGACGTGGCGCTGGTCGCGCCCAGGCCGCCCCGCGCCAGCGGCCGCACGGCGGCGGGGCCGGATGACTGGGACAGCCGCATCTACGCCTTCTCGGCCAGCTCGCAGGCGCTGCTGGAGCGCATGCGGGTGTGGGAGGCGCTGGACCCGGCGCGGATCCAGCCGGTGCGCGACATGCGCGTGTTCGGCGATGTCAGCGCGGCCGAGACCTCGCCCAGCCTGGACGGGGACCTGCATTTCTCGGCCTACGCGGCCGCGGTGCCGCAGCTGGCGTGGATCATCGAATCCAGCCACGTCGAGCGCGCGCTCGACACAGCGCTGGGCTTCCAGCACCAGGTGACCTGGCACGACGCCACGGCGAGCGCGTTCGAGCGCGATCCTGACGGCGTCACGCTGACCCTGGGCAATGGCGAGAAGCTGCGCACGGCCTGCGTGGTCGGTGCCGACGGCGCGCGCTCCTGGCTGCGCCAGCAATGCCACATCGGCGTCAGCACGCGCAAGTACCGCCAGCTGGGCGTGGTCGCCAATTTCGCCTGCGAGCGCCCGCACCAGGAAACCGCGTGGCAGTGGTTCCTGGGCGCGCCCGAAAAACTGATGGCCGACGAGGAACCCGCCAACGGCGAAGTGCTGGCGCTGCTGCCGCTGCCGGACAACCATGTGTCGATGGTCTGGGCCGCCGAAGAGGCCCACGCGCGCGAGCTGCTGGCGCTGTCGCCCGAGGCGCTCGCCGCCACGGTGATGCAGGGCGCCAGCGGCGCGGTCGGCGCGCAGTTCGGCGCGCTGCGCTGCGTGACCCCGGCGCAGGGCTTCCCGCTGGTGCTGCAGCGTGCCGACCAGTTCGTGCAGCCGCACGTGGCGCTGGTGGGCGACGCCGCCCACGTGTTGCATCCGCTGGCCGGCCAGGGCATGAACCTGGGCCTGCGCGACGTCGCGGAACTTGGCCGCGTGATGGCCGACAAAGAACCTTTCCGCAGCGAGGGCGACCTGCGCTTGCTGCGCCGCTACGAGCGCGCCCGCGCCACCGATTTGCTTGCGCTGACCGCGGCCACCGACGGACTGCACCGGTTGTTCTCGTTGCCGGGCGGCGTCGCGCGCGTGGTGCGCAACACCGGCATGCGCGCGGTCGGCGGCCAGTCCTTGCTCAAGCGCTTCCTGATCGCGCGCGCGCTTGGCTGACCGCGGCCGCGCCAACGTTCCGATCCCTTTACCGAATACTCTGGAGTCCACATGTTCCCATTCCTGCGCCGCCGCCCCGCCATGAGCGCCGCGATCACCGCCATCGCCGGCGGGCTGGCCGCGGCGGGCTTCGCGCTGCATGCCATGGCCGCGGGCGAGCCCGGCACCGACCGCATCAAGGAGTCGCTGCAGAAGATGATGGGCGGCCGTGCTGAAGTGAAGAGCGTGAGCAAGACCCCGGTGCCGGGCCTGTTCGAGGCCAATATCGGCGGGCAGGTGGTCTACACCGACGCCTCGGGCCGCTACATCCTGAACGGCGAGATGATCGACACCCGCACCGGCACCAACCTGACCGAGGAGCGGCTGGCCGAGATCAACCGCATCAAGTGGTCGGACCTGCCGCTGGCGCGCGCGATCAAGTGGACCAAGGGCGATGGCAGCCGCCAGGTGGCGGTGTTCTCCGACCCCAACTGCGGCTATTGCAAGCGCATCGAGCAGACCTTCCAGCAGATGGACAACATCACCGTGTACACCTTCCTGTACCCGGTGCTGTCGCCGGATTCCGAAACCAAGGCCAAGCAGGTCTGGTGCGCGTCCGACCGCACCAAGGCCTGGCGCGACTGGATGCTCAAGCAGGTGGCGCTGACCGGCAACGGCAGCTGCAAGACCCCGCTGGAAGAAAACCTGGCATTGGGCCACAGCATGAACGTGACCGGCACTCCGGCGGTGTTCTTCACCGACGGCACCCGCATTCCCGGCGCGGCGGATGTCGCCACGCTGGAACGCAAGCTCGCCAGCATCAAGAAATAAGCGCGCGCCGGACCTGTACCGGCCCGATCGACGGCCGGACTTGTCCGGCCGTTCTGCATTCTGCCTTTTCCCTGATTCCATGCGATCGCCGGCAGGCGACAAAGGAGACACCATGACCTTCCAGGCATTGCTGCTGACCCAGGCCGACGGCGCCACCCAGGCCAGTATCGCCACGCTCGACGACGCGCAGCTGCCCGCCGACGGCGACGTGCTGGTTGCCGTCGACTACTCCACCATCAACTTCAAGGACGGGCTGGCGATCACGGGCCGCTCGCCGGTGGTGCGCAAGTGGCCGATGGTGGCGGGCATCGACGGCGCCGGCACGGTGCTGGAATCCGCGCACCCGCGCTGGAAGGCAGGCGACAAGGTAGTGCTCAACGGCTACGGCGTGGGCGAGACGCATTGGGGCTGCCTTGCGCAGCGCGCGCGCCTGAAGGGCGACTGGCTGGTGCGCCTGCCCGACGCCTTCACCACGCGCCAGGCCATGGCGATCGGCACCGCGGGCTATACCGCGATGCTGTCGGTGCTGGCGCTGGAGCGCGGCGGCGTCGACGGCCCGGTGCGCCCCGGCGATGGCGAGGTGCTGGTGACCGGCGCCTCCGGTGGGGTGGGGACGGTGGCGATCTCGCTGCTGAGCAAGCTTGGCTACAAGGTGGTGGCCTCGACCGGCAAGACCCGGGAGGCGGATTTCCTGAAGGCGCTGGGCGCCGATGACGTGATCGACCGTGCTGAGCTGGGCGTACCCGGCAAGCCGCTGCAAAAGGAGCGCTGGGCCGCGGTGGTCGACTCGGTCGGCTCGCACACGCTGGTCAATGCCTGCGCCCAGGTGCGCTACGGCGGCGTGGTGACGGCGTGCGGGCTGGCGCAGGGCCTTGACTTCCCGGGGTCGGTGGCGCCGTTCATCCTGCGCGGCATCACCTTGCACGGCATCGACAGTGTGATGGCGGCGATGCCGCTGCGCGAGCAGGCCTGGCAGCGCCTGGCCGGCGACCTGGAGCCGGACCGGCTCAATGCGCTGACGCGCGAGATCGGCCTGGGCGACGCGATCGAGGCGGGCCGCAAGATCATGGAAGGCGGCATGCGCGGGCGCGTGGTGGTGGATGTGAATCGCGGCTGATCGCGCACCGTCGCCCTGATGCACCACCGCGTCGGCGCTGCATCCGTGTCCTGGCGCCGACGTTACAATCCTGCCCATGACGCCGATCCGCTACGCCATCGCCCCGCTTCAGCCTGAAGCGCACCTGTTTGCCGTCACCGTCACCGTGAGCGAACCCGATCCCGCCGGCCAGTGTTTCTCGCTGCCGGCCTGGATCCCGGGCAGCTACATGATCCGGGACTTCGCGCGCAATATCGTGCGCATCCGCGCCGATGCGGGCGGGCGCGAGGTCAGGCTGACCAAGCTCGACAAGCAGCGCTGGCAGGCCGCGCCGGTCAGCCTGGCCGACGGCCCGCTGACGCTCAGCTACGAGGTCTATGCCTGGGACCTGTCGGTGCGCGCGGCGCACCTGGACACCACCCACGGCTTCTTCAACGGCAGCTCGGTGTTCCTGTGCGTGGACGGGCAGGCCGAGCGGCCATGCACCATCGATATCCATGCGCCCGCCGGCGAGGCCTATCGCGGCTGGCGCGTCGCCACCGCCATGCGCGAAGCGCCCGGCCGCGCAGGCGCGAAGCGCTACGGCTTCGGCCGCTACCAGGTGGCCGACTACGATGAGCTGGTCGATCATCCGGTCGAGATGGGCACCTTCCAGCTGGCCAGCTTCCGCGCCTGCGGCGCGCAGCACGACGTGGTCTTCACCGGGCGCGTGCCGCAGCTCGACCTCGAGCGCGTGTGCCGCGACCTGAAGCGGATCTGCGAAGCGCAGATCCGGCTGTTCGAGCCCAAGACCGCGCAGGCGCCGTTCCTGGACAGCAACCGCCGCTACGTCTTCATGACGATGGTCACCAGCGACGGCTACGGCGGCCTGGAACACCGTGCCAGCACCGCGCTGATATGCGCGCGCAATGACCTGCCGGTGCGCGGCGACAGTGATACCAGCGAGGGCTACCGCACCTTCCTCGGGCTGTGCAGCCACGAGTATTTCCACACCTGGAACGTCAAGCGCATCAAGCCGGCCGCGTTCGTGCCGTACCGGCTGGCCGAGGAAACCTACACGCCGCTGCTGTGGCTGTTCGAGGGTTTCACCAGTTACTACGACGACCTGGTGCTGGTGCGCTCCGGCTGCATCACCGACGAGCAGTACATCGAGATGCTGGCCAAGACCTGGAACGGCGTGCTGCGCGGCAGCGGCCGCACCAAGCAGAGCGTGGCGGAAAGCTCCTTCGATGCCTGGACCAAGTACTACCGCCAGGACGAGAACGCCCCCAACGCCATCGTCAGCTACTACACCAAGGGTTCGCTGGTGGCGCTGGCGCTGGACCTGACCATTCGCGACAAGACCCGCGGGCGACGCTCGCTTGACGATGTCATGCGCGCGCTGTGGCGCCGCTACGGCCGCGGCTTCTACGCGCCGGGCGCGGTGCAGCGCGGCGTGACCGAGGCCGAGGTCCATGCGCTGTTCGATGAAGTCACCGGCCTGCGCATGGGGCCGCTGCTGCGCTCGCTGACCGAAGGCACCGGCGAGCTGCCGCTGCCGGCGCTGTTCAAAACGTTCGGCGTCAAGGCCGATGCGCAGAAGCCGGCGCGCACCGCGGCGCTGGGTATCAAGGTCAAGAGCGATGAGGGCTGGGTGCGCGTGGCGCAGGTGTTCGACGGCGGCGCCGCGCAGGCCGCCGGCCTGTCCGCCGGCGACCTGCTGGTGGCGATTGACGGCCTGCGCGTGGCGCCGGGCCAGATCGACAAGCTGCTGGCGCGCTACCGTAGCGGCGACCGCATCGAGCTGCACGCCTTCCGCCGCGACGAGCTGCAGGTGCTGCCGGTGACGCTGGCACGCGAGCCGGCGGCGCAGTTCAAGGTGAAGCTCGAGAGCGGACGGCACGCGGCGCGCTCGCGCTGGCTGGGCCAGTGAACTAGTTTTCCGCTGCCACACCCGCCACCGCACGCCATCGCCCCCGCTGCATGCAATACGCGCACGATCCCCGCACCTTCCTGTATTCGCACTACATCTACCGGGGCCTGCGCTCGGCCACCGGGGTGATCGGCGCCACGCTGATCGCGCTGCACTTCAGCGACCTGCCCACCGCGATGGTGGTGTCGATGGGGGCGCTGTGCACCAGCCTGATGGACCTGCCCAGCCCGCTGAACCACAAGTTCAACGAGATGATGGCCAGCGTGCTGCTGTGCAGCGTGGTCACGCTGGTGGTGGCGCTGGCCACGCCGTTCCCGCGCGTGATGCCGTTCCTGCTGGTGCTGGTGACGTTCCTGGCCGGCATGATGACGGTGTACGGCAACAAGACGCTGCCGCTGCAGTTCGCGGCGCTGTTCGTGATGACGCTGACCATCAACGAAGACTTCCTGGTGCGGCGCGCGCTGGAGCACGCGGCGCTGTTCAGCATCGGCGCGGTCGCTTATCTCGGCTATGCGATGCTGGTGAGCTGGATCACCGAGCGCCGCACCAAGCAGCAGGTGCTGGCCGAATCGTTGTATGAGCTGGCCGGCTATCTCGAGATCAAGGCCGGCTTCTACGACGCCGGCAACGACTACGAGGCCCAGTTCAACCAGCTGGTGCGCCAGCAGATCGTGGTGGCCGAGCGCCAGCAGGCCGCGCGCGACCTGGTGCTGCGCGGCAACCGCACTCCGCACGACGGGCTGCTGGTGCAGGTGCACCTGCGCATGCTCGACCTGTACGAGTATATCCTGTCGACCAACACCGACTATCCGCTGCTGCGCCAGACCTTTGCCGGCACGCCGGTGCTGGACCATTTGCGCGGGCTGGTGCTGCAGATGTGCAAGGACGTGGAAGAGATCGCCTACGAGATCACGCGCGGCCGCGCCTCGTACGCCACGGTGGAATATCGCCAGGGCCTGCGCGCGGTCGAGGCCGAGGTCGAGCAATTTCGCCACCACCATATCAACCCGGCGGCGATGACGGCGCTGGTCGATACGCTCGACATGATGCGCGGCGCGATCACGCTGGTCGGCCAGCTGCACGAAGCGTCGCGCACGCCGGTGGAGCCGGCCAGGGTGCTGCCCGGCTCGGACATGACGCCGTTCCTGACGCGCCAGAAGTATGAGTTCAGCGTGCTGCGCGACAACCTGAAGTGGAGTTCGCCGGCGTTCCGCTTCTCGCTGCGGATCTCGATGGCGGTGTCGCTGGGGCTGTGGATTGCCGAGCACCTGCCCTATGTGTCGCACAGCTACTGGATCCTGCTGACAATCATCGTCATCCTGAAGCCCAACTTCAGCATGACCAAGCAGCGCTACAACGACCGCCTGATTGGCACGCTGATTGGCTGCGTGGTCGCGGTCGCGATCCTGAAGGTGGTGCACCAGCCGCTGATCCTGCTGGGCGTGCTGTTCCTGTCGCTGGTGGCCAGCGCCGCGTTCGTGACCATCAAGTACCGCTACACCGCGATTGCCGCCTGCATCCAGGTGCTGATCCAGATCCACCTGCTGATGCCGGGAAGTCCCACGGTGGCGGGCGAGCGGCTGGTGGATACCGTGATCGGCGGCATCATCGCCTCGATGTTCAGCTTTGTGCTGCCGAGCTGGGAATACCGCGCCATCCCCAAGCTGGTGGAGGGCGTGCTGCAGGCCAACCGCCGCTATATCGGCGCCACGCGCGACCTGCTGCTGCGTAGGACCAAGGATGACTTTGCCTACCGCGTGCAGCGCAAGCAGTTTATGGACAACCTGTCGGCGCTGATCTCGTCGTTCCAGCGCATGCTGGACGAGCCCAAGAGCCGGCACCGTGCGGTGGACAACCTGAACCGCTTTATCGTGCAGAACTACCTGGTGGCCGCGCACGTGGCGGCGGCGCGCATCCAGGTGCGCCAGCACTATGACGAGCTCGATATCCCGGCCGCGGAAGCCGCGATCGAGCAGGCCACCGAGGCCGCCAGCCACAGCCTGCAGGTGGCCAGCGAGCGGCTGCATGCCGATGAGCGGGGCGGCGGCCGTGGCGCGGGCTTTATCCGCAGCGGGAAAACGCCATTGGAACGCAAGGAGGCAGCGCCTGCCGCCGCGGACAAGGCGGAGGAAACTCCCACTGAAGCTGTCGCCGATGCCGAACCAGTGGCGGCCACCGTCAGCGTCGAAGTCGCCGAGGATGCCGTCGCCGAACGCCGCGCCCGCCTGGCCGATTCGGCCGACAAGCGCCGCACCGACGTGCTGGTGCACGCGGCCGCCGCCGGCGAATCCAGCCATGAGGCTGGTCCCACCGCCAGCTCCACCGGCCGTCCGGCCAATGCGGTGCTGGACCGCCGCCTGCGCGCGTTGCGCGAGGATGCGGCCAAGATCGCGCTGCGCACGGGGGCCATCGGGCGCGCCATACGGGCGCGCGTCTGAGCCTGGTGGCTTACGGCGCCTCGGGCAGCTCTTCCTCGGGCAGTGTCAGCATGCCGCTGTTGTAGCGGTACTCGTAGATCTCGCCGTAGCGCCCCCAGCCGATCGCCACGCTGAGCACGCGCTCGGCCTCGGCGGGCTTCAGGAACTGCTCCAGTTCGTGCAGCACCTGTTCTTCGCGGATCTCGCCGGCCTCGCTGGCCACCAGTTCGCGGCGGATATGCGCGGCCAGTGCGACGTTGCCCAGCAACTGCTGGCCGAACATCACCTTGCGTTGCTGCGGCCCGGCGGCGTACCAGGCGCGGCCGGCCCCGGTGGCGGCGATGTCGCCGCGCTCGATCGACACCAGTTGCACCAGTTGCAGCGCTTCGCACGCAGGCAGCAGTTCGTCGTCGGTGAGGCCGGCTTCGTCGGCCAGGTGGGGCAGGTCGGCGCGGCAGTTGAAGGGTGCCTCGCACAGCAGGTCGAGGATCGCTTCCATCTGGCTGATGTCGGTGTCCGGCAGCCGGTAGGCGATCTGGCGCGCGGGCGCTTGCGCGGGCAGGCGCGCTTCCGCGGCGGGGGCGGTCATCAGCGCGTAGATCTCGTCGACCAGCGCGCGCACCTGCGCGCTGTCGCGGTTGCGCGGACGCGGCAGCGCCACTGGCACCTCGGCGCGGATGCGGCCCGGGTCGCTCGACAGGATCACGATGCGGTCGGCCATCATCACTGCCTCTTCGATATTGTGCGAGACGATCAGAATGCTCCTGATATTGGCACGGCCGCTTTCCCACAGCGCCAGCATCTCGTCGCGCAGGGTCTCGCCGGTCAGCACGTCCAGGGCCGAGAATGCTTCATCCATCAGCAGCAGGTCCGGCTCGGTCACCAGCGCGCGCGCAATGCCCACGCGCTGGCGCATGCCGCCCGACAGCTCGCGCGGCAGTGCGCTGTTGAAGCCGGCCAGCCCGATCATGTCGATCGCGGCCTCGGCGCGGCGCTCGCGCTCGGCCCTGGGCACGCCCTGGGCCTCGAGCCCCAGCTCAACGTTCTGCTGCACCGTCAGCCACGGGAACAGCGCGAACGACTGGAACACCATGGCGATGCCCTCGGCGGTGCCGGCCAGCCGTTCGCCGCGAAAGTCCACCTCGCCGCGGTCGGCGCCGACCAGCCCGGCCATGATGCGCAACAGCGTGGACTTGCCCGAGCCGGACTTGCCCAGCATGGCGACGATCTCGCCCTCGCGCAGCGTCAGGTCCACGCCTTCGAGCACGGCACGGTCGCTCTGGCTGGCGGTGCGGAAGATCTTGCCGACGCCGCGCAGCTCGATCACGGCGGGGGCGGCGGTGGATGCAATGTTCTCTGCCATCGTTGCCTTACAAGCGGGTGCGCTCTTGCGCGAGTTGATACAGGCGGTTCCACAGCAGCCGGTTGAAGCCGACCACGAACAGCGCCATCACGACTATGCCCAGCGCAATGCGCGGGAAGTCGCCGCGCGCGGTGGTCTCGGCGATGTAGCTGCCGAGCCCGGTGGCGACGATGGTGCGGTCGCCCCAGGTCACATACTCGGACACGATGCTCGCGTTCCACGAGCCGCCGGCGGCGGTCACCAGCCCGGTCAGCAGGCTCGGGAACACCGCGGGGATCAGGAAGCGCTTCCACAGCAGCCAGCCACGCAGGCCGAAATTGCGCGCGGCGAGCTTCAGTTCGGTGGGAATGCCCGACGCCCCCGCGACCACGTTGAACAGGATGTACCACTGCGTGCCGAAGATCAGCAGCGGGCTCAGCCAGATCTCCGGGTTCAGCCCGAAGCGCACGATCAGCATCACCGCCAGCGGGAACATCAGGTTGGCCGGGAAGGCGGCCAGGAACTGCGCGATTGGCTGGGCAATGCGCGCCAGTTCCGGGCTCAGGCCGATGCGGATGCCGATCGGCACCCACACCAGCGCCGCCAGCGCGATCAGCACCACCACGCGCACCATCGTGATCGTGCCGAGCCACAGCACATGGCCGACTTCGGCCCAGCCCACCTCGCTGTGCACGAAGTAGCCCACGCGCAGCAACGCGGCCAATGCCACCAGCACGATCACGGCGTCGCGCACGCGGCCGAACCAAAGCGCGCGCCGCGGATTGTCCGGCTGCGCCGGGGCCTGCCCGCGGCGCGCGCCCCACGCCAGCGTGCGCCCGGCCAGCGCCGCCGTCTGCGCCAGCACTGCACCCACCCACGCCGAGCGGCGCAGCAGGTCCAGCAGCCACGACTGCGGCAGCTTGTCCTGCGCCAGGGTCTCGAAGCGGAAGCGGTCGGCCCATGCCACCAGCGGGCGGAACAGCAGCTGGTCGTACAGCAGGATGCCCGCCAGCATCGCCAGGATGGCCCAGCCGATCGCGGCCAGGTCCTGCTGCTGGATCGCCAGCGCGATATAGGAGCCGATCCCAGGCAGGCGGATGTCGTGGCCGGATACCGAGATCGCCTCGGACGCCACCACGAAGAACCAGCCGCCGGACATCGACATCATCATGTTCCACAGCAGCCCCGGCATGGCGAACGGCACTTCCAGCCGCCAGAAGCGCTGCCACGGCGACAGCCGGAACATGGCCGCCGCTTCCATCAAATCGCCCGGGATGGTGCGGAACGACTGGTACAGGCTGAACGCCATGTTCCACGCCTGCGAGGTGAAGATGGCGAAGATCGCCGCGCACTCGACCCCTGCGATATTGCCGGGAAAGAGGGCGATAAAGCCGGTCACGGTGATCGACAGGAAGCCCAGCACGGGTATCGACTGCAGGATGTCCAGCGCCGGCACCAGCACCTTCTCCGCCGTGCGGCTCTTTGACGCCAGCGCGGCAAACGCCAGCGAGAACAGCAGCGACGCCGCCAGCGCCGCCAGCATGCGGATGCTGGTGCGCATCAGGTAGTAGGGCAGGTAGGCCGCGTCCAGGTGCACCGCCAGTTGCTGGTCGGGCTGGAACGGGGCGTTCATCTGCTGCGCGGTGAACGCGATCATCACGATCACGGCCAGGATGATCGGCAGCAGGGCCAGGTCGAAGCGGTTGGGCGGGGCGCGCAGCAGCTGGCTGTCAAAGCCAGGGGCGGGCGGGGCCGCGCGGCGGTCGGCGGGTGGCATCATGGGCGCTTCTCGGGCTGTATCGAGCTTGGATGGCAAGGCTTGTGGCCCAGCCCTGATTCGCGGCCCCGGCGGACAATGGCAAAGCCCGCATGCCGCCGGCTTCACGCCGGGCGGCGCGCATCCCTTTGTAACGCCCGGCATGGCGGTCTAGTTTACTTGGTGTGGATGACAGATCGCGCACGCTGCCGGCGTGCGCCCAAAGGGAAAAGCCATGAAGAAGGAAACCTGGCGCCTGGTCGCGCATGGGCGCGTGCAGGGCGTGGGCTACCGCGCCGCCTGCGCCGACGCGGCGGACGACCTTGAGCTTGGCGGCTGGGTGCGCAACCGGCTCGACGGCACCGTCGAGGTGATGGCGCACGGCACGGTCAGGCAGCTCGAAGCCCTGCAGGCGTGGATGGAACAGGGCCCGCCGGCCGCGCAGGTGACGCTGGTCGAGGTCGGGCCTGGGGAAGGGGAGTTTGCCGGTTTCGAATTCCGGCCGACGATCTGATGGACTAGGCCGCGGTCCAGTCGACCGGCGTGCGGCCGTTCGCTTCCAGCCAGCGGTTGGCCTCGCGGAAGTGCCCGCAGCCCAGGAAGCCCCGGTGCGCCGACAGCGGCGACGGATGCGGCGCTTCCAGCACGCAGTGGCCGGCGCCCAGCAGTGGCTTCTTGGCCTGCGCGTGGCTGCCCCACAGCATGAACACAAGACTCGGGCGGCTGGCGGCGAGGTTCTGGATCAGGCAATCGGTGACGGCTTCCCAGCCTCGCCGCGCATGGCTGGCGGCCTGGCCCTGTTCCACCGTCAGCACGGTGTTGAGCAGCAGCACGCCCTGGCGCGCCCAGCCTTCCAGGTTGCCGGAGGCGCGCGGCGCGCAGTTGTCGTTGGCACCGAACTCCGCGGCGATTTCCTTGAAGATGTTGCGCAGGCTGGGCGGCACCTTGATGCCTTCCGGCACCGAGAACGCCAGCCCGTGCGCCTGCGGCAGCTCAACGCCGCCGACCGTGCCGGTGCCGTGGTAGGGGTCCTGGCCCAGGATCACCACCTTGACCGCGTCGGGCGGGGTCAGGTGCAGCGCGTGGAAGACATGGTGCGGGAATACCGGCTTGCCGGCGGCACGTTCGCCGTCGACAAAGGCGGCCAGCTCCTGCCACGCCGGCACGCGGATGCACGGGTCCAGCAATGTGCGCCAGGCGGCGGGCAGGGCGTCGGCCTGGGCCTGCAGGCTGGCGGCAGGGGACGGTTCGCCGGGGGCGCGGGGGGCTTCGGCGGCGAAGAGATCGGCTTGCATGTGTAAGGAAAGCTTGGCGGGAAAACCGCGATTATGAGGCCTTGCCTTCGGCAATTCCCGCCAGGCGGTAGCCGCGGGCGGCCTTGCTAAGGTCCGAGGGGGCCAGCGCGGCAACGGTGGCCAGCCGCGCGGCAAAGGCGCGCAGGGCATCGGCCGCGTGCGCGGCGTCGCCATCGAGCCATTCCAGTTCGAGTTCCTGGATGGGTTCCTGCGCGGCGCTGGCCGGCGCGGCGATGGTGCCGGTGTCGAGCGCGGCCTCGATGCGGGCGCCGTCCTGCGTGACCAGCCAGGTGCGGCGGACGAAGTCGGTGCGGAACACCGGTGCCAGCCGGCCGATCAGTGGCGCGAGCACGGTTTGCGCTTCCGCGGGAAAGGTTTGCAGCTCGATGGCCTCGCCGGCGATCTTCGTCTCCCATTCATGGCGCGTGGCCAGGCCGCCCTGGCTGCTGCCGGCGGTCTTCAGCGTCTGCAGCCATTGCGCGCCCTTGCGGCGCAGCCGCAGCGCGGCACGCGCCTGTGCCAGCTCACGTTGCGGGGTATCGAGGTAGACGTTGAGCAGCGTGGCTTCGCCCTGCGGGGCGCCGTTGGCGTCGAGCCAGGCGGCCAGCGGGGCCAGCGCGTCGTCGGGGACGGCGAGTTTCAGTTCGATTTCCTGGGGCATGGCAGCAGGCGATTTCAGAGGGTTGGCGAGGGCGATGTCTTTCCAGTCACCGCTAGCCGGCCCCTTCTCCCGCTTGCGGGAGAAGGGAGCAAACCGCCAGCGTGCGTCGGCAGGCGTTAGCTCAGGCAAACAGCCGTGCCAGCTCCACGCCCGGATCCGGCGCCCGCATAAACGCTTCGCCCACCAGGAACGCATGCACGTTGGCATCGCGCATGCGCTTCACATCGGCCTGGCCGAGGATGCCGGACTCGGTCACCACCAGCTTGTCGGCCGGCATATGCGGCAGCAGGTCCAGCGTGTTGTCCAGCGACACCTCGAAGGTGCGCAGGTTGCGGTTGTTCACGCCGAGCAGCGGCGTTTTCAGGCGCAGCGCCGCGTCGAGCTCGTCGTCGCCGTGCACTTCCACCAGCACATCCATGCCGAGCTCAAGCGCACAGGCTTCCAGTTCGGCCATCAGGCCCGGGTCCAGCGCGGCGACGATCAGCAGGATGCAGTCGGCGCCCCAGGTGCGCGCTTCATACACCTGGTACAGGTCGACCATGAAGTCCTTGCGCAGGGCCGGCAATGGGCAGGCGCCGCGGGCGCGCTTCAGGTAGTCGGCGTGTCCCTGGAAGAAGTTCACGTCGGTCAGCACCGATAAACAGGCAGCGCCATGGCTGGCGTAGCTTTCGGCAATGGCCTCGGGCACGAAGTGCTCGCGCAGCACGCCCTTGGACGGCGATGCCTTCTTGACCTCGGCGATCACGCCGGCCTGGCCGGCGGCGATCTTCTCGCGCAGCGCGCGCTCAAAGCCGCGCGGTGCCAGGCCCGGCTCAGTGCGCAGGCTTTCGGCCTCCGCGCGCAGGCTGGGCAGGTCGCGCTTCTTGCGTGCGGCGGCGACCTCGTCGGCCTTTACGGCCAGGATCTTTTGCAGGATGTCGGACATATTCGCGTCTCTTACTTGAACTGCTGGGTGGCGCGCACGAACTGGTCGAGCTTCTCTTGCGCCGCGCCGCTGGCAATCGCCTCGCGCGCGCGGCGGATGCCGTCTTCGACGGAGTCGGCCACGTTGGCGGCGTACAGCGCGGTGCCGGCGTTCAGCGAGACGATCTCGCGCGGCGTGCCCGGTACGTTGGTCAGCGCTTCAAGCAGCATTTCCTTCGACTCCGTCGCATCGGCCACCTTCAGGCCGCGGTTGGAGATCATCTGCAGGCCGAAGTCCTCGGGGTGGATCTCATATTCGCGCACCTCGCCGTCCTTCAGTTCGCCCACCAGCGTGGCGGCGCCAAGCGAAACCTCGTCCATGCCGTCCTTGCCGTACACCACGATGGCATGCTTCGCGCCCAGGCGCTGCATCACGCGCACCTGGATGCCGACCAGGTCGGGATGGAACACGCCCATCAGGATGTTGGGCGCATCGGCCGGGTTGGTCAGCGGGCCCAGGATATTGAAGATGGTGCGCACGCCCATCTCCTTGCGGATCGGGGCGACGTTCTTCATCGCCGGGTGGTGCGTGGGCGCGAACATGAAGCCGATGCCGGTCTCTTCGATGCACTGGCCGACCTGCTCGGGCGTCAGCATGATGTTCACGCCCAGCGCTTCCAGCACGTCCGCGCTGCCCGACTTGGAGCTGACGCCGCGGTTGCCATGCTTGGCGATCTTGGCGCCGGCGGCGGCCGCGACGAACATCGATGCGGTCGAGATATTGAAGGTGTGCGAGCCATCGCCGCCGGTGCCGACGATATCGACGAAGTTTTCGCGATCGGCCACCGGCACCTTGTTGGCGAACTCGCGCATCACCTGCGCGGCGGCGGAGATCTCGCCGATGGTTTCCTTCTTGACGCGCAGGCCGGTCAGGATTGCGGCGGCCATCACCGGCGAGATCTGCCCCTGCATGATCTGCCGCATCAGGTGCAGCATCTCGTCATGGAAGATTTCGCGGTGCTCGATGCAGCGCGTCAGGGCTTCTTGCGGCGTGATCATGGCGTTCTCGTTGACAGTCTGGATGGCGTGGTGCGGGCTGGAAGGTGCGGAATCGAGCAGTCTCATCGCGGCGCCTTGACGAAGTTGGCCAGCAGCGCATGGCCATGTTCGGACAGGATCGACTCGGGATGGAACTGCACGCCTTCAACGGCGAGCGTCTTGTGGCGCACGCCCATGATCTCGCCGTCCGGGGTCCAGGCGGTGATCTCCAGGCAATCGGGCAGGGTTTCGCGCTCGATCGCAAGTGAATGATAGCGCGTCACGTCGAAGTGCCTGGGCAGTCCGGCGAACACGCCTTGCTGCGTGGTCTCGATGGTGCTGACCTTGCCGTGCATCACCTGCTTGGCGCGGATCACCTTGCCGCCAAAGGCCTCGCCGATGGCCTGGTGGCCCAGGCACACGCCCAGCAGCGGGATCTTGCCGGCAAAGTGCTGCAGCGCCGCCACCGAGATGCCGGCTTCCTTCGGGCTGCACGGCCCGGGCGAGACGCAGATGTGGTCCGGCTTGAGCGCCTCGATCTCCTCGATGGTGATCTCGTCGTTGCGGTAGGTGCGCACGTCCTCGCCCAGTTCGCCGAAATACTGGACCAGGTTATAGGTGAACGAATCGTAGTTGTCGATCATCAGCAGCATGGCGTCTGTCTCCTGTTCTCTCAGATGTCGGAGTCCAGGCCATCCTGGACCTGCTCGGCGGCGCGGATCACGGCGCGCGCCTTGGCTTCGGTTTCCCTCCATTCGGCTTCGGGATCCGAGTCGGCAACGATGCCGGCGGCGGCTTGCACGTAGAGGTTGCCGTCCTTGACGATGCCGGTGCGGATCGCGATCGCCAGGTCCATCTCGCCGCCGAACGACAGGTAGCCCACCGCGCCGCCATAGATGCCACGCTTGCGCGGTTCCAGCTCGTCGATGATCTCCATCGCATGGACCTTGGGCGCGCCCGACAGCGTGCCGGCCGGGAAGGTCGCGCGCAGCACGTCCAGGTTGCTGATGCCTTCGCGCAGCGTGCCTTCGACCGAGCTGACGATATGCTGCACGTGCGAGTACTTCTCGATCACCATCTTGTCGGTGACCTTGACCGAACCGGTTTCGGCGATGCGGCCGATATCGTTGCGCGCAAGGTCGATCAGCATCACGTGCTCGGCGATCTCCTTCGGATCCTGCAGCAGCTCGGTGGCGAGCTGGGCGTCCTTCTCCGGCGTATTGCCACGCGGGCGCGTGCCGGCCAGCGGGCGGATGGTGACGATGTGTTCGCTGCGCATGTCGCCGTTGGTGCCGACCTTGCGTTCTTCCTGGCGCACCAGGATCTCCGGCGAGGCGCCCACCACCTGGAAGTCGCCGAAGTTGTAGAAGTACATGTACGGCGACGGGTTCAGCGAACGCAGCGCGCGGTACAGCGAAAGCGGCGCGTCACGGTAAGGCTTGACCAGGCGCTGCCCGATCTGCACCTGCATCATGTCGCCGGCCATGATGTATTCCTTGGCCTTGTGCACCGCGGCCAGGTAGTCGGCCTTGGCGAATTCGCGGTAGACCTCGGTCTGCACCGACGGGCTGGTGACCGGCACATCCACCGGCTGGCGCAGCTTCATGCGCAGCTCGCGCAGGCGCTGGCGGGCGCGCGAATAGGCTTCCGGCGTGGTCGGGTCGGCGTAGACGATCAGGTAGAGCTTGCCCGACAGGTTGTCGATGACGGCCAGTTCCTCGCACAGCAGCAGCTGGATGTCCGGCAGGTTCAGGTCATCGGGCTTGTGCGTGTCGGCGAGCTTCTTCTCGATATAGCGCACCGCGTCGTAGCCGAAGTAGCCGGCCAGGCCGCCGCAGAAGCGTGGCAGCCCCGGGCGCAGCGCCACCTTGAAGCGCTGTTCGAACTCGGCGATGAAGTCGAGCGGGTTGCCTTCGTGGGTTTCCACCACCTTGCCGTCGGTCACCACCTCGGTGCGGTTGCCGAAGGCTCGCAGCAGCGTGCGGGCATGCAGGCCGATAAACGAAAAGCGCCCGAAGCGCTCGCCGCCCACCACCGATTCCAGCAGGAAGGTGTTGACGCCGCGCGTCTGCGACTGGGCCAGCTTCAGGTACAGCGACAGCGGCGTTTCCAGGTCGGCAAAGGCCTCGGCGATCAGCGGGATGCGGTTGTAGCCCTGGTCGGCCAGCGATTTGAATTCCAGTTCGGTCATGTCGGTCCTCTTGTGCGGCGCGCGCTGCGCGGTGGAGGGGCGCGGCGCCGCTTGTCGGCAATCAGGCTGGAGCGAATGGATACCCGCCCCGTTGGCGGGCCGTGGTGCAAGCGGCTTGCGGACAAGACTGCACACGGCCGGGGAAGGGCGTGCGGCGCGTTCTTGAGCTAAACGTAGCACACGAATATGGCGGCTACGCTGGCTTGCGGCGGGTTTTGGTGGGAATGCCCGGCAGCTGGGCCGGTGTGGCGAGGCCCTCGGGTCGAGGGCTCGTCAGCAGACTCGCGAACGCACTTTACGCCTGTTGGGAGGCGCGCCAGCGACGCCAGGGCCAAGCCTGCCGATCACTGCCAGAAGAGATGCGTTTGCGGTTGAGAAACATGAAATGTTTGGGGTTTGGTCGGGATCGACGAAATTCGGACTATCGATGACCTGCCCAGTGTGCTGCAAACAGCGCTGCGGCGTGGGCAATGGAGTCGACTATACCATCGGCGTCAACGGCTTGTACAGGGTTGCCATGGTTGTAGCCATAGGGCACCAGCAGCACGCCCATGCCGGCCGCGCGGGCCGCCTGCGCGTCGTTTTCCGAGTCGCCCAGCGCCGCCATTGCCGACGGCTCCAGCCCGAAGGCGTCGGCCACTTTCAGCAGCGGGAAGGGGTCGGGCTTGCGCAGCGGGAAGGCGTCGCCACCGTAGACCAGCTCGAAGTACTGGGCGAGGCCGGTCTTGGCCAGCAGCGGCTCGGTGAAGCTGTAGGGCTTGTTGGTCACGCAGGCCAGGCGCAGCCCGGCCGCCTTCATCGCCGCCAGGCCTTCGCGCACGCCGGGGTAGACCTGCGAGAACTGGCCGTTGATGCGGATGTACTCGCGGTCGTACAGCGCATAGGCGTCGGCGAACAGGCTGTTGGCGTGCAGCGGCGAGAAGCGCGCGTCCAGCACGCGCCGGATCAGGTTTTCCGAGCCCTTGCCGACATAGCTGACGATCTCCGCCTCCGACATCGGCGCTGCCGGCCCCAGGTTGGGGTGCTGGCGGCCCAGCGCCAGCAGCATGGCGTTGATCGAGGCGTGGAAGTCGCCCGCGGTGTCGACCATGGTGCCGTCGAGGTCGACGATCACGCCTTCGATGCCGCGCCAGTCGTTGCGGCGCAGGAACACTCCCTCGGTCATTGCCCGGCCTTGGCCAGTTCGCCGCGCAGCGCCGAGATGATGCCGCGGTAACCGCCGTCCGCATCGGGCTTGCCGAACACGGCCGAGCCCGCCACGAAGGTGTCGGCGCCGGCCGCGGCGATCTCGGCGATGTTGTCTACCTTCACGCCGCCGTCCACTTCCAGCAGGATGGTGCGGCCGGTGCGGGCGGTGTACTCATCGATGCGCTGGCGCACGGCGCGCAGCTTGTTGAGCGTCTCGGGAATGAACGACTGGCCGCCGAAGCCCGGGTTGACCGACATCAGCAGGATCACGTCCAGGCGGTCCATCACGTGGTCCAGGTGGTGCAGCGGCGTGGCCGGGTTGAACACCAGGCCGGCCTGGCAGCCGTGGTCGCGGATCAGCGCGAGCGAGCGGTCCACGTGCTCGCTGGCTTCCGGGTGGAAGGTGATGATATTGGCGCCCGCCTTGGCAAAGTCCGGGATGATCCGGTCCACCGGGCGCACCATCAGGTGCACGTCGATCGGCGCGGTCACGTGCGGGCGGATCGCCTCGCACACCAGCGGGCCCACGGTCAGGTTGGGCACGTAATGGTTGTCCATCACGTCGAAGTGGATCCAGTCGGCGCCGGCCTCGGTCACGCGGCGCACTTCCTCGCCCAGGCGGGCAAAGTCGGCGGACAGGATGGACGGGGCGATGCGGTAGGTGGGCGTGCTCATGTCGGCGGCTAGGAGGTGGGGTGCTGGGGAATGCTGTTTTTTGCGTCTCTGGCGCGCCCAGGGGCGGGCGCCAGAGGGGATCAGGCGGGGCGTCCGGCGCGGCCCGGACCTGAAAGGGCTATATTCTACCGCTGCCCCGGCGCTCGGTGATCTTGCCCGTGCTCTTGCCCGTGCCGCGGCCATCCCGCACAATGCGGCTACCCACTTCCCTGCCTGGCGCCTCACGCCGGCCCTGCCCACGATGAGCGAGTACGCTTTCTCCGTCTCGGTACGCACCCAGTACCTGCCGGACCAGTCAGAACCTGAGCGCGGGCGCCATGCCTTCGCCTACACCATTACCATCCACAATACCGGCGAGGTGGCGGCGCAGCTGATCTCGCGCCACTGGGTCATCACCGACAGCGACAACGGCACGCAGGAAGTGGCGGGCCTGGGCGTGGTCGGCCACCAGCCGCTGCTCAAGCCGGGCGAGCATTTCGAATACACCAGCTGGGCCACCATCTCGACCCCGGTGGGATCGATGAAGGGCGAATACTTCTGCGTGGCCGAGGACGGCCACCGCTTCGAGGTGCCGATCCCTGAATTCGCGCTGGTGCTGCCGCGCATGCTGCACTGACCCTGCCGGGAACCTATTGGCGCGATGCGCTGTCCTGATCCTGCGGCGGCGCTTGAGCGGCGCCCTGCGCCGGCTGGCGCGACGGATGCTCGGACGGGGCGCGCGTGGGACGCGGGTTCTTTTTCGCCGTGCCCATGGTCCAGACCACGATAAAGATCAGCAGGAACAGCGCCACGCCGGCTTCCAGGGCGAACAGCAGCATGGGATGGGCTTCGAAGAACTTGCTCATGGCGGATGCAGCGCAGGCCCGCGGGGGCGCAGGCGGTGGTTGAAGGATGACGGTGGGATTGTAGGGGCAATCGGCCCCGCAAGCTGCGCCGGCCCGGATTTTGAACAATAGCAAGATGGCATACGCAGACTCTTTCCCGATTTCCCCGGTTTCTCCCTGGCGCTCGCTGCGCATTCGCGGCTGGCTGGCGCTGTCCGGCGCGGCCGTGCTGCTGGCCGGCTGCATGAGCGGCCCGCCGCCGCGCATCGAGACCGGCCCGGCCGGCACCACGCCGCCGACGGCCTCGTCGCAGAAAGGCAGTCTGCAGGCCGCCAGCTGGGCCGAGATCGGCGGCTGGGCCCAGGACGACGTGCGCGCCGCCTGGCCCGCGCTGCAGGCCAGCTGCCAGGCGCTGAAGAAGCGCGCCGAGTGGAGCCGCGCCTGTGCCGCCGGCATGATGGTCGATGCCGGCAACCTCAACGCCATGCGCGCCTATTTCGAAAGCAACTTCCAGCCGTACCGCGTGGTCAACGGCGATGGCACTGACTACGGCCTGATCACCGGCTACTACGAACCGATCCTGCACGGCTCGCGCACGCGCCAGGGCAAGTTCCAGGTGCCGCTGTACCGCAAGCCGGCGCAGTTCGGCAACCGCCCGCTGCCGGCCCGCGCCGAGCTGCTGCAGAACCCGGCCATGCGCGGCAGCGAGCTGGTCTGGGTGGATGACGCGGTCGAGGCCGCCTTCCTGCAGATCCAGGGCTCGGGCCGCATCCGCATGGCCGATGGCAGCATCATGCGGGTGGGCTTCGGCGGCACCAACGAACAGCCGTTCCGCTCCTTCGGCAAATGGCTGCTGGACCGCGGCGAGATCACGCCGGCACAGGCCACCATGCAGGGCATCAAGGCGTGGGCGCGCGCCAACCCGGGCCGCGTCGACGAGATGCTCAACATCAACCCGCGCTTTGTCTTCTTCCGCGAGCTGCCGGCCAACAACGACGGCCCGGTGGGCGCGCTGGGCGTGCCGCTGACCGCGGAGCGCTCGATCGCGGTCGACCCGGCCACCATCCCGCTGGGGGTGCCGGTATTCCTGTCGACCACGCGCCCGCTGTCGACCGAGCCGATCCAGCGGCTGATGTTCGCGCAGGACACCGGCAGCGCCATCAAGGGCGGGGTGCGCGCGGATTTCTTCTGGGGTGCGGGCGATGCCGCCGGCGAGACCGCGGGCCGCATGAAGCAGGGCGGCCGCATGTGGGTGCTGATGCCGCGCAGCTGACCTCGGCAACGCAAAAAGGGCGCCATCGCGGCGCCCTTTCTTCATGGTGGACAGCCCTCAGCGCGGGCGCTGGTCGACGATCCGCCGCGCCTTGCCCACCGAGCGCTCGACGCCGCCCTCCGGCAGCACCTCGATGCCGGCGGTGACGCCGATATAGGCCTTGATCTCCTGCGCCAGCCGCTCGCGCGCGCCTTGCGCCAGCGCGGGCTCGCTGCCGTGGGCGCATTCCACGCGCACCGTCAGCGTGTCCATGTGGCCGTCCTTGGCCAGCACGCACTGGTAGTGCGGCGCCAGCTCGGCGTGCTTGAGGATCTGTTCCTCGATCTGCGACGGGAACACGTTGACCCCGCGCACGATCATCATGTCGTCGGTGCGGCCGGTGATCTTCTCCATGCGGCGGAATGCCGGGCGCGCCGTGCCCGGCAGCAGCCGGGTCAGGTCGCGGGTGCGGTAGCGCACCACAGGCATCGCCTCCTTGGTCAGCGAGGTGAACACCAGCTCGCCGAACTCCCCGTCGGGCAGCACTGCGCCGGTGTCGGGATCGATGATCTCGGGGTAGAAATGGTCTTCCCAGATGGTCGGCCCGTCCTTGGTCTCGGCGCACTCATTGGCCACGCCCGGGCCCATCACCTCTGACAGGCCATAGATATCGACTGCCGAGATGCCCATGCGCTTCTCGATCGCCAGCCGCATTTCCGGCGTCCACGGCTCCGCGCCGAAGATGCCCACGCGCAGCGAGCTGCTGGCCGGGTCGATGCCCTGGCGCTCGAACTCGTCGGCGATCGCCAGCATATAGCTGGGCGTCACCATGATGACCTCGGGCTTGAAGTCCTGGATCAGCTGCACCTGGCGCTCGGTCTGGCCGCCGCCGAAGGGGATCGCGGTCAGGCCGGCCTTTTCCACGCCGTAGTGGGCGCCCAGGCCGCCGGTAAAGAGCCCGTAGCCGTAGCTGATGTGCACCTTGTCGCCGCGCCGCGCGCCCGAGGCGCGGATCGAGCGCGCCATCACCGTGGCCCAGTTGTCGATGTCCTGGAGCGTGTAGCCGACCACGGTGGGCTTGCCGGTGGTGCCGGACGAGGCGTGGATGCGCGCCACGCGGTCCTGCGGCACCGCGAACATGCCGAACGGGTAGTTGTCGCGCAGGTCCTGCTTGCTGGTGAACGGGAAGCGCGCCAGGTCGGCCAGCGAATGCAGCTGGTCGGGGTGGACCCCGGCTTCGTCGAACTTGCGGCGGTACACCGGCGAATTGGCGTAGGCGTGGTTGAGCGACCATCTCAGCCGCTCCAGCTGCAAGGCCTGCAGCTCGGCGCGGCTGGCGGTCTCGATCGCATCCAGGGGCAGATCGGTCAGGCGCGTGCTCATGTCGTCTCCTGCACGGGGGCGTTTATCTTAAGTATCTTGCCGGATTTGCTCAGGTGCCTTCCGTCCCTTCCGGCGGCGGCACCACATGTCCCCTGATCTGCGCCGACTTGCCGCGGAACATCGCCACCACCTGGCCCGCGGCGTTGGTCACGCGGATATCGTAGATGCCGTGCCGGCCGGACAGGACCTGCTCGGTGGCCTCGGCGGTCAGCACGTCGCCGCCGTGCACGGGCTTGAGGAACTCGATGCTGCAACCTGCCGCCACGGTGTTGATGTTATGGCTGTTGCAGGCAAAAGCGAAGGTCGAATCGGCCAGCGTGAACATCAGGCCGCCGTGGCAGATGCCGTGCCCGTTGAGGAATTCCTTGCGCACCGGCATGGTCAGCCGGGCGTAGCCGGGCCGCACGGCCTCGACCGTGATGCCCAGCCAGCGGCTGCAGGTGTCGGCTTCATACATGGCGGCGGCGGCCGCTTCGGCGAGGGCCTGGGGGTCCTGTTTCAAGCTGGTCTCCTATATAGAGTGGCGGGCAGGCCCGCGCGGCTTACTTGCCGGTGAAGTGCGGGGCGCGCTTTTCGAGGAAGGCGTTGACGCCCTCAGCATAGTCGGCGGACTGGCCGAGCTCGCGCTGCAGGTCGCGCTCCAGGTCCAGCTGGGCGTCCAGCGTGGCGGTGGCGCTGGCATGCATGGCGCGCTTGATCGCGGCCAGCGCGCGGGTCGGCTGCCCGGCCAGGTGCGTGGCCAGCGCCAGCGCCTGTTCCGGCAGCAGCGGGTCGTCCATGGTCTCCCAGACCAGCCCCCATTTCTCGGCCTCTTCGGCGCTCAGCCGCTCGCCGGTCATGGCCAGGCCCAGCGCGCGCGCCATGCCGATGCGCTTCGGCAGCAGCCAGGTGCCGCCCGAATCCGGCACCAGCCCGATCTTGACGAAAGCCTGGATAAAGCTGGCCGAGCGCGCCGCCAGCACCATGTCGCAGGCCAGCGCCAGGTTGGCCCCGGCGCCGGCCGCGGTGCCGTTGACCGCGGCCACCACCGGCAGCGGCAGGGCCTGCAGCCGGCGGATCAGCGGGTTGAACCAGGTATCGATCAGCTCGCCCAGGTCGGTCATGTGCCCCGGCGTGAAATCCAGGTCGGCCAGGTCCTGGCCGGCGCAGAAGCCACGGCCCGCACCGGTCAGCAGCAGGGCGCGCGCGCCGCCGGCCTCGACATGGTCGAGCGCCTGCTGCAGCGCCTGGTGCATCGCGCGGGTGAAGCTGTTGAGCTTGTCGGGGCGGTTCAGGGTGATCACGGCCACCGGGCCCTGCCATTGCAGCAAGACCGGGCCGGCATCGATGCTGACCGGCTGGCCAGCGGAGGTGGACATCGGGGGCATTGGGTTGTCTCCTGCCGGATATTTTGTCGCGGTCGGCGCGGGCGGCTGTTGTCGACGGCGCCTCTTAAATAAACCGACCAGTCGGTCGGCAAATGTTAGCACTATTTTGGGCTGCCGGTTGGCACGTGGCTTCCAAGGCCGGCAGGGTCCGCAATGCCGGGCGCGGGCGTCGCTCTATAATCGCGCTGCCAACAACAATCTGAAACCTGCCGGCCGACATCTGTGTGCGGATCCCGGCATGCTCGCCTATTCGCATTGGAATTCCTATGAAGAAGATCGCTGCATTACTCCTGATTTCGTCCGTGGCCCTGTTTGCGGCGTGCGGCAAGAAAGAAGCGGCCTCCGCTGCCGGCGCCGACACGGCCACCAAGATCATTGTCGGCCTGGACGACAACTTCCCGCCCATGGGTTTTCGCGATAACAACAACGAGCTGGTCGGCTTCGATATCGACATGGCCAAGGAGGCCAGCCGCCGTCTCGGCATGACGGTCGAGTTCAAGCCGATCGACTGGAGCGCCAAGGAGGCGGAACTTAACGGCAAGCGCGTGGATGTGCTGTGGAACGGGCTGACCATCACCGAAGAGCGCAAGAAGAACATCAGCTTCACCGCGCCCTATATGACCAACCACCAGATCGTCATCGTCGGTGCCAGCTCGCCGGTGAAAGCCAAGGCCGACCTGGCCGGCCGCATCGTCGGCGCGCAGGACGGCAGCAGCGCGGTGGATGCGATCAAGAAGGAAAGCCAGGTCGCCGCCAGTCTGAAGGAACTCAAGACCTTCGGCGATAACGTGACGGCGCTGATGGACCTGTCGACCGGCCGCCTTGACGCAATTGTGGTGGATGAAGTGGTAGGCCGCTACCTGATCAGCAAGCGTGCCGGCGAATACAAGGTGCTGGAGGAAAACTTCGGCACGGAAGAATATGGCGTCGGCGTGCGCAAGGATGACGCCGAGCTGCTCGGCAAGCTCGACAAGACCCTGGCCTCGATGAAGCAGGATGGCACGGCAGCCCGCATCGCCACCCAGTGGTTCGGCACTGACATCACCAAGTAATCCAGACGCTGCGTGACGCCCTGCGCCGTTCAGGCAGGGCGCCGCGCCATGTCCGGACCCAGGGCGCCGTCCCGGCGCCCGGGATCCCACCTCCTTCTTGTTTCGCGCGAGCATGGACTACGTCTTATCTCTTCTGGCGCCATTGGCGCAGGGTGCGCAAGTCACGCTCACACTATTCGCCATCACGCTCGCCCTGTCAGTGCCGCTGGGGCTGGCGCTGGCGCTGGCACGCATCTCGTCATGGCCGTGGCTGAGCGGCCTGGTCAATGGCTATATCTGGCTGATGCGCGGCACGCCGCTGATGCTGCAGATGCTGTTTATTTATTTCGCACTGCCGTTCGTGCCCGTCATCGGCGTGCGCCTGCCTGACTTTCCCGCGGCGGTGGTGGCTTTCGCCCTGAACTACGCGGCCTATTTCGCGGAAATCTTCCGCGCCGGGATCAAGTCGGTCGATCGCGGCCAGTATGAGGCCAGCAAGGCGCTGGGCATGACCTATTTCCAGACCATGCGGCGGGTCGTGCTGCCGCAGATGGTCAGCCGGGTGTTGCCGCCGGTCAGCAATGAAACCATTACGCTGATCAAGGACACGTCCCTGATCTACGTGCTGGCCCTCAACGATATTCTTCGCACCGCGCGCGGCATCGTGCAGCGGGATTTCACCACCACGCCTTTTCTGGTCGCTGCGCTCTTCTATCTGGTGATGACGCTGATTCTGACCTGGTTCTTCCAGAATCTCGAAAAACGCTATGCCAAACATGATGACTAGCCCGACCGGCGCCAATTCCCACAATGCGCCCGGCATCATGATCGCGGCGCGGGATCTGTTCAAATCGTTCGGGCCACTGGAGGTCTTGCGCGGTGTCTCCCTGACCTTGCGCAAGGGGGATGTCACCGCGGTGATCGGGCCCTCGGGCTCGGGCAAGAGTACCTTGCTGCGCTGCCTGAATCATCTTGAGGTGATTGACCGCGGCACCCTTGAAATCGAAGGCGAGGCGCTGACGGCCGCCGGCCCTGACGGCACAGCCAGATATGTGCCGGACGCTGAAGTGCGGCGCATCTGCCGGAAGATGGGCATGGTGTTCCAGTCGTTCAACCTGTTTCCGCATATGACGGTGCTGCAGAACATCATCGAAGCCCCCATGACCGTCAAGGGACTGGCGCGCGACGCGGTGGTGCCCAAGGCCGAAGAGCTGCTGCGCAAGGTCGGCCTGCTGGCCAAGCGGGACAGCTACCCGGCGCGCCTGTCCGGCGGCCAGAAGCAGCGGGTGGCGATTGCGCGGGCGCTGGCCATGGAGCCCGACATCATGCTGTTCGACGAGCCGACCTCGGCGCTGGACCCGGAACTGACCGGGGAGGTGCTGCGCACCATGCGGCAACTGGCCGAAGAACATATGACCATGCTGGTCGTCACGCATGAGATGGGGTTTGCGCGGGAAGTGGCAAACCACGTCGTGTTCATGGATGAGGGCAGGATTCTTGAGGAAGGGTCGCCTGAGGAAGTGTTCGGGACCCCAGCTCACGCGCGCACCCGCGAATTCCTGGCGCACATGCTCTAGGGGGCGCCTGCGCCGCCACGCCACAACAGGTGGCAGAATAGCCCGCAGCCGGTGGCGACAGTGCCATCCGCCTGCAAATACATAGGAGAAGACATGCCGTACGAAAACATCCTGGTCGAAACCCGTGGCCGTGTTGGCCTGGTCACGCTGAACCGCCCGAAGGCCCTGAACGCGCTCAATGACGCGCTGATGGACGAGCTTGGCGCCGCGCTGACCGCCTTCGACCAGGATGAGGGCATCGGCGCCATCGTCATTACCGGCAGCGAGCGCGCCTTTGCCGCCGGCGCCGATATCGGCATGATGGCCAAGTATTCCTTCATGGATGTGTACAAGGGCGATTACATCACGCGCAACTGGGAAACCATCCGCAAGATCCGCAAGCCGGTGATTGCCGGCGTGGCCGGCTATGCGCTGGGCGGCGGCTGCGAGCTGGCGATGATGTGCGACATCATCATCGCGGCGGATTCGGCCAAGTTCGGCCAGCCCGAGGTGAAGCTGGGCACCATGCCCGGCGCCGGCGGCACCCAGCGCCTGCCGCGCGCGGTGTCCAAGGCCAAGGCCATGGACCTGTGCCTGACCTCGCGCATGATGGATGCCGCCGAAGCCGAGCGCTCGGGCCTGGTATCGCGCGTGGTACCGGCCGACAAGCTGCTGGACGAAGTGCTGGCGGCTGCCGAAACCATCGCCGGGTTCTCGCTGCCGGTGGTCATGATGATCAAGGAGTCGGTCAACGCCGCCTACGAGACCACGCTGGCCGAAGGCGTGCACTTCGAGCGCCGGCTGTTCCATGCCACCTTCGCCAGCGAAGACCAGAAGGAAGGCATGGCTGCTTTCGTCGAGAAGCGCAGCCCGAATTTCCAGCATCGCTAAGGCCCGGATCAGGGAATACCCGAGGGCAGTGCGGGGGTATTATGTTTCTCCCGCACTCGTCATTTCGGGGATTTCCTTTGCCACTCAATGGCTTACGACATAATCCCCGGAACCCCTAGCGGATCGTTGTGACAAAGTTGTTGCAAGGTGCGCGAATCCGGCCTAATATTCGCCCCCTCGCAACACACAACGCAGCGCTGCAAAGCAGACGCAGCAAGGGATGCGGGGTCGACCGGGATGGTTGGCGCAGCGAAGTTGGCGCGCTGGCCGCAGCAAAAAAAGATGCTGAAACGGTTGACGAAGCGAAGAAAGCTCTGCATAATCTCGTTTCTCTGCTGCAGACAACGCAGCGGCGCTGAACGGCAAAGCCGGCGGCGAAGTTCTTTAACAACCAAACAACCGATAAGTGTGGGCGCTGGGTAGCGGACGCCGCTGTCTTCGGACAGTGTTGCTTCACAAGTTATACAGTGCTCGCACAGCAAAACGTGACTGGATCTTCGGATCTGGTCAGTCAGTTTTCTGAGAGTGAGCGACCGCTCGAAAGAGCGAGGACCTTCGGGTCCACACAGAGATTGAACTGAAGAGTTTGATCCTGGCTCAGATTGAACGCTGGCGGCATGCCTTACACATGCAAGTCGAACGGCAGCACGGGCTTCGGCCTGGTGGCGAGTGGCGAACGGGTGAGTAATACATCGGAACGTGCCCTGTAGTGGGGGATAACTAGTCGAAAGATTAG